>VAWY01000305.1:0-275 GCA_005888335.1 Actinomycetota bacterium
CGCGTCGGCGACGATCTCGAGCCCGACCGAACGGGAGGCCTTCACGAGCACGACGTCTCCGGGCTGCACGACGGCGAGAACGAGCTCGATCGACTCGGCGGTGCTCGCGGTCCAGGCCCTGGCTCCGTAGCGCCCCGCGAGCGGGCCGATGCCGATCACCTCGTCGACGCCGAGCTCGCGCGCGTACGCGCCGACCTCCTCGTGGAAGCGCTCCGCGTCGGGCCCGAGCTCCGCCATGTCGCCCAGGACGGCCACCGTGCGGCGCCCCGCCGCAC
>VAWY01000305.1:331-3568 GCA_005888335.1 Actinomycetota bacterium
TCGAGAAGGCGACCTCGACCGGGCCCTCGGGCAGCGGCAGGCCGAGCGCCTCAACGACAGTGAGCGCCGCCGCCGCGTTCAGGGCCTGGTGGCGTGCCGTGAACGAGAACGGGATCTCGCGGTCGCGCCAGCGGACGTGCATCCAACCGTCCCGCAGCTCCGCGGGCGGCGCGGCGAAGCGCCGTACCTCGCGGTCGGCGGGCACGAAGGGCTCGAGCTCCGGAGCGTGTGCGGGGATCACGGCGACACCATTCGGCGGCAACGCCTGAATCACTTCCGCCTTGGCCTTCGCGACCTCCGCCACCGTGCCGAGCAGCTCGAGGTGCACGGGGCCGACATTCGTGATCACGCCGATCTCCGGCTGCGCGATGCGGCACAGCGCCGCGATCTGGCCGGGGCCGCGCATCCCCATCTCGGTGATCGCGACGCTCGTGTCGGGACCGATGCGCGTCAGCGTCAGCGGCAGCCCGATCTCGTTGTTGTGCCCTTCTTCGGCGGCGACCGTGGGCGCGAACGGGCGGCAGAGCGCGGCGAGAATGTCCTTCGTCGACGTCTTGCCGGTGGAGCCGGTGATCGCGACCACGCGCACGTCGCTGCGCTCGCGGACCGCACTCCCGAGCGCGGCCATCGCCGCGAACTCGTCGGCCGGGACGAGCGTCGCGCCCGCACCCCTCCGGCGGGCGTCGTCGAGGTACTCGACGCCGCGCCCGAGCGCGACGAACAGGTCGCCCGGCGAGATGCGGCGGGAGTCGATCTCGACGCCCGTCACCCACTCCGCCTCGCCCTCGAGCCGGCCCAGCCCGCGGAGCTCCTCGACGCGCAGAGGGATCAGGTCCGCGCCCCCAGCGTCCGCAGCGCCTCGCGGGCCGCCTCACGGTCGTCGAAGGGCACCGTGCGGTCGGCGAACTGCTGTCCCTGCTCGGCCCCCTTGCCGGCCACCAGCACGACGTCGCCCTCGCTGGCGAGCTCGATCGCGCGCGCGATCGCCGCCCCACGATCCGGCTCGACCTCGACGTCCGAGACGGCGCCCGCCACGATCGCGTCGATGATCGCCTGCGGGTCCTCGCTTCGCGGGTTGTCGTTCGTGACGATCACGACGTCCGCGAGCTCGGAGGCGATGCGCCCCATCTGCGGACGCTTCTCGCGGTCGCGGTCGCCGCCGCAGCCGAAGACGCACAGCACGCGTCCCGGCGCGAGCTCGCGCGCCGTGCGCAGCAGCGTTTCGAGTGCGAGCGGCTTGTGAGCGTAGTCGACGATCACCTCGAAGGGCTGTCCCTCGTCGATCGGCTCGAAGCGGCCCGGTACGCCGCGCACCGACTCGAGGCCGCGCTTGATCGCGTCGCTCGCGATGCCGAGCAGACGGGCCGCTGCGATCGCACCGAGCGCATTCTCGGCGTTGAAGCGGCCGCGCAGCTTCAGCTCGATCCCTGCGAGTGCCTCCGGGCCGACCTCCGCGTCCCGGCCGAAGCCGAACGTCAATGCGTCGGGCAGCTCCGCGGCGAGCCGCCGTCCATACTCGTCGCCGGTGTTCACGGCTGCGGGCGGGCGGCCCGCGAGAAAGAGGCGCCCCTTCGCCTCGAAGTAGTCCTCCATGTCCGCATGGAAGTCGAGATGCTCGTGGCTCAGGTTCGTGAACACGAGTGCGGCAAAGCGCACGCGATCGAGACGGTGCAGTGCGGACGCGTGCGACGAGGCTTCCATCGCGACCGAGCGGTCGCCCGCGTCGAGCATCTCGCGAAACAGCCGCTGCAGGTCGATCGCCTCCGGCGTCGTGTGCTTGACGCCGCGTCGCTCGCCGCCGACGCGCGCCTCGATCGTGCCGGTGAGCCCGGGTCGGCGGTTCGCCGCTGCGAGGATCGCGTAGAGCAGGAACGCCGTCGTCGTCTTACCGTTCGTGCCCGTGACGCCGACGACCTGGAGCTCCTCGGTCGGGCGGCCGAAGAACTCGTCGGCGACCGGCGCCATCGCCGCGCGCGAGTCGCCGACGACGAACTGCGGCACCGGCACGTCGAGCGGCCGCTCGACGACGAGCGCGACCGCCCCCGCCTCCAGCGCCTGTGCGGCGAAGTCATGCCCGTCGAAGCGGGCTCCGGGCACGCAGAAGAAAAGCGAGCCCGGGACGACGTGCCGCGCGTCGTAGGCGAGGTCGTGTACCTCGACCGGAGCGCGTCCGACCACCTCGACCGCCCCGAGCGCGGCGACGAGGCGCTCCAGATCCATCATCGCCCGGCGAGTGTAGCGCCGCTAACGGACCGCGAGATCCGGTGGAACTTCCAGGTACTGGAGGTCGAATGCGGCAATCTGCGCAAAGGCGGGCGCCGCGACGACGCCCCCGAAGATCGCGCGCGTCGGCTCGTCGACGCTGACGAGCACGACGAGGCGCGGGTTGCTCGCGGGCACCATGCCGACGAACGTCGCGACGTACTTGCCTGCCTCGTACCCATGCGACCCCGGCTTCTGCGCCGTGCCGGTCTTGCCGGCGACGCTGTAGCCGCGAATCTCTGCGGACGCGGCGGTGCCGGTGTCCGACACGACGCCCTTCAGCATCTGCAGCAGCGTGCGGTTGACGCGCGGCGACAGGATCCGCCGCGTCCTCGGCGCGGGGGGCTTTTCGCCCTGCACGTGGTCGACGAGATGAGGCTGCACCCACAGCCCCTTGTTCGCGATCGCCGCGTACACGGACGCGAGCTGGATCGCCGTCACCGCGATCCCCTGCCCGATCGGCACGTTGCCGATCGTCGAGCCGGACCAGTAAGGCGGCAGCAGCCCCTGGTTCTCGCCGGGGAAATCGATGCCGGTAGGCTGGCCGAAGCCGAACTGGGCGATCCACTTCCTCAACCGCGGCTCGCCGAGCAGCGTGCGCGCGATCGTCACAACCTTGAACACCGAGCCGGGCTCGAAGGCATCGCTGACGGCGCGGTTGCGCTGCCGCGTCGGGTTGACCGAGGGAGACTTGTTGGCGTCGTACGACGGCGCCTCCGCCATCGCGAGCACGGCGCCCGTCTTCGGATCGAGCACGATCGCTGTCGCGCTCTTCGCGCGCCACTGCGACACGGTCTGGCGCAGCACCTGCTCGGCGTTCGCCTGGATCGTGTGGTCGAGCGTGAGGAAGACGGCCTTGCCCGGGCGAGCCGGCGTGACCCGGTCGATCTTGATCGGACGCCCGAACGGGTCGCGGACGACGATCTGCTCGCCGTCCCGGCCGCTGAGGCTCGAGTCGAGCGAGAACTCGAGGCC
>VAWY01000306.1 GCA_005888335.1 Actinomycetota bacterium
TGCGCGACGCCCGGCTTAAGCTCTATCCCGACGCCGGGCACGGCGGCGTCTTTCAGTACCACGAGGAGTTCGTCGCAGAGGTTCTGGACTTCCTCAGGTCAAACTGAGAACGACCTTGCCGGGGCCGGCGTTGGCGGATTGGGCCGGGGCGGCGTCGTCGAACGCGAAGGTCGCGGCGATGGTGGGAACGAGCGTGCCGGCCGCGGCGAGGTCGGCCAGGGCGGTCATGCCGAGCCGGTCGGCTTCGACGAGAGGATGCCGGCCAAGCGGATGCCACGGTCGGCGGCGTCCTCCGCGACGGGGAGAAGCGTCGGGGGCAGCGTGGCGACGAGGGTCCCGCCGGGCTTGAGGACCTCCAGGGCCTTGGCCGGATAGTCGCCGCCGATGACCTCCAAGACGGCATCGAGGTCACCGACGACCTCGGTGAAGTCGGTGGCGGCGTAGTCGATCGCCTCGTCGTGGGCCCCGATATGGGGGGCGAATCCGACACTCGTACCGCGCGTGGCGGGTTGCCGCTCGGCCCGCAACGAGAGAGCGATCGACCGCGATATAGGCGGTCGATCCCGCTCTCGTGGCCCCGGGTCACCGCGCCTGGCGTGTTGCCGCTCGGCCCGGCGCCGAGCGAGCGCACGAAGTCGGCGTTCGCCGCCGATGCGAGTGCGATGACGTGGGCGCCGCGCGCCTTGGCGATCTGGATCGCGAGATGCCCGATGCCCCCGGCCGCGCCGTTGATCAGCACGCGGCTGCCCTCGCCGACGTGGGCGGTGTCCACCAGGGCCTGCCAGGCGGTGAGGCCGACCATGGATATGGCGGCGGCCTGGACGTGGTCGAGGCGGTCCGGCTTTGGGACGAAGACTCGGGTCGGGCCGACGGCGTACTGGGCGTGAGCGCCGTGGCCGTGCGGGAAGGGCAGCATGCCGAACACCTCGTCGCCGGGCGTGTAGAGGGTCACTCCCGGGCCGACGGCTTCCACCGTGCCGGAGACGTCCCAGCCGAGCACGAACGGCGCCTGGCCGATGAACAGGCCGCTATCGCGGTTCATCGCGTCGACCGCGTTCACGCCCGCCGCGTGCACACGGACGGTGATCTCGCCGATGCCGGGCTCGGGGGTGGGGAAGGTGACGACCTTGAGGACCTCCGGTCCGCCGAGCTCGTCCTGGCTGATGGCCTGCATCGTGTCGTTCACGTCTCGACCGTAGCATGCTAGGTTGACTTTCTTGTACTTAGATCGTCACGGTCGCCTGGTGACCAAGCCGCCGTATCGCCGGATCCACTTCAGCTCGAAGGTCACGGGCTACTACAGGGCATCGACAACCCGCCGACGATGGTCGAGACCAGCGCGCTGCCGCTGCCTGGTTCCGCCGGCGTCCGCGCCGCCCTTGTGATCTTCTGCCCCTCGGAGGAGGCGTAGTGCGCGTCTCGTTCTGGGGTGTGCGCGGGTCCATTCCCGTCGCCGACCACTCCGCGCTCGGCTACGGCGGCAACACATCGTGCGTCGCCGTGCGGCTCCGCGACGGCAGCCGGCTCGTGCTCGACGGCGGTACGGGCATCCGCGACCTGGGGGTCGCGCTGGCCGGCGTGCGCGACGAGATCCACATCCTGCTGACGCACCTGCACCTCGACCACATCATGGGCCTGCTGTTCTTCGCACCGCTCTTCGACCCCGAGTCGTGCGTGACGGTCTGGGGGCCGCCCGATCCGAGCGCGGGTATTCGCCGCCGACTGGCGCGCTACCTGTCGGCGCCGCTGTGCCCGATCGAGGTTCGCGAGCTGCCCGCGCGGATGCGGTTCCGCACGGTGCCGAGCGGTTCCTTCCGCCTGGGCTCTGCGGAGATCGAGGCGGCGCTCGTCAACCACCGCGGCCCGACGCTCGGATACCGCGTGACCGACGGCGGCGCGGTGCTTGCCTACATTCCCGACCACGAGCCCGCGCTCGGTCAGGACCTCGAGCGCGACCCGTGCGAGTCCATCTCGGGTTTGGCGCTGGCGCGGGACGCGTCGCTGCTGATCCACGACGCCCAGTACACGGCGGAGGAGTACGTCGGCAAGCGCGGGTGGGGGCACTCGACGCTGCACGACGCGCTCGCCTTCGCGCGCCGGGCCGAGGCCGAGCATGTCGCGCTGTTCCACCACGACCCCGCCCACAACGACGCGCACCTCGACGCGATCGCCGCCGAGGCGGCGGACGTCTGGTCGGCGCGCGTCGGCGACCCGGGTGGGGTCTTCGTCGCGCGCGAGCGCGATGTTCTCGAGCTCTCAACAGACGGGCGAGCGTCGCGGCGCGCGGCGGCGTGAACGACTGAGCGCGCCGTCACGGCACCTCGACGACGAGCACAAGTGCGTCAGCAGCAGCGGCAGCTCGAAACCGCGGCGATCGCCGCGGGGCTCGGCGCAGCCGGCGAGCCGTCGGCAATCGCTGCACCGGTTCCGGTGACGACGGCGGGCGTCGATGTGGCGTGCTCCGGCGAGGTTCCGGCCGCGCGACCGTGGTAGCCGGTGCGCACGACCAGTGCGTGCTCGCCGATCGTCAGGTCGAGCTCGATGGCGTTCGGGCTGGCGGCGCGCCACGCGGTGAACTCGTCGCCGTCGCAGGTGATGCGGATGTTGTCGACGTCGGGGAGCTGCACGACGCGCATGCTCGTGCCCCGTCCGGCGCGGGAGGGTGTCGCGGCGTAGGTCTGGATCAGCAGCTCGCCGCGGTCGGCGTCGTTGCGCGCGACGCAGAGACCGACCGCTGGGTAGTCGACGCCTTCGACGGTCGGCGCGTCGAACTTCGCGAGGTTCGCGTC
>VAWY01000158.1 GCA_005888335.1 Actinomycetota bacterium
ACCTCGCGGCGGCGGGCATCGCGGCGGTCGGCGCGGGCGCCTCGCCCGAGGCCGCCCACGCGCCCGTCGTGCTCGAGGCGGCGGGTGTCCGGCTGCGCGTGGTCGCGGCGACCGACCACCCGGCGGCCTACGCCGCCCGCCGCGGATCGCCCGGCGTGGCCTTCGCGGCGCTGCGCCATTCCGGCCGACTGCCCGGGTGGCTGCGCGACGCGGTCGCGCCGGGGCCCGACGCCGACGCCGTGCTCGCCGCGGTGCACTGGGGCCCGAACATGGTGGCGGCGCCGGTTCCCGCTGTTCGCGCCGCGGCGCCCGCGCTGCTCGCCGCCGGCGCCACGCTCGTCGCCGGGCACTCCGCCCACGTCTTCCACGGCGCGGCGGGCGCCGTCCTCTACGACCTCGGCGACTTCCTCGACGACTACCGCGTCCACCCCACGCTGCGCAACGACCTCGGGCTGCTGTGGTTCGTCACCCTCGACGCGGACGGCCCGCGCCGCGTCGAGGCGCTGCCGCTCGCGCTCGACTACTGCCACACGCGCCCGGCGATGGGCGGCGAGGCCGACGTGGTCGAGCGGCTGCTGGCCGAGCGGTGCGCGGCCGTGGGCAGCCGGGTCGAGCGCCACGGCCACCGGCTCGTCGTGGTCTGACGCTCGGCGTCCGCCCGTCAGGCCACCGGGCGCAGGTGCCGCACCGGCTCGCCGCGCAGCGCGCGGACGACCTCGTCGACGAGGCCGTCGGCGTCGATCCGGCGGCCGTCGGTCACCGCGCCGACGACGCCGCGCTTGCGATGCAGGAGCTCCGCGATGCGCTCGTCGATCGTGGAGGCGGCGAGCAGGTACCACGCGGTGACGGCGTCGCGCTGGCCGATGCGGTGGCAGCGGTCCTCGGCCTGGTCGTGCAGCGCCGGCGTCCACTCGAGCTCGAGGAACGCGACGTTGGACGCGCGCGTGAGGGTGATCCCCTGGCCGGCGACGAGCGTCGAGCAGACGAGCAGACCCGGGCCGCTGCCGTCCTGGAAGGCGCGGACGGTGGCATCGCGCGCGGCCTGCGAGTCGCGGCCGAGGAGGTGGCCGGCGTCGGGGAACCGGGCGAGCAGCGCCTCCTGGACCTCCGCGTGGTGCGAGAAGACGACGAGCGGCTCGTCGGACGCGAGGAAGTCGTGGATCCACGCGACCGCGGCGGCGAGCTTGCCGCGAGCGGCCAGCCGCTTGAGCGCGTTGAGCTGCGCCAGGCGCTCGGCGCGCAGCGCCGCGGCGATCTTGGCGTCGAGCTCGCGCAGGTCGATCGGCTGCTCGCGCAGCCAGGCGATGAGGTCGCGCTCGGCGAGGCGGTACTCGCCCTCGTTGTCGAGCGCCATCGGGACGACGACCTGGCGCTTGGCGGGCAGCTGCGGCAGGACGTCGCGCTTGAGCCGGCGCACGAAGCAGCGCCGGCGCAGGTGCCAGTGCAGGCGCTCCTCGCTGTCGGCGCCCTGGAACTGGCGGCGCAGGCGGGCGCCGCTGCCGAACTCCTCGAGCCGGCCGAGGATGCGCAGCTGCGGGACGATCTCTTCGGCGTGGTTGGTCACCGGCGTGCCGCTCAACGCGAGCCGCAGCGCGCCCTCGGGCAGCGCCGCCGCCAGCCGCCGCACCGCCCGCGTGCGCCTGGCGCGCGGGTTCTTGCAGTAGTGCGACTCGTCGAGGACGAGCGCGCGGGGCCCGCGCGACGCGAGCGCCTGGCGGTGGTCGGCGACGATCTCGTAGTTGACGATCACGACGTCGGCGCGCGGCGCCACGGTGCCGCGGCCGGAGACGATCGCCCGCGTACGGTGCGGGAGCCAGCGGGCGGCCTCACGCTCCCAGTTGAGCTTGAGGCTGGCCGGGCAGACGACGATCGCCGGGAACGCGCCGTCGGCCTCGAGCGCGGCGAGCGCCTGGACCGTCTTGCCCAGGCCCTGCTCGTCGGCGAGGAACGCGCGGCGCGCCTCGAGCGCGTAGCGCACGCCCGCCCACTGGAACGGCGCGAGCTCGCCGCCGGCCAGGCGCGGGGCCGGGTCGGGCGGCTCGGCCGAGCGCGACCGCGAGCGGCGCACCGCCTCGATCGCCTCGGCGTGCTCGGCGCGGACGGCGGCCAGGAACGGCTCGGCCGATGACGCGACGGCGACCGCGTGCGCGCGCAGGAAGGCCTCGAGCGGCTCCAGCAGCCACGGGTCGATCGGCACGGAGCGGCTGCGCGCCTCGGCGCCGGGGAGGGCGACGAACGCCCGCGCGGCGTCGGGATCCCAGAGGACGTCCAGCCCGAAGCGCGGCTCGGCGACCGTGTGCTCGACGAACAGCACCGCGCCCGGCGGCTCGATGCCGACCTGCAGCCGCGTCGCGCAGCCCGCGGCGCGACCGTCCAGCCGGGCGCCGCGCTCGTCGAGCAGCGCCTCGGCCGCGGCCGCGCTGAACGGCAGCACCGCCTCGCGGTCGCCGAGCTCGCTCGCGCACGCCGCGATCGCCGAGGGCAGCTCCCCGGCGACGGTCCGCACGACGAACTGCCCGCCGCCCTCGCGCTTGCGCGTCGTCGCGCGGCCCAGCCAGCGCAGCTCGCACGCCTCCAGCCAGGCGTGGACCTCCTCGTCGACGGTGAGCGCCGGCCAGCGGGCGAGGACGTCGGCGACGTAGGCGGCCGTCGCGTCGTGGCGCGGCACGCTCCACTCGCGCGCGTCCCAGTCGAAGCGCCGGCCGGGGATGGCGCGCATCGCGTCGACGAGCGCGGCGTCGTACGGGAAGGCGAAGACGACGACCGGCTCGCCGGAGGCCGCGACCCGGAGCTCGACGTTGGGCCGCGAGGGAGCGAGCTGCACCCGTACGACGGTAGCCGGGTAACGACCTCCTTCGACGGTGTTGACCTTGCGCGAACTTCGTTCGCCCGCGAACCAGATGTTCGCGCAAGCGAGCGGGATCTCGCCGGCGCGCCGCGGTTGGCGCACGGACGCAGCGCGCTCAGCGCTAACGTGGCCGGCATCGCCGGGGGAGGAGACCCATGATCGCGGGTACACGCGACGCGATGTTCCGCTCCACCTCGAGCGCACTGGAGCGTGTCCCCAACGATGCCCGCCGGCGCGCGTGGCGGCTGCTCGAGGACGTGACGCGCCGGATCCCGCGGGCTGCGCTGACGGCGCCGATCGGCGGCCGGCTCCCGCTGCTGCGCCCGGAGGTCTCGCGCGAGCGGCTCGGCCGGGCGATCGGGGCCAAGCGCGCCCTGCTCACCGGGGCCACGAGCGGGATCGGCCTGGAGACCGCGTACGCGATCGCCCGCGCGCAGGGCCGGGTGATCCTCGTGGCGCGCGGCGAGGACCGCCTCATCGAGGTGGCCAGCCAGATCCGCGCGCTCGGCGGGTGGGCCGACATCGTCGCCGCGAACCTCGCCGACGCCGACGAGGCCGACGCGGTGGCCCGGACGGTCCTCGACCGCCACGGCGGCATCGACGTCCTCATCAACAATGCGGGCCACTCGATCCGCCGCCCACTGGCGCGCTCGTACGACCGCGACCACGACTTCGAGCGCACGATGGCCCTCAACTACTTCGGCGCGCTGCGCCTGATCCTCGGCTTCCTGCCGGGCATGCGCGACCGCGGCGACGGCCACATCGTCAACATCTCGACGCTCGGGGTCGAGATCGGCCCGGAGCCGCGCTTCTCCGCCTACCTGGCCTCCAAGGCCGCGCTCGACGCCTTCAGCGCGTCGGCCGCGCCGGAGACCGTCCACGACGGGGTCAGCTGGACGACCGTCTACATGCCGCTCGTCCGCACGCCGATGATCGCGCCGACGTCGGTCTACCAGCACGTGCCGATGCTCACGCCGCGCGAGGCCAGCCAGCTCGTGCTCGAGGCGCTCGTGTACCGGTCGCGCTACGTCTCGACCCCCATCGGCCGCATCGGCGCGGTCCTCTATCGCATCTCTCCCGCGACGATCGAGTCGCTGTTCAACCTCGGCTTCCGGCTCGTCCCCGACGAGTCCGAGGCCGAGTACGCCGAGCGCGAGCGCGTGCGCGAGCGTAAGGCCGCCGGCGACCGGCACGACGGCCGCCGGCGCCAGCCCGTCGGGTGACCGCCGTCAGCCTCCGCCGTTCTGACCGCCGCCGTCCCCCCGGCCGCCGCCGTCGCCGCCGTGCTTGTCATGACCGTGCCCGTTCCCGGAGGTCGGCGGCGACTGCTCGGCGGGCTGGGGCTGCTGCGCCGGGGCCGTCTCGGGCTGCTGCGGGGCGGGCGCGGGCGCGGCCGGACGAGGCCTCCGCTGCGGGCGGGGTCGCGCCTTCGGGACGCCCGTCGCGGCGATCGGTCCCACGTGAACCTCCGCGCGCAGCAGCGGGCGGGCGCGGTGGCGCGGCACCGAGCCGCGGCGGGGCGGCGCGGCGACCCGAGGCTTCGCGACGGTCACGCGCGGCGCGGCCGGGGCGTCGCCCGTGGTCCTGGCGGCGACCGCGGCGACCGGGGCACGGGCGGGCCGATGCCGCTCCTTGACGGCGCGGCGCGCGCGCTCGGCGTGCGCGGCGGCGGGCCGGATGAGCGGATGCTCGACGATGGACGGCCCGGGGCCGGCGCCGGCGTCGCGATGCGTGAAGAGCAGGGCGGCGACGGCGCCGACGGCGATCAGCGCCGCCAGCGGAAGCGTCCGGGTGTGCACCTTCTGGGTCACGGGATCGGCCTCCTCGGGGGTTGGCTTGGTGTCGGTGATCAACGCGCGCATGGCCGCAGCCGGTCGGTCGTGAGCATCAGGCGGCCGAGGGCGACCCATGCGGCGCCGTAGTAGGTCGGATGGCGGCGATCGAGCGCCTGAGCGGCGTCGAGCAGGCGGCGCATGGCCGCCGTGTCGCCGGCGGCGGCGGCCGCCGCGGCGGCGGCCACGAGCGCGACGGGGTGCTGGGACGACCCGGCCGGCGCACCGTCGAGTCCCCGCTCGACGACCAGCCGGCCGGGCGCCCGGCCGCGGAAGACCGGCCAGGCGCGCGCGGCCAGGCGGCGTCCCGCCTGCCGCCGGTCCTCGGCGAGCCGCACGAGCGCCCGCGGCGCGTCGAACGAGTACTGCGCGGGAGCGTCGACGCCGGGCGGCCCGGACGGGCGGACGAGCCCGCCCGCGTCGACGGTCGCCCAGTCGGGCGGCAGAGGCCGGGCCACGGCGGCGACGAGCGCGCGGCCGTCGGCGGCGGCGCGTTCGAAGGCGCCGTCGCCGCTCATCTCGCCGAGCGCCTCGAGCGTGGCGGGCGCCAGGTAGCTCGGGTTCACGGTCACCGGCTGCCCGGTCGCCCACGGCCCGGCGGCGAGCACGAGGCGGCCGCCGCGGCGCGCGGTCTCGCGGCGCAGGATCGCGCGCCCGAGCGCGACGCCGGCGCGGCGCAGGTCGGGCCGCGCCCGCCGGCAGCCGGCGACGAGCAGCGCCCGGGCGGCGTCGAGGTCGGCGTCGGTCGCGGCCTGCGGGTCGACGACGCGGCCGCGCTGCCAGTGCGAGGCGAGCAGCCCGTCGGAGCGGCGCAGGTGGCGGCGCGTCCAGCCCCAGATCGCGTCGAAGCGCCCGGTGTCGTCGAGCGCGGCGGCCACCAGCAGCCCGTACGCCTGGCCCTCGCTGACGGTGTCGTCGCCTTGGTCGAGGCGCCGCACCCGCCCGTCGGGGGCGGTGTACCGCTCCAGGAACGCTCGGCCCGCGCCGATCGCCGACGCCCCCGCGGCGGGCGACGCGACCTGCCCGCGGCCGCCGGCGCATCCGGCGCCGCCGAGCACGGCCACGGCGGCGAGCGAGATCGCCGCGCGCCTCATGCCGCCCACATCGGCACGGATGCCGTCGTCCGCATTCATGCGACCTCCCGCGCCAGTCGGGCCGTCCCCGCGCGCCGCCCGCGCGGCGGGCGCAGCGCCGGCCACGCGCCGGTCAGCAGGACGCTGACGTGGAACACGGCGAACGCCGCGTTGTTGAACGTCGCCGCGTCGCGCGAGCGCGCGAGCCCGTAGACCGAGACGCCGAGCAGGACGGCGACGGCGGCGAGCGGAACCGCCACGGCGCGCGGCTGGCGGCCGGCCGCCCCCTGCTTCGGCGTGACCTTGAAGGAGCCCTTCCGCCCCGCGGCCGTGAGCATCGAGGCCACGATGTGCAGCCAGAAGGTGCTGGCGGCCAGGGCCAGCGCGGCGAACGTGTAGGCGCCCGTGCCCGCGAGCGCCGCGGTGGACAGCGCGACGGCGAAGTAGGGCGCGAAGTGCAGCAGGAACTCCGGGGCCGTCAGGTGCGCGAGCGGCTGCACGCCGAAGAGGATCCGCACGAGCGGGAACGCCATGTAGACGAGGACCGTCCAGCCGGACAGCCAGTACAGCCCCGACAGGAGGTACTGGGCGCGCAGCCGCGCGGGCAGCCGGGCGGTCAGGATCCGCGGCAGCGCGGACAGGCACCCTCGCGCCCACCGCAACTGCTGGGTGATGTAGCTCGCCATGTCCTCCGGCCCCAGCCCGCGTGCGAGCACCATCGGCAGGTACGCGGTGCGCCAGCCGCGCTCGTGCAGCGTCAGCGAGAGCTCGAAGTCCTCGGTGACCGAGTTGGTCGGGAAGCCGCCGACCGCATCGAGCGCGGCGCGGCGGAAGACGACGTTGGTGCCGCAGCAGAAGGTCGCCCCGAGGCCGTCCTTGCCGCGGGCGATCGCCCCGAAGAACAGCGTCTGCTGCGCCCAGGCCGCGCCCGGCACGCCGGGCTGGTCGCCGTTGGCGTAGTACTGGGGCGTCTGGACGAAGGCCAGGCGCTCGTCGTCGTCGAAGTGGCCGAGCGTCGCCTCGAGGAAATCGGGCTCGACGACGTGGTCGCAGTCGACGATGGCCACGAACGGCGCGTCGGTGCGCGAAAGCGCGTGGTTGACGTTGCCCGCCTTGGCGTGCACATGCTCGTCGCGGCGCAGGTAGCCGACCCCGTGCCGGGCGGCGAGATAGCGCATCTCGTCGTCGTCGCCGTCGTCGAGCAGCCACACGCGGACGTCGTGGCCGCGCAGCGCCGCGGCCGCGGCGACGGTGAGCTCGACGACCTCGGCCGGCTCGTCGTAGCGCGGGATCAGGACGTCGACGGCGACGGGCGCCGCGGGCGCGCGGGGAAGGCGGACGCGCTCGTACGCGCACGTCCACCAGAAGCCGACGGCCTGCACGACGTTGAGCACCTCGGCGACGACGAGCAGCGCGTAGAGCTCGGGCTGCCCCACGCGCCCGGGCGCGAACAGCCACGAGAAGTACCAGGCGACGAGCGGCAGGCCGAGCGCGGCGAGCAGGCGCACGCGCGTGCGGACCGGCATGCCGGACGGGAGCGGGCTCCAGTGCGGCCGGCGCAGGCGGACGTCCCACGGCCGCCGGGTCACCGGAACCTCCACAGCGAGACGCCGGGCAGTCGCTCGCGGCCCTGCGCGCGGCGGGCGTAGCGCAGCGCGCCGACCTGCCGGTCGACGACGCGCCGGTAGCGCGCCTGGTCGAGGAACGAGCCGAGGACGATCACGCGGCGGGCCTCGCGCCGCGTCGGCAGCGCACCGTCGAGCGGGCGGGCCGCCAGCGCCGGCGCGTAATGCTCGAGCACGTAGCGCAGCTCGGGAGGCTCGTAGAGCACGACGTCGCCCGGGCGCATCTCGCGGCCGACGCGCGCGAGCGCCTCGCGGTAGTCGTAGCGGCGCGGGTTGGCCGGGGCGAGCTGCTGGTCGGCCAGCGCGACGGCCAGGACGGCGAAGACTCCGCCGATGAGCAGTGCGCGCCGTCCGCGGCCCGGCGCCCAGGCCACGGCAAGGCGCGCCATGAGCACGACCGCGAGCGGCGCAGCGGCGATGAAGTAGCGCACGTCGAACAGGCCCGGCCGGACGGCGCCGAGCGCGAGCAGCGCGGCAGTCGGGCCGAGCGCGCAGCCGAGCAGCAGCGCGGTCGGCCGCCGCATCCGCCGCCCGAGCGCCAGCAACGAGGCGAGCATGCCGAGCGGCCACACGGCGGACAGCAGCTCGGTCACGCGGTCGGGATGGAACCCGCCGAGCAGCCACGAGAGGTTGGCGGTGACGGTGTAGAACGACTCGCCGCCGGCGATGTCGGCGGCGCCCGCGTAGCCGCCGCCCGTGCCCGTCGCGTGCACCTGGCTCGCAGCGAGCACGCCGAGCGGGACGAGCTGCCACGCCAGCACGACGCCGCTCACCCCCCACGCCGCGACCCCGGGGCGGCGGCTGCGCACGTAGCCGACCGCGAACGCGGCCTGCGTGCACAGCACGAGCAGCGCGGCGAACCAGTGCGTCCACAGCAGCAGCGCCGCGGCGAGGGTGTAGAGCGCCCAGTCGCCCGCGCCGCCGCGGCGCAGCACGCGGGCGCAGCCGAGCACGGCGAGCACCGCGAACAGCGTCACGAACGCGTACATCCGCGCCTCCTGCGCGTACCAGACGAGCAGCGGCGCGACCGTGCCGAACAGCGCCGCGACGACGCCGGTGCGCCGGTCGTAGAGCTCGGAGGCGAGCGCGTAGAGCCCCGGAACGACGAGGACGCCCGCGATGAGCGACGGCGCCCGCACGGCGAGGTCCCCGTCGCCGAGCAGGCGCACCGTCGCCCACAGCACCAGGTGGTGCAGCGGCGGGTGGCGATCGCTCTGCGCGAGGCTCTGGATCAGGTCGGCGATCGGCAGGCGGGCCTGATGGACGCTGATCGCCTCGTCGAGCCACAGGCCGCGGGGGATGGCCAGGCGGATGGCGGTCGCGGCCACCACGAGCGCAGCGACCATGGCCAGGGCGGGCCCGCGCCCGAGATCCGCGCCTCCGCGCACCGGGGAGCGGCCGCGGACCGGCAGCGGCCCGGCGGCCGTGCGGCGCGAGCTCGGGCGGGCGGGCACGGCGCGGCCGCGCCGCACGGGTGTCGGGTCGAGTACCGGCATGAGGGATGGCGCGACCCAGGGCGGAGCGGGCCGTCGCGAGCGCCGGATGTACCCACTTCAGCGCCAAGAACACCTAAAGATCCTGATCTGTGACGAATGTCCACCTCGATTCTGGACCGCCGGTCCAAGGTTGTCGGCCATCGCGCAACGACGACCCTCGCGGGGGGTTACATCAGACGTGCTCCGACCGGGAAGCGTGTTCGCGCACTACGAGCTCGAGGCGGTCGCCGGCAGCGGCGGGATGGGCGTGGTCTACCGCGCCCGCGACCTCAGGCTCGGCCGGCGCGTCGCGTTGAAGATCATCGCGCCCCACCTCGCGCGCCAGCCGCTGGTGCGCGAGCGCCTGAACCGCGAGGCGACGGCCGCGGCGGCCGTCGACCACCCGAACGTGGTCGCGCTCTACGAGGCCGGCGAGCACGACGACACGGTCTACATCGCGACGCGCTGGGTCGACGGCACCACGCTGGCCGGGCTCGTCGAGCGCGAGGGCGGCCTGGATGCCGGCCGGGCGGCGCGGCTGCTCGTCCAGGTCGCCGGGGCGCTACAGGCCGCACACGACGCCGGCCTGGTCCACCGCGACGTCACGCCGACGAACGTCATCGTCGACGCGCGCGACCACGCCTACCTGACCGACTTCGGCCTGACGCGCCGCGCCACCGACGTGACCGGGCTGACGGCCACCGGGCAGCTGCTCGGCACACTCGACTACGTCGCCCCCGAGCAGATCGAGGGGCGCGCGGTCGACCGGCGCGCCGACCTCTACAGCCTCGGCTGCCTCGGCTGGTTCGTGCTCTGCGGCGAGGCGCCGTTCCCCCGCGACGGCCACGCGGCCAAGCTCTACGCCCATCTCTCCGCCGAGTACGCGCCGGTGCGCGAGCGCAGGCCCGACGTGCCCGCGGAGATCGACGGGGCGCTGCGGCGAGCCATGGCGAAGGACCCGGGCGAGCGCCAGGCGTCCGCCGCCGCGTTCGCCGAGGAGATCGCCGCGGCGGTCGGCTCGCCGGCCGTGCCGGTGCCCGCCTCAAACACCCGCGTCGAGGTCGAGGCCGACCGCAGCGCCCGGGAACCCGCGCCGGCCGGGCGGCGCCGCCGGCGCCGGCCCGACCGGGCCGTCAGCGTGCTGTGCGCCGCCATGCTGCTCGCCGCCCCGGCCGCGCTCTACGCCGGCCTGCACGACCGGGGTGCCGGGGTGCAGACCTTTGCGCTCGGGAGTGCGGCGGCGGCCGTGAGCGCGGACGCGGGGCGGATCGTCGTGGCCGGTGGGCCGAGCGGCACGGTGACCAGCCTCCCCGACGCGCCGTCCACCGCGTCGCGCCGGGTCATCGACGTCGGCGGCCCGGTCACCCATGCGCAGGACTCCGGCGGGCGACTCTACGTCGCCGGCGCACGCCGGCTCACGATCCTCGAAGCCCGCCCCGGGGGTCAGAGCCCTGCCGGACGGCGCGTCACCTTGCCCGGCACGGCGGGCGCCCTCACAGCCGAGCGCGGCGTCGCCTGGATCGCGCTCGCGCACGCGGACGCGCTCGTGCACGTCGCCGGCCTCGTCGCCCGCACCGTCGCCCTCCCCAACCCCGCCGCCGACGTCCAGGTCGCACGGCGCACGCTGTGGGTGGCCGACGCGACGGCCGGCACCGTGCAGCGCCGCGACGCGCGGTCGGGCCGGCCGCTGGCCCCGCCCGTCCGCGTCGGTCGCCGCCCGGTGGCGCTGGCGGTGGCGGGCGGCGCGGTCTGGGTGGTCGACGCCGGCCGCAGCGCGCTCGTGCGCCTGGACCGGCGCACGGGGCAGCGCGTCGGCGCCCCGATCCCCGTCGCCGGCCGGCCGGTCTCGGTCGCCGCCGACGACCGCCAGGTCTGGGTCGTCTCACAGGGGCGGAACATCGTGACGCGCGTCGACGCGCGTAGCGGCCGGCCTGTCGACGAGGTCGGCGTGCCGCGGGGGGCGTCCTCGATCGCGCTGACGCCGTCGGCCGCCTGGGTCACGAGCGCCCGGGGGTGGCTGACGCGCCTGCCGCGCGTTTAGCCCGGATCCATCGATAGATCGTGGATGCGAGCCGCGAGAATCGGTGGATCCAGGGTTTTGGTTGCCAGCTACCAGCCGGCGCGCTGCGCCAGCCCGAGCGCGTACTCCGGCCACCACGTCCCGGCCGGCGGCCCGCCGTTGCAGGCGCCGTCGGACTCGCCCGGAGCCTTGACCCACAGGTACGCGTCGACCAGCGGTCGCCCCGTGTCGGTGGTCGGCGGCGTGCCGAGGCCACGGCCCGGCGGGTTGCACCAGACGTCGCCCGGGGCCGGCCCGGCGCCGTTGCGGCTCGTGTCGATGACGAAGGGCACGCCGCCGCCGAGCGCCGCCGAGACGGCGAGCCCGTAGGCCTCCGAGTCCGCGGTCGAGCGGAAGTTCGAGACGTTGAGCGCGAAGCCGCGGGCGGCGCCGATGCCGGCCGAGCGCAGCCGCGCCGCCATGACGCCGGCCGGCTGCCAGGCGGCGTTGCCGGCGTCCAGGTAGACGGCGGCGGACCGGTCGGCGGCGAGCGCGCGCACGGCGTAGGCGAGCAGCTCCATGCGCGTGGCCTGCTCGGCCGCGGGCAGGCAGTCCAGGCCGGCCAGAGCGTCGGGCTCGAGGATCACCGCCGCCCGCGCATCGCCCAGTCCGGCGGCGAAGGCGTCGATCCACCGCCGGTAGGCGTCGGCCGCGCCGCTGCCGCCGGCCGAGTACCCGCCGCAGTCGCGCGCCGGGATGTTGTATGCCACGTAGACGGCCGTCGCGCCCGCCGCCGCGATCCGGGCGGTGCGGGCGGCGACGGCCGCGCGGACGTCGCCGTTCCAGTCGCCGAACCAGTCGGCGACCGGCCGGCCGGCGAGCTTGTCCATCGCCGCGGCGTCCGCGGGCCGCGTCGCGCGCCAGGCGTCGGCCTGGCGGCGCGCGTTGGAGTCGGGGTCGATGTAGAGGCGTGCGTCGGCGAGCGGGCCGGCTGGCGCGAGCGGCTCGGGCGGCGAGCCAGGCGCAGCGGCCGCCGCCGGCGGAACGGCCGGCCGGGGCGCGGGGGCGGGCCTCGTCGCCTGCTTGCGCTTGCGCCGCACGCGCCGATGCGCGGAGCAGGTGCGGTGGTGATGGTGGTGCGCACACCCGTGGCGGTGCCGCGGCTTGCGCGCGTCGGCCGACGGCGCCGCGCAGCCCAGGACGGCGGCCAGGCAGAGCACGGTGAGGAGCGCGAAGCGTGCGATGGAGCAAGCATCGGGCGCGGCGCCGCACGCCTTGAGCGCCCTGCGCCACGCGTGATGTATGTCGCGAGCCGATATCGCCGGCGATAACGTTTGCGCGCCCGCGGCGTCTAAAAGACCATGCGCAGCGCCGTTCACCCCCTCGCCCCTCGCTGGACCGGGACCTGGAACGCGGAACCGGACGCGGTCTCGGCGATCCGGCACGCGCTCTTACGCTACGCCGACACCGCGGGCGCGTCGGAACGCACGCGCGACGCGGTCGGGCTCGCCGTCTCCGAGGCGGCCACCAACGCGGTCGTCCACGCCTACGTCGACCACGACGAGCCCGGATCGATCGTGATCACCTCCTGGCTGATCGACGCGCACCGGCTGCGCGTCGTGGTCGCCGACGACGGCCGCGGCATGCAGCCGCGCACCGACAGCCCCGGCATGGGGCTCGGGCTGCCGCTCATGGCGCAGGTCGCCCAGAAGCTCGTGATCGAGAGCGCCCCGCAGCAGGGCACCGAGGTCACGATGGATTTCCAGCTGCTGACGTAGCAGTAGCTTGGTGGAGGTGAGCGCCGCCTCCGCCGCCGCCGCCGACTTCCCCGCGGCGCTCACGCAGCGCACCCGCGTGCGCGTGGTGATCGCCTCGCTGATGCTGGTGATGCTGCTCGCGGCGCTCGACCAGACGATCGTGTCGACCGCGCTGCCGACGATCGTCGGCGAGCTCGGCGGCCTCGAGCACCTGTCGTGGGTGGTCACGGCCTACCTGCTGGCCGTCACGATCGTCACCCCGCTGTACGGCAAGCTCGGGGATCTGTACGGACGCAAGCGCGTCCTGCAGGTGGCGCTCGGGCTGTTCCTGCTCGGCTCGGCACTGTGCGGCGCGGCGCAGGACATGACGGAGCTGATCGCCTTCCGCGCCGTGCAGGGCCTCGGTGGCGGCGGCCTGATGGTCAGCGCCCAGGCGGCGATCGGCGACGTCGTCTCGCCGCGCGAGCGCGGCCGCTTCCTGGGCGCCTTCGGCGCGGTGTTCGGCGTGGCGAGCGTCGCCGGGCCGCTCATCGGCGGCTTCTTCACCAGCCACGCGACCTGGCGCTGGATCTTCTACGTCAACCTCCCGCTCGGCGCCGCCGCCTTCGTCGCCCTGGCGTTCGCGCTGCCGAGCGCGACAGAGCGCGTCCGCCACGCGATCGACTACGCCGGCACGGCGCTGCTCGCCATCGCGCTGAGCGCGCTCGTCCTGCTGACCACGCTCGGAGGGACGAGCTATGCGTGGGGGTCGCCGTTCATCGTCTTCCTCGGCGCGCTGGCCGTGGTCGGGATAGTCGGGTTCGCCGTCGCCGAGCGCCGCGCGGCCGAGCCCGTCCTCCCGCCGGCGCTGGCGCGCAACCGCGTCTTCGTCGTCACCAGCGCGATCGGGCTCGTCGTCGGCTTCGCGCTGTTCGGCGCGCTGACCTACCTGCCGCTCTTCCAGCAGGTCGTGCGCGAGCAGAGCCCCACGTCGTCGGGATTGCAGCTGTTCCCGCTCATGGGCGGGCTGCTGGCGTCGTCGATCGCCTCGGGCCAGGTCATCTCGCGCAGCGGGCGCTACAAGCCCTTCCCGATCGCGGGCACGGCGATCGCCACCACCGGGCTGGTGCTGCTCGCGGGTCTGCACGCGTCCACGTCGACGCCCGACGCGGCGCTGCGCATGCTCGTGCTCGGACTCGGGCTGGGCATGGTCATGCAGGTGCTCGTGCTCGCCGTGCAGAACGCGGTCCCGTACGAGCAGCTCGGCGTGGCCACGTCGGGGGCGACGCTGTTTCGCTCGATCGGCGGCTCGCTCGGCACCGCCGTCCTCGGCGCGGTCTTCGCCAACCACCTGACGGCGCGGCTGGGGGCGGGCGGGCCGGCGCTCGGCGGCGCCCAGGTCAACCCCGCCGCGCTGGAGCGCCTGCCCGCGCGTGTGCACGAGCGCTACGTGACCGCGTTCATGGACTCGCTGCACCTGGTGTTCGTCGTCGCCGCGGTGGTGATGGCGGTCGCGTTCGTGCTCACCTGGCTGCTCGAGGAGCGCCCGCTGCGCCAGACGGTGGAGACCGCCGGCGTCGCCGAGGCCTTCGCGCCGCCGCAGGACAGCGACTCGGCTCGCGAGCTCACCCGCACGCTGAGCCGCCTCGTCGGGCGCGAGCGCACGCGCCGCTACATCGAGCGGATGGTCGCCGAGGCGGGCCTCGATCTCTCGCCGGCCGAGGCGTGGCTGCTGCGGCGCGTCGAGGACGGCGGTGAGGTGCCGCACCGCGAGACGCTCGTCGCCGCCCGCGGGCAGCTGCTCGGCCGCGGGCTCGTGATCGAGCGCAACGGCGCCGGGCTCGCGCTGACCGACCCCGGCCGCTTGACGGCGGACCGCCTGCACGAGGCCCACTGCGTGTGCCTGCGCCGGCTGCTCGCCGACTGGCCGGCGGGCGACGAGCCCGAGCTGCAGCCGATCATCACGCGACTTGCCCGGGAGCTGGCGACGACCCCGCGAAGCTGATCGAGAACGCGTCGCCGGTGCTCGACAGCGCGCCCGGCGTCGCGCCGCCCGCGCTCGTCATGTCGCCGGCAAAGCGCGGGTCGCCGTCGGGCAGGTCTTCCAGCGAGATCGCCACCGCGGACCACGCGGGATCGCGGATCGCGCCGGCGTGACCGCCGGTCGTCGTCGCGCGCGCCGCCGTGAAGCTCGCGGTGCCGAAGTCGGCCAGCGGCTGGGTCGCGCAGAAGCCGCGCTCGTCGCACAGCGACGGCGCCTCGGCCATCCACTCGGCGGACGTCGTGTCGACGGTGACGGCGCGCAGCGTCCTGGTCACCGCGGCGCCGGTCGTCCGGTCGACCAGGTGCAGGCGGACCCGGTGGGCGCTCACCGCGACGCTCGCGGCGATCGTGTCGCCCGCGCGAACGTTGAGCTTGACCGTCACGGCGGCGGCCGGGACGAGCTCGTACCAGGCGGTGTAGTGGGCGGTGCCGGTCGAGTCGCAGTCGGCGGCGGTGCCGATCTGCTCGAGCGCCTGGGAGGTCGTCCGGTAGCCGCCGAGGCCGACCCAGTAGGCCGAGTAGGCGCGGTCGCCCGTGCAGGTGACGGCGGGCTGGACCCAGGTGCCGCTGACGCGCCGGAAGCGGGTCCCCTTGCGGGCGACGGCGTAGCCCGCCCAGTTCGAGCTCGTGGACTCGATCGTCGCGGCGGCGGCGGGGGCGGCGGGGAGGGCGAGCAGCACGGCGGCGGCGAGCGCGAGCTTGGCGAGGGGGCGTTTCGGGCTCATGCCTGCGCAGGCTCGCGCCCCGGCCTAAGACCGCCCTGTGACGCGGCTGGGAGGTTGCTCAGAGAGACCTCTTAGGCGGCTCACAACCCGCGTGCCGAAGGTCCTCGCGTGATCTCGGCGCCCCATCGTCTGCTGTCGGACGAGCGCCTGGCGGCGCTCGCCGCGCGCGGCAACGAGGGCGCGTTCGCCGCGCTTTACCGCCGCTACGAGCGCGGGCTGGGCGCCGGTGGCGCGCTCCAGGGCCTGCTCGGCGCGAGCGGGGTGGGCGAGATGGCCACGTCGGTCGCCGCCAAGGGCGCGGTGACGCTCGCGGTCGCTGCGGTGGCGACCGGCGCGCTGCCGGCGCCCGACGAGACGCCGCTGCCGGCGCGCGGTCAGGGTGCGCTGACGCTGCCCGCTCGCGCAGCGAACGGTGCGCGAACTCACCTTTCGGCGCCCGCCCGGCGGGCGGATCCTGCCCGCCATGAGAACGCTCGGCTGGCTTCGACTCGCGGTCCTGATGGCGGGACTCGCCCTGCTGTTCGTCCCCGTCGCGCACGCGGCGCCGATCGGCAACCTCAAGCAGTTCCGCGTCCCGACGGCCAACGGCAACCCCAAGGCGATCACGCCGGCCTCCGACGGCAACCTCTGGTTCACGGAGAGCCACGTCAACCCGCCGCAGAGCGAGAACCACCACATCGGCCGGATCACGCCGTCCGGGGCGGTCACCGAGTTCCTCGTCTGCCAGTTCTGCTTCCCCAACGACATCGTCCAGGGAGCGGACGGGATCCTCTACTTCACGAAGTCCGACCCGGCGCTGGGGCGCATCACGACCGCCGGCCAGGTGCTGCCGGACGTCCAGATGCCCAACTCGCTGGCCAACGGCAACGGGCTCGCGAGTCACGGCGATGACATCTGGATGACGGCCTTCAACACGCACAGCCTCTGGCGCTACAACGTCGTCACCGGGGACATCACGGAGTTCGCCGTGCCGACGCCGGGCGCCAACACGTTCGACGTCGTCGTCGACACGAACGGGGGCGTCTGGTTCACCGAGGCCGACTTCCCTGGTCAGATCGGCAGGCTCGATCCGCAGACCGGCCTGGTCAGCGAGACGCCCGTCCAGGGCAGCCCGCGGCAGATCACCGTCGCGAGCGACGACGCCATCTGGTTCACCGAGCGCTTCGACAACGCCGTCGGGCGCCTCGACCCGGCGACCAACAACGTCACGATGTTCCCGCTGCCGGCCGGCTCCGGCCCCGAGGGGATCGCCGCGGGCCCGAGCGGATCGGTCTGGTTCACCCAGTCGGTCGCCGGCAACATCGCCCGCATGACACCCGACGGCACGCTCACGCAGGGCAAGAGCGTCAGGGGCAGCGAGCCCTTCGGGATCACGGTCGCGAACGGCACCCCCTGGTACACGGAGCTCAGCGCCAACAAGATCGCCTCGCTGGCGCTGCGCTGAGCGCCTAGCGATCCGTCGCCCACAGCCGCTCGGGACGCGGCGGCGGCGGAGACGGCGGCGTCGCAACGGGCGGCGCCGTCGCGACGGCGGCCGCCCCAGCGCCCGTCGCGGTGCCCAGCAGCCGGAAGCCGAGCAGCGTCAGACCGGCCGCGAGCGTCAGCGCGAGCGGCGCCTGGAGCCAGAGGCTCCCGGTGTCGCTCCCCGCGCCGAGCGCGTGCACGGCGGCGAGCAGCCATGCCGCGGGGATGAGCCGGTGGGCGGTGCGCCAGCGCGCCGGCCCGAGCCGCCGGCGCGCGTAGAAGGTCAGGGCGAGGCCGGCGGTCAGGTACGCGGCGAGGATGCCGAGGCCCGTCCACAGCAGGCGATGGCGCATCGTGAACGGGACGAGGATGCCGCTGAGCCCGGGCCGCAGGAAGCCGTCGCCGAGCAGGAGCAGGGCGTGGGCGCCGATCGCGCCGAGCGCAAGGAGGGCGACGCGCTCGTGTGCCTGGCGCACCACGCCCCGCAGCTGGGCCGGCGCGAGCCGCAGGGCCATCGCCAGCCCCAGCAGCACCGCGCAGCTGAGCAGCAGGTAGGCGACGATCCCGGCCGACCGGCTCGCGAGCCACCAGCCGTGGTCGAGGGGGTCGCGGGTCGTCACGCCGCCGCCCGCAGCCGCACGAACGGCATGCCGCCGAGGACCTCGACGCGCCCGTCGTCGTGCTGGAGCACGCCGCCGCGCCGGAAGAGCACCGCGCGCGCGCGCTCGGGCCCCGACAGCAGCGCGCTCTTGGCGAGCACCTCGGCCTCGAGCGCGCTCGCCCCGACCGCGGTGACCGCGACGACCCCGGTCCACGCCGGCCGCCCGGTCGCCGGATCGAGGACGTGGTGGGCGAAGCCGCCGTCGGCGCAGCGCCAGAGGCGCGCGTGGATCCCCGACGTCGCCACGCCGCCCGCGCGAACCTGCAGGCGCGCCGCCTCGGCGCCCGTCCGGGCGCTGGCCACGGCGACCTGCCACGGGCCGCCCGGCCCGCCGACCGCGAGGTCGCCGCCACAGTCGATCGCGAAGCGCACGTCGGGCGGCAGCAGCGAGGCGGCGAGGTCGGCGGCGAGCCCCTTGCCCAGGCCGCCGGAGTCCAGGCGCACGCCGGGCGCGCGATGCAGCCGCCCGGACGCGTCGACCCGCAGCGCGCGGGCCGCCGGCTTGCGGCAGCGCGCCGGCCTCCGGGGCGGCGCGGCGCGCAGGGCCTCGTCGAGCGGCGCCGGCGCGACGCCGGCGCGCGAGGTCGCGTAGCCGGCGGCCTCCAGCTCGCCGACCAGCGTCGCATCGACCAGGCCGCCGCTGCGCGAGCGCGCCCACTCGGCGGCGCGCGCCAGCTCGCCCAGCAGCGGCGACACGGGCACGACCGCGCGCGGGTCGCGGTTGACCGCGCACAGCTCGCTGCCGGGCCGGAAGCGCGACAGTGCGCGCTCGACGTCGTCGAGCACCGCTCGGACCACCGCCGCGTAGCCGTCGAGCTCCGCCGGCGAGAGCGCGTCGCACTCGAGCCGCACCCGCGCCTCGGTGCCCATCGATGCGAAGCGAACGTCGAGCCGGCTCACGACGCGCGCGTCACCGGCGGATCGGGATCGGGCACGACCGCGCCGCCGCGGGCGTCGCCGCCGAACGAGGGGTCCTCGCCGTACGGGACTGCGCTCGCCGGCGGCGTCACCACGGTCGGCGCGGCCGTCCGCTGCACCGTGGCCGCGTTGCGCAGCCCCGGGTCGGCGCCCGCGCGCACGCGACCCGCGAGGAAGGCAAGGATGATCAAGAAGAGCGCTCCGGTGCCGGCGGCGAGGCGTCGCCACGTCGGCTCCCAGCGGGGCGGCTCGGTCATGGCGGCCAGGGTCGCCACCGAATTTGTGACGAAACTAAGACGCCGGGGATCTCTTAGGTCCGCCACAATCGCGGAACCGATAGTGGCGACATGACCGCGCGCATCCGCAACACCGCCGTGGCCCTGACCGGCGCCGCGGCCCTCGCCTCGGGCGCCTACGCCCTGGGCAGCCAGGCCGGCGACGGCTCGGCCTCGGCCAGGGACACCGCCCGCGGCTCCCGCGGCGGGACCGCGACCTTCGCGCACTTCCGCGGCCGCTTCGGCGAGCGCGGCTTCCGCGAGCGCGGCGACTTCGGGCTCGACGCGCTCGCGAGCAAGCTCGGCGTGAGCACCTCCGACCTGCGCGCCGCGCTCGACGACGTGCGCGACCAGCTCGCCCCGAAGACCGACCCGCGCCAGGAGCTCGCGAGCAAGCTGGCCGACGCGCTCAACCTGCCGGTCGACAAGGTCACCGCCGCGTTCGACAAGCTGCACCCCGACCACGGCGCCCGCGGCGACTTCGCCGCCGCGCTGGCCAAGGCACTCGACCTCGACGTCGCCAAGGTCCAGGCCGCGCTCGACAAGGTGCGCAGCCAGTTCCGCCCGGGCCCCGGCGCCAACCGCGCCGACTTCGAGAGCGCGCTGGCCGACGCGCTCGGCGTCAGCGTCGACAAGCTGCGCTCCGCGTTCCAGAGCCTGCGCCCGCCCCACCGCCCGGGCGATCACGCCGGCGAGCGGCCCTCCCTCGACGCCCTCGCCAACGCGCTCGGGGTCACCACCGACCAGCTGCGGTCGGCCTTCGAGAAGATCCGCAGCGATCTGCAGGCCGAGTTCAAGGCCCGCCGCGACGCATTCGTCACCGCCCTGGCCAAGCGGCTCAACCTCGACAAGGCCAAGGTCGAGGACGCCCTGAGCTCGCTGCCCCACCCGCACGGCCCTGGCCCGGGCGGCGGCCCGCCGGGCGGCCCCTTCTTCGGCGGCCCGTAGGCGACGTGGAGGTCGTCCATCCGCACCGGTGAGCCGCTCGTCCTCGTCGTCGACGACGAGGCGACGATCCGCCAAGCCCTCGAGCGCGCGCTGCGCCTCGAGGGCTTTGCCGTGGAGACGGCGGCGGGCGGCTACGAGGCGCTCGACGCGGTCGCGCGCCGGCCGCCGTCGGTCGTCGTGCTCGACGTCACGATGCCCGACCTCGACGGCGTCAAGGTCGTGCGCCGCCTGCGCGACGAGGGCAACGACGTGCCCGTCTGCATCCTGTCGGCGCGCGACGACGTCAAGGACCGCGTCGCCGGCCTGCAGGCCGGCGCCGACGACTATCTCGTCAAGCCGTTCGCGCTCGCCGAGCTGACCGCGCGCCTGCAGGCGCTGCTGCGCCGCCGCGGCAGCGACGCGCCCGCGGCGCTCGCCGTCGGCGACCTCGTCGTCGACCCGCGCCGCCACGTCGCCGCCCGCGCCGGCCGCGACCTCGACCTCACGCGGCGCGAGTTCGAGCTGCTCGAGTCCTTCGCGCGGCACGCCGGGCAGGTGCTCTCGCGCGATCAGCTCCTGCGCCAGGTCTGGGGGTACAACTTCGACGTCGAGACCAACGTGGTCGACGTCTTCGTGGGATACGTGCGCCGCAAGCTCGAGTCGGCCGGCGAGCCGCGCATGCTGCACACCGTGCGCGGGGTCGGCTGGCGCCTGCGGCCATGAGCGGCCCCGCCAGTCTGCGCGCGCGCATCACGCTCGCCGCGCTGGTCGCGCTGCTGCTCGGCGGCGCGCTGGCCGGCGGCACGCTGCTGGCTGCGATCGAGCGCGACGGGCGGCGCGCCGTCGACCGCGACCTGCAGCAGCGTGGGCAGGGCATCGTCCAGCGGGCGATGGGCCCGCCCGGCGGCGGCGGGCCGTTCGACGGGGGCCCGCCCCCCGACCAGGGCCTGCTCGCCGGCAGCGGGACGTTCGTGCAGGTGGCGATCGCCGGGCACGTGGTCGAGCAGCGCGGCGACGTGCCGGCGGGCGCGCCCGCCCCGCCCGCGCAGGACGGCCTGTCGACGGTCCGCATCGCCGGCCACCAGTGGCGCGCGCTGACGTCCGCGTTCACGCAGGACGGCCGGGTGCGCGTCGAGGTCCTGAGCAGCCTCGCGCCGGTCGAGGCGCGCGTCGCGCGGATCCGGAGCATCGTGGTGCTCGTCGGGCTCGCGGCGCTCGCGCTGACCGCGCTGGCCGCGTGGGGGTTCACGACGCTGGCGGTCCGCCCGCTCGCGCGCCTGCGCGCCGGCGCGGCGCGGGTCAGCGGCACCGGCGACCTCAGCGTGCGTCTCGCCGACGACGAGGGCCCGGTCGAGGTGCGCTCGCTCGCCCACGACCTCAACGAGATGCTGCGCCGCCTCCAGGCCTCGACCGCCGCCACCCGGCGCTTCGCCGCCGACGCCGGCCACGAGCTGCGCACGCCGCTGACCGGCCTGCGCGCCAACCTCGACGCCCTGGCCCGCAACCCCGATCTGCCGCCCGAGCAGCGCGCCGCGCTGCTGGGCGAGATGACCGCCGAGCAGGAGCGCATGGTCCACCTGCTCGAGGGGCTGCAGGCGCTCGCGCGCGGCGAGGCCGCTGAGGCGCTGCCGCGCGAGGACGTCGAGCTCGCCGACCTCGTCGACGCCGCGGTGTTCAGCGCGCGCCGCCGGCATGAGGGCGTGCGCTACGAGCTCGGCGAGGCCGACGGCGACGCGGTCGTCCACGGCTGGGGCGACGGCCTGCGCCTGCTCGTCGACAACCTGCTCGACAACGCCGCGGTGCACGGCCGGCCGGACGGCGAGGTGCGCGTCTCGCTGCTGCGCGACGACGGCGCGGCCGTCCTCGAGGTCGACGACGACGGCCCGGGCGTCCCGGCCGGCGAGCGCGCCGCGCTGCTCGAGCCGTTCGCGCGCGGCGCATCCGCGTCGGCCCCCGGGACCGGGCTCGGCCTGGCCATCGTCGCCCAGCAGGTCGCGATCCACAACGGCGCGCTCGACCTCGGCGACTCGCCGCTCGGCGGGCTCGCCGTCCGGGTGCGGCTGCCCGCCGAGCGCGCGCCTCAGGCTTGATCCACCGATAGATCGTGGATGCGAGGTGTCCGGAGGCCGAGTCAGACGGCTTCGGCCGCGCATCCGCAGGGTGACCCCTTCGGTTCGCGGCCGAAGCCGTATGACGACGGCGTCCGGGCGTCTCGCGCCGCGAGAATCGGTGGATCGAGGCTCAGGCGGCGACGTAGGCGTCGACCACCACGTGCGCGATGGGGAGCGCGAAGCGCTCGCGCGCCCGGTCGACGAGGTGGTGGGCGAGCCAGTTCGAGCGCTCCTCGGGGTGCGTCGCGACGATCACCTCGTCGGCCGAGAAGACGTGCAGCGCGTCCTCCATGGCGAGCAGCGGGTCGGCGTCGCCGACCCACCCGTACGGGCGCACGCCCGCGAGCTCGAGGCGCTGCAGGCAGCCGACGAGGCGCTCCTCGGCGGCGCGGCGCGCCGCGTCCTCGTCGGACATCCAGTGGCGCAGGCGCGAGTTGAGCGCCGGCGCGACGACCAGCACCTCGATGGGGGCTTCGTCGGCGCGCGCGCGGATCGCGTCGTGCAGGGGCGTGCCCTCGACGGTCTCGTTGGCGATGACCAGCAGGCGGTGGGGCTCTCGCATCGTGATCTCCTCATCTCTTGACGCCGAGCGTGATCGCGCCGACGTAGCCCTTGCCGCTGGACCGCTTCGTCAGCTTCAGCAGCGCGTGGCTGCCGCCCGCTTGGGCGTAGATGTTGTCTCTGGCGTTGGTGGTGTCGGCCTGGCCGTGGGAGCGGTAGGTCGAGGTGCGGTAGACGGCGTCGCTGGTCGCGTCGCGGAAGAACACCTGGCCGGTGTGGACGACCGAGCCGCCCACGTGGACCTTGAGGTGGATGTGCGGGGTGCGCCCGCGGTACCAGCCCGGGTAGATCGTGTGGAAGACGACGCGGCCGTTCGCGTCGCTGCGCTGGTGGCCGCGCAGGAAGCGCCCGGTGTTGCCCTGCACGCCCGAGTACACGCCCTGGGCGTCGGCGTGCCAGATCTCGACGTCGGCGCCCTTGATCGGCTTGCACGTCGTCGCGTCGACGACGGTGAGGTGCAGCGACAGCGGGATGCCCGCCTTGCCCTCGGTGATGTCGCGCCGCGTGAGGTGGTTGGCGATCCAGTACGGGCCCTCGGTGACCTCCGGCGCCAGGGTGCACGTGGTGGCGGCCAGGGCGGGCTCGCCGGCGAAGATCGCGCCGGCGCGCGCAGCCTGGAGAGCGACGGCGCCGGCGCCCAGGCCGCCGAGGGCGATGAGCGCCTCGCGCCGGGTTCGTTTGATGGTCATGGACGCTCCCCTGTCGTGGGCAGGACGGTGTGCGAGCCGTCATCGAAGACGACGACGCCGCCGTGGGGCAGCCAGGCCGCCGCGTGCTCGGAGCCGCTGAGCACGGCCGCCTTGGCGCGGATCTCGGCCTCCAGCGCGGTGGGAGCCAGCGCCGTGGCCTGGACGACGCCGGTGAAGGCCGGTCGTCCGGTCGCGGGGTCGAGCAGGTGGTGCGCGGGCCGCAGCTCGGCGTCGAGCCAGCTGCGAGCGCCGATGCCGCTCGTCGCCGCGCCGCCGCCGGCGAGCGTGTAGGTGTGGAGGGCCGGGCCGCCGAACGGGTCGGCGACGTGGACCTCCCGCGGCACGCCGGCCGACCCGCCGACGCGCACGTCGCCGGCGCAGTCGATCGCGAAGCTCGCGTGCGCCGCCAGCTCGCCGGCGAGCAGGTCGGCGAACAGCCCCTTGGCGAGGCCGCCGCTGTCGAGCATCACGCCTGGCGGCCGCGTCACGGTGCCGCTCGCCGAGTCGACCTCGATCTCGCGCCACCACGCGGCGCGGCTCGGGGAGGCCGGGCGGCGCGCCGGCGCGAGGCGCAGCGCGAGCTCGAGCGGGAGCGGAGCGCCTTCGAGGTGGGTGCGGTAGCCGGCGTCCTCGAGCTCGGTGACCAGGGTCGCGTCGACGAGTCCGCCGGTCCGCTCTCCCGAGGTCAGGACGGCCTCGGCGAAGCGGGCCATCACGGGGCTGACGGGGACGCGACCGCGCGGGTCGGCGTTCAGCCGCGAGAGCTCGCTGGCGGAGTCGAAGCGCGTGAAGCGCTCGTGCCAG
>VAWY01000304.1 GCA_005888335.1 Actinomycetota bacterium
CGCCCGGATGCGCCGGGCGTTGGGGGTGGGTGAGGTGTGGAACGGCATGTCGGAGATCTCCGTGCAGTCGGGCCCGGGCGGTCGCCGAGGCGGTGTTTGTGGGAGCGACTCTCGTGACGCGCGCCGGCGATCGCAGCGACCAAAGGGATGGAGGGCGCCACCCCACCGCGACCGCCTACGGGCCGGCCCGCCAGCGGAGCGCGCGCTCGGGGCGCAGCAGGAGGAGCGGCCCGCGGGGCGATCGCGCGCGGTACGGCTCGTACTTGCGTCGCAGCGCGTCGAGCGCGTCGGGGTGGTCGGCTGGCTCCGCGATCGTGATCCGGCCGAGCAGCTGCACCCACGCCAGCGCGCTCCAGTCGTCGTCGTAGCGGTCGATCGTGATCGCGGCGGCGGGGTTCCTGCGCAGCCAGCGGACCCGCGCCAGCTCGGCGCCCGGCTTGCGCTTCGGCTTGTCGTCGACGGCCGAGACGACCGCGGTGGCGGTCAGCGCGAACGTGATCGGCATGACGCGCGGGTGGCCGGCGTCGTCCGTGAGGCCGAGGTGGGCGACGCGGGCGGTGCGCAGCAGCTCTTGCGCCCAGGGCGGAAGGTCGTGCATGGGCCGCATCGTCCCGCGTCCGACAGCCGTCCACTCACCCTGAACCCACTCCGTCGCCATCCGACCACCGGAGCGTGGGCCAGACGTTCACCTTCGGCCTCGAGCGTGTCCGCGAGCTTCGCGAGCACACCGAGGCCCGGGCCAAGGAGAAGCTCGCCGCTTCGCTGCACCAGCGCCTGAAGGGCGTCGCGATGCTCGCCGCCGCCAGCGACGCGCTGACCGCGGCGGCCGAGGCCGCCTCCCCGCAGGCGGGCGTGCGCCAGAGCGCCGGCGACATGCTCGCCCACAAGCGCTGGGTGCAGGCGCTGCGCCGCGACCACGAGCAGGCCGCGCTGTCGGTCGACCGGCTCGACGCCGAGGTCGACGCCCGGCGGGCCGCGCTCGGCGACGCGAGCCGCGAGCGCGAGATCCTCGAGCGGCTCAAGGAGCGCCAGGCCGCCGAGCACCGCGCGCGCCTCGCGCGCCGCGAGGGCGCCGAGCTCGACGAGCTCGCCCTGTCGATGCATCAGCGCCAGGCGGGGGCACGATGAGCGCCGAGGCCGCCGTCACCCGCGTGGGGGAGATCCAGGCGATGCTCGGTGCGCTGCGCGGGCAGGGCCCGGCCACCGGCGGCGCCACGCCGCCCTCCACCGACTTCGCGGCCAAGCTGCAGAGCGCCACCGCCGCCACCGCCGCCCCCGTCGCGACCGCAGCGGTCGCGGGCGGCTCGAGCACGCCCTACGACGCGCTGATCGCCGAGTCCGCGCAGCGCAACGGCGTCGACCCCGCGCTGCTCAAGGGCCTCATCCGCCAGGAGTCCAACTTCAACCCGGCCGCGCGCAGCGGCGCCGGCGCCGTCGGCCTGACCCAGCTCATGCCGGCCACGGCCGCCGGCCTCGGCGTCGCCGACCCGACCGATCCCGCCCAGGCGATCGAGGGCGGCGCCCGCTACCTGCGCGCGCAGCTCGACCGCTTCGGCGGCGACGAGGCCAAGGCCCTCGCCGCCTACAACGCCGGCCCGGGCGCGGTGCAGCGCTTCGGCGGCGTCCCCCCGTACGCCGAGACCCAGGCCTACGTGCAGCGGGTTCTCGGCTACGCCCGCGACTACGGATCCCCGCTTCACGGATCCCTGGCGAGTTCGCAAGCGAGCTCGAGCGGGACGCTCCTGTCCAACCCAACCCCGATCGGAAGCTGATGCCAGACATGCTCAGCGTGCCGACGGCGCCTCCCGCGCCGCCCGGCCCGCCCGATTCGGCCTCTGCCCCGCCCGGCAGGGAGACCGAGGGACCGCCGTTCGCGAAGGTCCTCGAAGACCAGCAGGCCCGGACCGCCACGGCGGAGGGCCGCTCCGGAGGCGACGACACGCCGAAGGCCCCCAAGACCGACGACCCGGCCACGACCGGCCAGGACGCCAAGCCGCACGACCCGTGCGCGGACACCGTGCCGGCCGGCGCCGTGCAGGCGCTCGCCCTGGCGATGACGCCGGCCGCGAACGTCGCCGCCGCGGCGCCGACGACGACGGCCACGCCGGCCGCCGCGGCGACGATCGCTGCGCCGGCCCTCGCGACCGCTCAGCTCGTCGCCGCCGCCGCCGCTCCGGCGCAGGCAGGTGTCGCGACCGGCGCATCGGCGACCGCCGCGACCGCCGCGACGGCTACGGCGCTCGCCGGCGCCACGCCGGCCGACGCCATGTCCGCGTCCGCCGCGACCACGGCGCCCGGGACCACCACCGACCGCCCGGGCGCGGCCGCCGGCACCAAAACCCCCGGCCCCTCGCTCCAGGCGCCGGCCACCGCCGCGCCCGGCGCCCAGGCGCCGGCCGCCCAGGCGCCCGCGGCCCCGGGGGCCGCGGCCCAGCAGGCCGCGACGGGCCAGCAGCCCGCCCCGACCGCCGACGCGACCGCTCAGCCGGCGGCGACCACGGCGGCCACCAGCGACGCGCCCGCCGCCTCGGCGACGGTGCAGGGCACGCCGGCGAATCCCGCCGCAACGCCGGCCGCCGTCCAGGCGCACCGCGCAGCTCCCGCGCACGCCCCGGCTCCGCCGGCGCCGCTCAACACCGCGCACGCCGTCGAGCGCATCCAGGCGATGGTCCACGTGGCCCACGCCCGGGGCGCGGCCCACGCGCGGCTGGAGCTGCACCCCGCCGAGCTCGGCGGCGTGACGATCCAGCTGCACGTCACGCACGACGGCCTGCGGGCCCACATCGCCGCCGACAACGCCGAGGCCCTGCCGCTCCTGCAGAAGGCCGCGGCCGACCTGCAGCGCTCGCTCGAGGACCGCGGGATCGACCTGCGGGGGCTGGACTTCGGGCTCGCGCCCGACGCCGAGGCCGGCGCGTCGCGTGACGACGGCCGCGCCCCGGACGGTCGAGCTCCCCGCCGGGGCGCTCGTCGACGTGCGCGCCTGACGCCATGGCCGCCATCAACCCCATCGGCTCCACGACGACCGGCGCGACCACCGCGGCGAACTCCTCCAGCTCGATGATGGACAAGGACACGTTCCTCAAGCTCCTCGTCGAGCAGCTGCGCCACCAGGACCCCACCGCGCCCGCTGACAGCTCGCAGTGGACGGCCCAGATGGCCCAGTTCTCGACCGTCGAACAGCTGACCAACCTGGCGAAGTCGACCACGCAGAGCGCCAAGTCGGCCGCCATGACGGAGGCGGTCGGCCTGCTCGGCCGCACGGTGTCCTACCTTCGGGACGGCGCGGCCGTGCAAGGCACGGTCGAGCGCGTCGACGTCGGCTCGAACGGGCCGACGCTCACGATCGGCGGCCAGTCCGGCATCACGACCGACAGCCTGGTCGACGTGGCATGAGCGTGCCGGTCCACAACCCGGCCCTCGTCCCACCCGTCGGCGCGACGGCCCTCGCGGCCCCGCGCCCGACCGCCGCGCCGAAGGGCGCCTCGTTCGCCGAGCTGCTCAAGCAGCGCACGAGCGGCGTGCAGTTCTCGGGCCACGCGCTCGAGCGCGTGCAGCGCCGCGGCATCGACACCTCGCCACAGACCCTCGACCGCCTCGACGGGGCCGTGCAGCGCGCGGCCGCCAAGGGCGCCCGCGAGTCCGTGGTCCTGGTCGACGGGACGGCCTTCGTCGTCTCCGTCCGCAACCGCACCGTCATCACGGCGGTGGACGCGCAGCACATGCGCGAGCACGTGTTCACCAACATCGATTCGGCCGTCATCGGCTGAGAAACCCGACCGGACCTCCTTCGAGGAAGTCGGGGACACCCCCAAGGAAGGTGATGCGCAAATGATGCGCGGAATGTTCAGCGCCGTTTCCGGCCTGAAGACCCAGCAGGTCATGCTCGACGTCGCGGCCAACGACCTGGCCAACGTCAACACCGTGGGCTACAAGGCAGCGCGGACCACGTTCAAGGACCAGCTCCAGCAGCTGGTGCGCACGAGCTCGGCCTCGGGCGCCGGCTTCGGCGGCGCCAACGCGGCCCAGATCGGCCTCGGCGTCGGCCTCGGCACGATCGACAACCTCATGAGCGGCGGCGCCGTCCAGGCGACGGGCAACGCGCTGGACCTCGCCATCCAGGGCGACGGCTGGTTCCGCACCGGCCCGGGCACGCCGACCCCCGGGACGCCGGCCGCCGGCACGCCGGCGCAGGCCGTGATGACCTATACCCGCGCCGGCAACTTCAGCCGCAACGACCTGGGCTACCTGGTCACCGGCACCGGCGACTACGTGATCGGCAAGACGCAGCCCGCCGGCACCACGGACTGCTTCATCAACCTCCCGGCCGGCGCCACCGACGTCGCCATCGGCGGCGACGGCGCGGTGAGCTTCGTGCCGCCGGCGGGCTTCACGCAGCCCGCGGGGCTGCCCCCGATCACCGCCGGCCGCGCCGTCGCCGGGTACATCTCGCTGGCGAAGTTCCCCAACGAGAACGGCCTCGAGCGCGTCACGGGCAACCGCTGGCGCGCGGGCCAGAACGCCGGCACCGAGACGGTCGGCACGCCCGGCCAGGGCGGCGTGTTCGGCCAGACCAGCGCCGGCGCGCTCGAGATGTCCAACGTCGACCTCGCGAGCGAGTTCACCACCCTCATCACCGCCCAGCGCGGCTTCCAGGCCAACTCCCGGATCATCTCGTCGGCCGACGAGATGCTCCAGGACCTGGTCAACCTGCACCGCTAGGCCTGAGTAGGAGCTGACTGAGGCCATGATCCAGCTGCACCGCCTCGGCGCCGGCCCGGCGCCCTTCACCCTCAACCCCGATCTGATCGTGACCGTCGAGGCCAACCCGGACACGACGATCGCGCTCACCACGGGGACGAGGGTCGTCGTCAGCGAGAGCGTCGAGGCGGTCGTGGCCGCCGTGCGGGACTGGCGCGCCGGCATCCTCGCCGGCGCGTTCCACCGGACCAACGCGTCCAACGGCGCGCCGTTGCGGTGAAGATCGGCCCGCGTCCGCCGATCACCGTTCCTGAACGCTCATGAAGGCCGCCACCGCCATAGGAATCGGAATCGCGACCGTCGGGCTGCTCGGCGGCGCGTTCATGGAGGGCACCTCGCCGGTGGCCTTCATGAACATCTCCGCGCTGCTGATCGTCCTCGGCGGCACGCTCGGCGTCTGCCTCGCCTCGTGCGGCATGGAGGCGATGAAGGCGCTCCCGGCGCTCTACAAGAAGGTCATGAGCGCCGAGCAGCCCGAGCTCGGCGGCAAGGTCGTCGAGCTCGTCCGCTACGCGGACCGCGCCCGGCGCGACGGCCTCCTCGCGCTCGAGGAGGAGCTCGAGAGCATCGACGACGAGTACCTCAAGAAGGGCCTGCAGCTCGTCGTCGACGGCACCGACCCCGACCTCGTGCGCGAGATCCTCGAGGCCGAGATCGAGGGCATGGCCGCCCGCCACCGCCACGGCGTCCAGCCCTTCGAGAAGGCCGGCGGCTTCGCCCCCACCATGGGCATCATCGGCACCGTGATGGGGCTCGTGCACGTGCTCGAGAACCTGTCGCACCCCGAGACGCTCGGCCCGTCGATCTCGAGCGCGTTCATCGCCACGCTCATCGGCGTCGGCTCGGCCAATGTCCTGTACTACCCCGTCGCGTACCGGCTGAAGGCGCTCAGCGCCGCCGAGGTCGACGCGCGCGTGATGGTGCTCGAGGGCATCCTGGCCATCCAGGCGGGCGACAACCCGCGGATCGTCACCGAGAAGCTGCTGTCCTTCGTGCCCCCCGAGGAGCGCGACGCGGCCCGCGAGGCGGCCACCGGGCCGAACCTGCGCGCGGTCCCTGACGCGCAGGCTGCGTAGGCGATGGCCGGGGGACGACGCCGCGCGGGCGCCGCCCACGAGGAGCACGCCGACGAGCGGTGGCTGCTCACGTACGCGGACATGATCACGCTGCTCATGGCGCTGTTCATGGTCCTGTTCTCG
>VAWY01000189.1 GCA_005888335.1 Actinomycetota bacterium
GACACGATCGCCAAACTCGGTGACAAGGGCAACGACAAGTCGGCGATCCTCGACGCGCTCTTCGCGACGAAGGACCGCAAGTCCGTCCTCGGCACGTACTCGTTCGACAAGAACGGCGACACGTCGCTGACCGACTACGGCATCTACAAGGTCGGGCCTGACGGCAACCCGAAGTTCGACCACGCGATCAAGTCACAGGCATAGGATCGGCATAGGCGGGGGGCGGGCCCCGGTCCGCCCCCGGCCGGCCACCAGCCCTCATGGAAGCCAGCACCCCCACCGCCCCGCCCGCCGTCGCCCTAGGCGAGGGCTTCGGCGCGACGCTGCGCCGGCTCGCGAACAAGTACGGCCTGCTGGTCGTCCTGCTCGCGCTGCCGGTCTACTACGGCATCAAGGACCTGACCGGACCCGAGCACGACCTCTCGCGCCTGGCCAACAACCTCTTCTCGGGCCTGTCCAACGGCTCGATCCTCGCCCTGATCGCCGTCGGCTACACGTTGGTCTACGGCATCATCGAGCTGATCAACTTCGCTCACGGTGACGTGTTCATGATCGGCTCGTTCACGGCGTCGCAGTTCTGGAGCAGCGTGCTCGGGATCGGCCTCGCCACGAGCACGTTCGGCGTGGTCGGCGGCATCCTCGTCTCGCTGGTCGTCGCCATGCTCGTCTGCGGCGTGCTCAACGTCATGATCGAGCGCGTCGCCTACAGGCCGCTGCGCAGCGCGCCCAAGCTCGCTCCGCTGATCACCGCGGTCGGCATGTCGTTCGTGCTGCAGAACGTCGGCCTGCTCTGGCTCGGAGGCTCGCCCGCCGGCGTCGACGACCTCATCCACGCCCAGCAGCAGGTCTTCAAGGTCGCCGGCATCGCGGTGCAGCGGGCGGACCTGCTCGCCTTCGCCGTGACCATCCCGCTCGTGCTCCTGATGGTTGCCTTCATCAGCACCACGCGGCTGGGCAAGGCGATGCGCGCCACCGCCCAGGATCCCGACGCGGCGCGCCTGATGGGCATCAACGTCGACACGACGATCTCTGCGACGTTCCTGATCGGTGGCATGCTCGCCGGCGCGGCGGGACTCATCTACGCCCTCTACCAGACGACGATCTGGTTCTTCCAGGGCTTCCAGAACGGACTGCTGGCCTTCACCGCGGCGGTCATGGGCGGCATCGGCAACATCAAGGGCGCGGTCCTCGGCGGCCTGATCATCGGCTGCATCCAGCAGATCTCCGACAACCGCATCGGCCCGGAGTGGACGGCCGCCGTGGTCTTCGCGTACCTGATCCTGATCATGGTGTTCCGCCCGCAAGGCCTGCTGGGCGAAGAGACCCGGGAGGCGGGCTGATGGCCGTCGCGACTGACAAGGCCGCGCAAGGGCGCTTCGGGATCCGGCGGCCGGCGCTGCCGCCGTGGTTCTCCCCGGCCGCAGCCGCGGTGTGCGTCCTCGTTGCGGCGGTTCTGCCGTTGTTCTTCCAGCAGGCGTCGGGCTTCATCGACGACTCGACGCTGGCGCTCGCGTACACGGTCATGGCGCTCGGGCTCAACGTCGTCGTCGGGTTCGCCGGGCTGCTCGACCTGGGCTATTTGGCCTTCTTCGCCATCGGCGCCTTGTGCACGGGTTGGTTCAGCTCGGGCTTCTACGGCAACGCCAATGTCCACGTCGGCGTGAGCAAGTTCCAGCAGAGCCTGCCGGGCATCCACCTCAACTGGCTGCTCGTCGTGGTGATTGCGATGCTGTTCTGCGCGCTGGCGGGCGTGATCATCGGGATGCCGACGCTGCGGCTGCGCGGCGACTACATCGCGATCGTGACGCTGGCCTTCGGCGAGATCATCCGCGTCTTCGTCACCAACGGCGACGAGCTCAAGATCGGCTCCAACCCGCTCACGGCGGGGCGGGCGGGGATCTCGCCGATCGACGGCATCTCGTTCACCGGCGGCCAGCCGTTCAACCAGCTCAACCTGAGACCGTGGTACTGGACGGCGCTCGGGATGGTGCTGATCGTGCTGTTCTGCAACATCCGCCTGCGCGACTCGCGGCTGGGCCGCGCGTGGATCGCCATCCGCGAGGACGAGGTCGCGGCGGCCTCGATGGGCGTGCCGCTGGTCAAGACCAAGCTCCTCTCCTACGCGACCGGCGCGGCGTTCGGCGGCGGGGCGGGCGCCTTCCTCGGCGCCTACCTGAACACGGTCAACGCCGACCAGTTCGCGTTCTCGTTCTCGATCTTCATCCTGGCCATGATCATCCTCGGCGGCCTGGGCTCGATCTGGGGCGTGGTGGTCGGGGCGGTCGTGCTGTCGTTCATCAACTACCGCCTCATCCCCGACACGCTGAACGGCCTCCCGGGGACGTTCGGGCTGGACTTCGAGCTCGCCCAGCTGTCGTTCGGCATCTTCGGCTTCCTGCTCGTGATCATGATGGTGCTGCGCCCGCAGGGCCTGCTGCCCGAACGAAGGCGCGAGATGGAGCTCGAGGAGCACATCGGCGCCGACGAGCAGTTCGTCCAGGTCCAGGCATGAGCGACCAGGCTCAAGCGGCGAACGGCAACATCCTCGTCGCCGACCGCGTCTCGAAGATCTTCGGCGGCCTGGTCGCGGTCAACGACGTCTCGTTCGCCATCCCTCGGCGCTCGATCGTCTCGATCATCGGCCCCAACGGGGCAGGCAAGACGACGTTCTTCAACATGCTCACCGGCCTGTACAAGCCGAGCACCGGGCGGATCCTGTTCGACAACAAGGACGTGACGCGCGCACGCCCCGACCTGATCACCAAGGCCGGCGTCGCGCGCACCTTCCAGAACATCCGCCTGTTCGCGACGATGACCGCGCTCGAGAACGTCATGGTCGGCCAGCACTCGCGGATGAAGGCCGGCATCTTCGGCTCGATCTTCCGCCCGCCGCCCGTGCGCAAGGAGGAGCAGCGCGTCACCGAGCACGCCCGCGAGATGCTCAAGTTCGTCGGCCTGCGCGAGCGCCAGTTCGAGCAGTTGGCGATCAACCTGTCCTACGGCGACCAGCGCCGCGTCGAGATCGCGCGCGCGCTGGCCTCCGGGCCGTCGCTGCTGCTGCTCGACGAGCCCACCGCCGGCATGAATCCGCAGGAGTCCGCCCAACTGACCGACTTCATGAACCGCTTGCGCGACGAGCTGGAGCTGTCCCTCCTGCTCATCGAGCACGACATGAAGGTGGTCATGGGGGTGTCGGAGCGCGTGACGGTGCTCGACCACGGCGAGAAGATCGCCGAGGGCGAGCCGCAGGCGGTGCGTGCCAACCCGGCGGTTGTCGAGGCCTACCTCGGCAAGCAGGGATGAGCGCGATGGCCCTGCTCGAAGTCGACGAGATCCACACCTACTACGGCAACATCGAGGCGCTCAAGGGCGTCTCGATCGAGGTCAACGAGGGCGAGATCGTCACGCTCATCGGCTCCAACGGCGCCGGCAAGTCGACGACGCTGCGCTCGATCTCGGGCCTGTCGCCGGTCCGGCAGGGCGCGATCCGCTTCGACGGCCGCGAGATCCACCTCATGCCCCCGCAGGAGGTGGTCAAGATGGGCATCCTGCAGTCGCCCGAGGGCCGGCGCTGCTTCCAGCGCATGAGCGTGCGCGAGAACCTCGAGCTTGGCGCCTACCTGCGCCGCGACGCGCACATCAAGGAGGACCTCGACCGGATCTTCGACCTGTTCCCGCGCCTGCAGGAGCGCGAGCGCCAGAAGGCCGGCACGATGTCGGGCGGCGAGCAGCAGATGCTCGCCATCGGCCGCGCCATGATGGGGCGGCCACGGCTGCTGCTCCTCGACGAGCCGTCGATGGGCATCGCGCCGATCCTCGTCGAGCGCATCTACGAGACGATCGCCGAGATCAACCGGCAGGGGACGACGATCCTCCTCGTCGAGCAGAACGCGAACTTCGCGCTCGGGGTCTCCAACCGCGGCTACGTGCTGGAGACCGGCAAGGTCGCGCTGAGCGACGACTCCGCCGCGCTGCGCGAGGACCCCGAGGTCCAGAAGGCCTACCTGGGGACATGACCATGCCCGTGATCTTCGCCCTCCTGGGCGCCAAGGCGCTGTACCTCATGTTCCTCTGGCTGGGCTCGGCCATCCTCGGCGCGTGGCTGTCCTCGCGCAAGGGCTACGGCGAGAAGCCCGGGCTCGCGAGCGGGCTGCTGCTGACCTTCGTCGGGCCACTGATCTGGCTGGTCTGGCCGGCGCGCAGGGACTCCCGCTGGAAGCAGGAGGGCCCGATCCCCAAGCGCCACAAGGCGGACGAGCGGCCGGCCTGAGTCGCGAGATCACGCAAGCGCGGCGATCGACTTCGTCGATCGTCATCGCGAACGGCGATCGACTTCGTCGATCGTCATCGCGAACTTCGTTCGCGAGGGCTGAGCGCAGAGCGCAGCGCGGCGTCCACGTCCGCGTACCTGAACGCGTAGCCCAGCGCCAGCGCGCGTTCGGGCACCGCGCGCTGTCCCTCCGTGACGATCTCGGCCATGTCGCCGTACAGCAGCCGCAGCGCGAACGCCGGCACCGGGGCGACGGCCGGGCGGTGCAGCGCGCGGCCGAGTGCGCGCGCGAACTCACGATTCGTCACCGGCTCGGGGGCGGTCGCATTGACAGGCCCGCGCCAGTCCGGCCCGTCGAGGGCGGCGAGGTAGATGCCCGCGAGGTCGTCCGCGTGGATCCAGGGCAGGTACTGGCGGCCTCCGGCGACCGGGCCGCCCGCGCCGAGCCGGAAGGGCGGCAGCATCTTGGCCAGCGCGCCGCCGGCGGGATCGAGCACCACGCCGGTGCGCACGCTCACCACCCGCACGCCAAGCTCGGTGGCGGCCTCGGCCTCGCGCTCCCAGGCCACGCAGACGCGCGCGAGGAAATCGTCGCCGGGCGCGTCGGCCTCGGTCACGCGCTCGTCTCCGCGGAAGCCGTAGTAGCCGACCGCGCTGGCCGAGACGAGGACGCCGGGGCGCGGGTCGGTTGCCTGCAGCCCTGCGACGAGGTTGCGCGTGCCGTCCTCGCGCGAGGCGCGGATGCGCTCGCGGACCGCGGCGTTCCAGCGCTGGGCGACCGGCTCGCCCGCGAGGTGGATGACGCCGTCGCGTCCCGCGAGCGCCGCGGCCGGGGCCGGGCCGGCAGCCGGATCCCAGCCCGCCGCCTCGACGCCGAGCGAGGACGCCGCGCGATCCGGGGAGCGCGAGAGCACCGTGACCTCGTCGCCGCGGTCGCGCAGCGCGGCGATCAGCCGCCGCCCGACGAGCCCCGTCGCCCCCGTCACCGTGACGCGCATGCCTGTTCGCTGCCCGACCTGTCAACTCGACAAACCAGCGCACAAGGTGTTAGGGTTACCTAACTGGCAGGGGAGCCGCTGCTCCCGTTCAGCTGAAGCCGAGGAGTCGCAGTGGTCAGTTCGTTCGTCATCGTCCTGCGCGAAGCCTTCGAGGCGAGCCTCGTGCTGGGCCTCGTCTTCGCCTTCCTGAACAAGGTGGGCAAGGCGCGCGAGCACGGCCCGATGGTGTGGGCGGGCACGATGGCGGCGGTCGTCACGAGCGTCGCGCTGGGCGGCCTGCTCTTCGCCGCGGGCGGCGAGCTCCAGGGCGACGCCGAGAAGCTCTACGAGGGCTTCGCCATGCTGCTGGCCGCGGTCGTGCTGACCGGGATGCTGTTCTGGATGCGCCGCCAGGCCGCCACGATCGGCGGCCATCTGCGCGCCCAGGTCAGCGAGGCGATCACCGACGGCAGCCGGCTCGGGCTGGCGCTCGTCGCCTTCATTGCCGTCGCCCGCGAGGGGATCGAGACCGCGCTGTTCCTCTTCGCCAGCGTCGGCGAGGACGGTGCCGCCGGCACGATCACCGGCGGCCTGCTCGGCCTCGCGGTCGCCGTCGGGCTCGGCATCCTGCTCTACCGCGGCTCGCTGAAGATGGACCTCGGCCGCTTCTTCCTGGTCACCGGCGTCCTGGTCATCGTCTTCGCCGCCTACCTGCTCGCCGGCGGGATGCACGAGCTCGGCGAGGCCGGGGCGGGCGAGCTCGGCGAGATCGGGGGCGTCGTCGCGGCCATCCTCTACGCGCTCGGCTTCGGCTACCTCTACGTGCGCGCGACCCAGCAGGCCAAGCGCGAGCGCGCCGCCGCCGCCGCCCGAACGGCCTGAGCGACTACACCGCCGCGCCGCGGACCCGCCCCTCATCGGCGGGCGCGAACCCGAGGGACTCCTCGTCGGCGAGCGCGACGCCCTCCGCGCGCGCCTCCTCCGCGACCGCGGCGGCGACCGCCGGGGCGACGTCGCGGTTGAAGACCGACGGGATGACGTAGTCCTCGCGCAGCTCGGACTCGGGGATGATGTTCGCGATGGCGTGCGCCGCGGCGAGCTTCATCGTCTCGGTGATCTGGCGGGCGCGGACGTCCAGTGCGCCGCGGAAGATCCCCGGGAAGGCCAGGACGTTGTTGATCTGGTTCGGGTAGTCCGAGCGCCCGGTGGCCACGATCCGCGCGTAGGGCGCGGCCTCCTCGGGCGTGACCTCCGGCGTCGGGTTGGCCATGGCGAAGACCATCGCGTCGCTGTTCATCCGCGCCAGCGCCGCCGCGGGCAGCACGCGCGCGCCCGACAGGCCGATGAACAGGTCGGCGCCGTCGATGACATCGGCCGGCGGGCCGGCGCGGCGCTCGGAGTTGGAGACCTCGGCATACCAGCGCTTGACCGCGTTCATCGAGCCGTCGAGGTAGTCGGCGCGCTCGGTGTGCACGGCGCCGCGCGAGTCGCAGCCGATGACGTGCCGGACACCCGCCTCGAGCAGGATCTTCGAGACCGCGATGCCCGCCGCGCCGAGGCCGACGATCAGCACGCGCAGGTCCTCCAGGCGCTTGCCGGTGATCTTGACCGCGTTGAGCAGGGCGGCCAGCGTCACGATCGCCGTGCCGTGCTGGTCGTCGTGGAAGACCGGGATGTCGAGCTCCTCCTTGAGCCGCTCCTCGATCGCGAAGCAGCGCGGCGCGCTGATGTCCTCGAGGTTGATGCCGCCGAAGCCGGGCGCCACGCGCCTGACGGTCTCGACGATCTCGTCGGGGTCCTTGGTGTCGAGGCACAGCGGGAACGCATCGACACCGGCGAACTCCTTGAAGAGCATCGCCTTGCCCTCCATGACCGGCATCGCCGCCTCGGGGCCGATGTCGCCCAAGCCGAGCACGGCCGTCCCGTCGGAGACGACGGCCACCGTGTTGCGCTTGATCGTGTACTGGAAGGCGCGGTCGCGGTCCTCGGCGATCGCGATGCACACGCGCGCGACGCCGGGCGTGTAGGCCATCGAGAGGTCGTCGCGCGTCTTGAGCGGGATCTTGTTGCGCTGCTCGATCTTGCCGCCGACGTGCAGCAGGAACGTGCGGTCGGTCGTGTCGACGACCCGGGCGGCGGGCAGCGCGTCGATCGCCGCGATGATCTGCTCCCAGTGCTCGGGCCCGGCGGCGTCGACGGTGATGTCGCGCAGCGTGTAGCGGTCGTCGACCTTGACCAGGTCCACCGAGCCGATCGTCCCTCCGGCCTGGCCGATGGCGGTCGCCACCTGGCCGAGCATCCCGGGCTTGTGCTCGATCTCGACGCGGATCGTCAGCGAGTACTGCGCCGAGGGCGTGGCGGCCATGCCTCGGACCCTACACCGGCGCTCAGGGCTCGAAGAGGCCGGGCGGGACGGGCAGCCCCGCCGCGCCGAGTGCATGCACCATCGCCACCGGCGGCGGGGCCGCCGGGGCGCCCGCCGGAGCGCCGTCGGCGGGCCGGCCGAGCAGGCGGCGGGTGAGCAGCGAGCGGTCGTCGAGCAGCTCGTCGAGGACCGCGCGCACGTCCGCGCCGCCCGGCTCGCGCCCGTCGAGCGCGGCGCGCAGCGCCGCCTGGCGCATGACCTCCTTGACGAACGCGCCGCTGACGCCCTCGGTCCGCGCGACCACGGGCAGGAAGTCCTCGTCGCTGAGGGCGATGGCGCCGGCGTCGGCGGCCGTCGAGGGCAGCTCGCGGGGATCCACGCCGAGGTGCTCGCGCACCCGGATCGCCAGCGCGGACTCGGGCCGCTGCGCGGCGGCCGTCATCGCGTGCATGAAGTCCTCGAAGGCGGCGCCGAACGCGCCGGTGTCAGGCAGTTCGCCGTTCGTCACGGCCGCGAACGCCAAGGAGCGTTGCGCGGCGGGGCAAGATCGCGCTCGCGCGGAGTGACCGTCACGGTGCCTAGAGTCCTGGTCATGGCCGCCGAACGTCCCGAAGAGCTGTTCCTCATCGACGGCAATTCGCTCGTCTACCGCGCCTTCTTCGCGCTGCCCGAGTCGATCGCGACGAGTACCGGGTTCCCCACCAACGCGATCTTCGGGTTCGCGTCGATGCTCGTCAAGCTGCTGACCGACAACGGCGTCAAGCCGACCGTCGTCGTCTGGGACGCCGGGTCCAGCGGCCGCAAGGAGATCTACGACGAGTACAAGGGCCACCGACCGCGGCAGCCCGACCTGCTCGGCCAGCAGTACCCGCACATGCGGCCACTCGTCGAGGCGTTCGGCTACACGAACTACGCCGTCGAGGGCTACGAGGCCGACGACGTGATCGCGACGCTGACCGAGCAGGCAAAGGCGCAGGGGATCCCGGTCACGATCGTCACCGGCGATCGCGACGCCTTCCAGCTCGTCGGCGAGGGCGTGCGCGTGATGGCCACGAGCCGCGGGATCACCGAGACCAAGATGTACGACGAGGCCGATGTCGTCGACCGCTACGGCATCGCCCCGGCGCTGATCCCCGACTTCTACGGCCTGAAGGGCGACACCAGCGACAACATCCCCGGCGTCCCCGGGATCGGCGACAAGACGGCCTCCGAGCTGCTGCAGCGCTTCGGCTCGCTGGAAGCGGTGCTGGACAGCATTGACGAGATCTCCGGCGCCAAGCGCAAGGAAAACCTGACGACGCACGCCGAGGCGGCGCGCATCTCCAAGGTCCTGGCCACGGCGAAGACCGACGTCCCCGTCGAGCTCGACGTCAACGCCGAGCTGGCCCGCGCGCCCGACCGCGGGCGGCTGCGCGAGGTCTTCCGCGAGTTCGAGCTGCGCGAGCCGCTGCGCCGCCTGGAGGAGGCCTTCGGCGAGGACGCCGCCGCGCCGGCCCCGCCGGCCGAGCAGACCGTCAGCGCGCGGCTGCGCCAGGCGAGCCTGGCCGACGTCGCCGCGCTGCGCGGCGAGCTCGCCGTCGCGGTGCGCGAGCAGGCGCCGCCCGAGGACCAGCTCTTCGCCGAGAGCGAGCTGCGCTTCGGCGTGGCCAGCGACGGCGAGGTCCTCGTCGGCGCCACCGTCGCCCCCGAGGAGGTCGTCGCCGCGTGCGGCGGCCATCCCGTCGTGGCCCACGACGCGAAGGCGCTGCGCGACGTCCCGCCCAACCTTGCCCACGACACGCTGCTGGCCGCCTACCTGCTCGAGCCGGCGCGCCGCGGCTACCCGTTCCGCGAGCTGGTCGAGGAGCGCGGGCTGGCCGCCGACGTCGAGGACGCCGCGGGCGCCGACGCGCTGCTGACGCGCGCGCTGGCCGAGTGGCAGCGCGAGCAGCTCGATCAGCGCGGGCTGACGGCGGTGATGCGCGACATCGAGCTGCCGCTCGTGCCGGTGCTGCGCCAGATGGAGGTCATCGGCATCCGCCTCAACGTCCCGCGGCTGCGTGAGATCACCGCGCGCGTGCACGGCGAGATCCGCGACCTCGAGGACGACATCTGGCGGCTGGCCGGCGAGGAGTTCGTCATCGGCTCGCCGCAGCAGCTGGGCGAGGTGCTGTTCGTCAAGCTCGGCCTGTCGCGCAAGCGGCGCGGCAAGACGGGCTTCTCGACCGACGCGCGCGTGCTGCAGGCCATCCGCGACGAGCACGAGATCGTCCCCAAGATCGAGCGCTGGCGCGAGCTCAACCAGCTCGCGAAGACCTACCTCGACGTGCTCCCGCAGCTCTGCGACGCCGACTCGCGCCTGCACACGACCTTCGTGCAGGCGGCCGCCACCACCGGGCGGCTGGCCAGCACCGACCCCAACGTCCAGAACGTCCCGATCCGCACTCCGCTGGGCCGCGAGATCCGCGGCTGCTTCGAGGCCGCGCCGGGGAACGTCCTGACGAGCGCCGACTACTCGCAGGTCGAGCTGCGCATCCTCGCCCACATCGCCGGCGAGCCCGTCCTCGAGGAGATCTTCGCGCGCGGCGAGGACGTCCACACGGCGACCGCCTCGCGGGTCTTCGGCCTGCCGCCGGAGCAGCTCGACAAGGGGCACCGGTCGAAGGCGAAGATGTTCAACTACGGGATCGTCTACGGGCTGAGCGACTTCGGCCTCGCCGACCGGCTGAACATCCCGCGCGAGGAGGCCAGGGAGATGATCGACACCTACCTGGCGCGGTTCCCGAAGGTCGGCGAGTTCATCGCGCGCACGATCGAGGAGGCGCGCGAGCGCGGGTACGTCACGACGCTCTTCGGCCGCCGCCGGCAGATCCCCGAGCTCAAGGCGCGCAACTGGGGGGTGCGGTCGCTGGGCGAGCGCCTCGCGGTCAACACGCCGATCCAGGGCACCGCGGCCGACGTCATCAAGCTCGCGATGATCGGCTGCGCGCGGGCGCTCGACGACGAGGGCCTGCGCACGCGGCTCATCCTGACGATCCACGACGAGCTGCTCTTCGAGGGGCCGCCCGCGGAGGCCGACGCCGTCCGCGCGCTGGTCGAGCGCGAGATGATCGCGCCCTGGGGCGACCGCCAGCCGCCGCTCGCCGTGGACGTCGGCGTCGGCGAGACCTGGTTGGAGGCCAAGTAGTGGACCGCGGCGCCGCGGTCGTCCTGACCGCGCTCGTCGGCGGGTGCATCGCGCTGCAGGCGCCGATCAACTCGCATCTCGGCAAGTCGGTCGGCACGTTCCAGGCGGCGTTCGTGTCGTTCGCGATCGGGACCGCCCTGCTCGCGGCGATCGCCGCGCTGGCCAGCGGCGGCGTGGGGCAGATCGGCGAGGCCCGCCACCTGCCGTGGTACTACCTGACCGGCGGGGTGCTGGGCGCCGCCTACGTGACGACCGTGCTCGTCACCGTGCGCACGCTCGGCGCGGGCGGCGTCGTCGCGGCGACGATCGCCGGCCAGCTGAGCATGTCCGTGGTCGTCGACCACTTCGGCTGGCTCGGGGTCGAGCGCCAGACCGTCAGCGTCGCGCGGCTGTCGGGCATCGCGCTGCTGGCCGCGGGCGTCTACCTGATCGTTCGCGACTAGTACCGGCATTCGCAATTACGCACGGTTCCGGGCGCCGCCGATCACCGC
>VAWY01000029.1 GCA_005888335.1 Actinomycetota bacterium
TCGTCGCCTGGCTCGACGAGAGGAAGCTGATCTAGATGGCGGGGATCCTCACCTACGCCCTGCACTACGAGGGCGCCTTCAACAAGAACTCGCTCGGCGCCGTCGGCGAGGCGGCGCGGCTCGCCAAGGAGCTGGGGACCGAGGCGCACGTGCTCGTGCTCGGCGAGGACGTCTCCGACGAGCTCGCCGGCAGCCTCGGCGGCTACGCCGCGCAGAAGGTCTTCAAGGTCACGGGGCCCGAGGGCCTCGCGCAGCCGGTGATCGACGCCATGGCGCAGGTCATGGAGTCCGAGGGCCACGACTACGCGCTGTTCGGCGGCGGCCTGCTCGGCTTCGAGATCGGCGCCGGCCTGGCCGCGCGGCTGGACGCCGGCGTGACGATGGAGGTCACCAACGTCAGCGTCGAGGACGGCAAGCTCGTGGCGGAGCGCCCGATCCTCGGCGACAGCGCGATCTCCGAGTCGCGCTACAAGGGCCGCGGCATCATCATCGGGCGGCTCAACGCGTTCGAGGTCCCGCAGAGCAGCGGCGACAGCGCCCCGGTCGAGAGCGTCGACGTGCAGTTCTCGCCGTGGTCGACGAAGGCCAAGATGGTCCAGCGCGGCGAGCAGCGCGGCGCGGACGTCAATATCGAGGACGCGCAGATCCTCGTCGCCGGCGGTCGCGGCCTCGGCAAGGCGGAGGGCTTCGACCAGCTCCAGACGCTGGCGCAGGCCTTCGGCGGCAACAGCGCCGTCGCCGCCACCCGCGCAGTCGTCGACGCCGGCTGGTACCCGTACGCCGGCCAGATCGGCCAGACGGGGAAGACCGTCGCCCCGAAGCTCTACCTGGCCGCCGGCATCTCCGGCGCGATCCAGCACAAGGTCGGCATGCAGTCCTCGGAGAACATCGTGGCGATCAACAAGGACGCCAACGCCCCGATCTTCGAGTTCTCCGACCTTGGCATCGTCGGCGACCTCAACAAGATCGTCCCCAAGCTGACCGAGGCCATCAAGGCCAAGAAGGGCGGCTGATCTCCGATGGCCGGATCCAGCAACGGCCGGGTCGTGCCGGCGGCGTTCCCGCCTCCGGTCGACTCGCAGAAGGAGTTCATCAAGCGCGAGGTCGACTCCGAGGACGAGCGCATCGAGGTCGGGGTGGCCATCGTCGGCGGCGGCACCGCCGGCCTCGCGTGCGCCAACCGCCTGCTGCAGCTGCTCGCCGACGACCCCGAGACGATGGAGCGCCTCGGCGAGGTCCCCGTGGCGGTCATCGAGAAGGCCAAGACCTGCGGAGGCCACAACCTGTCGGGCGCGGTCATGCGCCCGCAGCCGCTGCAGGAGCTGTTCCCGGACCTGAGCCGGGAGGACTGGCGCAACGAGGGCTTCGCCTTCGGAGAGGTCACCAAGGAAGCCGTCTACATGCTCCCGAGCGCCAAGCGCAAGCTGCGCATCCCGACGCCGCCGCCGTTCAAGAACCACGGCAACGAGGTCGTGTCGGTCTCGGCGCTGGCGCGGTTCCAGCAGCGCCAGGCGGAGGAGGGCGGCGCCTATGTGCTGACCGAGACGTCGGCCACGCAGCTGCTGGTCGAGGACGGCCAGGTCAAGGGCGTGCGCACCGGCGACAAGGGCCGCGGCAAGGACGGCGAGCCGCTCGGCAACTTCGAGCCGGGCACCGACGTCGTCGCCAAGGCGACGGTGCTCGCCGAGGGCTGCTGGGGCCACCTGACCGGCGCGGCGATCAAGGAGTTCAACCTCGCCGAGAACCGCGAGCCGCAGGTCTGGGAGCTGGGGGTCAAGGAGGTCTGGAAGGTCCCCAAGCCGCTCGACCGGATCATCCACACGATCGGGCCGTGGCCGCTGAAGCTCTCGTCGAAGTACGGGCAGATCGGCGGCACGTGGATCTACCCGATGAAGGACAAGGAGGGCAACGACCTCGTCTCGATCGGCTTCGTGATCGACCTCGAGTACGCCGACGCCACGACCTCGGTCCACGACCTGCTCCAGCTGTTCAAGACGCACCCGCTGGTCAAGGGCATCCTCGAGGGCGGCGAGCGCGTGGCCTGGGGTGCGAAGGCGCTGCCGGGCGGCGGCTACTGGTCGATGCCCAAGCTGACGATGCCGGGCGCGCTGCTGGCCGGTGACGCCGCCGGGATGGTCGACACGGTCGCGCTCAAGGGCGTGCACCACTCGGTCAAGTCCGGTCACCTCGCGGCCGAGGCGATCTACGCCGGGCTGAAGGCGGGCTCGGCGGACTACTCGAGCTACGAGCAGGCCATCGAGGACTCGCAGGTCGGCAAGGAGCTCTACGAGGTGCGCAACACGCGCCAGCCGTTCCAGAAGGGCTTCTTGAAGGGCGGCCCGTTGGTCAACCTGATGATCGCGACGAAGGGGCGCTTCCCCGGCGGGCGCTGGCCGTGGCACCGCAACGACGCCCAGGAGATGTTCGTGGGCGACACCGCGGAGAAGTACCCGAAGCCCGACGGCAAGTACATCTTCGACAAGCTCTCCAGCGTCTTCATCACCGGCAACGCGACGCGCGACGACGCGCCCAACCACATCCGGGTGCGCAAGAACGTGCCGCGCACGCTGGCCGAGACGTGGCGGTGGATGTGCCCGGCGGGCGTCTACGAGATCCCCGACGACGCGCCCGCGGAGGGCAACGTCGACGTGATCGTCAACTACACCAACTGCGTGCAGTGCGGGGCGATCACGGCGAAGGGCGGGCGGCTGACGACGCCGGAAGGCGGCGACGGCCCCCTGTACCAGATCACCTGAGCGGCGTGGGGGCGGCCGGCCGAGCGCCGGTCGCCCCGGCGCGCACGAACACGAGGATCTCGTCCGCCGGCAGCGGCCGCGAGAAGTAGAAGCCCTGACCGAGGTCGCAGCGCAGTTCGCGCAGGCGGGCGAGCTGGGCGGCGTCCTCGGAGCTCGGAGGCGAGCGTCGCCGCGGCCATCGCCGCCAGATAGGCGATCCCGCCCGCGTCCTGACCAGCTGTCACGGCCCGGGTAATCGGTCAGCCTGCGCCCGAGCGGAGTTCGCGGCGCGGCGGGCGGTGCGGCGAAACTTCGGCCGTCTGCGCTTGTTCTCTCGGTGCAATGCGCAAGACGGCTTGCACCGCCACGCTGGTCGCCCTTGTCCTCGCCGCCCCGGCGAGCGGGCAGACCGTGCCCACGCGTGCGAGCCTGGACGCCTGCCACACCGGGGCGGCGCCGCTCGATCGCTTCGCGGTCTTCTCGGGGCAGATGGGCACGGTGCCCGGCACCAAGCGCATGCAGGTCCGCTTCGACCTGCTCCAGCGCGCCGCGGGCGGGACGGGGTTCCGGCGCATCCAGGCGCAGGGCCTCGGCGTCTGGCGCTCGTCGGTGCCGGGGATCGACATCTTCCGCTACCACAAGCAGGTGGCCAACCTCGCCGCGCCGGGCCAGTACCGCGCGCTGGTCGGCTTTCGCTGGCTCGGCGACGGCGGGCGAGTCCTGCAGCAGGCGGTGCGCCGGACGCGGACCTGCAAGCAGCCGGACCTGCGCGCCGACCTTGCGATCGGCCCCCTGACCGCCGAGCGCGCCGGCACGGGGAAGTTGGCCTACACGGTGATCGTCCGCAACGACGGGCGCACGGCGACGCCCACCTTCGGCGTGGGGTTCGCCGTGGGTGACCAGGCCCAGCCGCCGCAGACGGTCCAGCCGCTGGCCGCCGGGGAGCAGCGCGCGCTGACCTTCGTGGCGCCGCGCTGCGACGCGAGCGAGCCGGTCCGCGTGACCCTCGATCCCGACCTCGCGGTGGACGAGGCCAACGAGGGGAACAACACGCGGACGATCCCGTGCCCCCTAAGCGGGTAGCGGCGCTTCGCGCGCTGACCTTGCGAGTTCCACGTCGGCCCGCGATGGGCCGCGACGTCGCGGGGAACTCGACGCATAGACGATCGGCGGCGCCGCGGGCGCTGGCTACACTGGATCTCACGATGAAGACCGAGATCCACCCCGAATACGTCGAGGCCCACGTGCGCTGCACGTGCGGCAACGAGTTCACGACCCGGTCGACCCAGCCCGAGATCCACGTCGAGATCTGCTCGAACTGCCACCCCTTCTACACCGGGCGGCAGAAGCTGGTCGATACCGGCGGACGGGTGGACCGGTTCAAGCGCCGCGCCGCCAAGGCCTCGCGCCGCTAGCTCCATGAGCCAGACCTCGGCGGCCCGCGACGGCGAGCTCGTCGCCCAGCGCGACGCGCCCGTGGGCGGTCAGGCCGTGCTCGAGGGCGTGATGATGCGCGGCGTCTCCACGTGGGCGGTCGCCGTGCGCAAGCCCGGTCCCGAGGGCGCGCCCGCGGACGACTCAGGCGAGATCGACGTCCAGTCGTTCCCGCTGACCTCGGTCCTCCAGAAGCACCGTCTGCTGCGCCTGCCGATCGTCCGCGGCGTCGTCGCGCTCGTCGAGTCGCTGGGCATCGGCTTCAAGGCGCTCGGGATCTCGGCCAACGCCCAGGTGGCCGAGGACGAGCAGGAGATCTCCGGCGGCATGTGGGCGGGGACGATCGTCGTCGCGCTGGTCTTCGCCATCGGCCTGTTCTTCGTCGTTCCCGTCGGGCTGACGAGCCTGATCAAGGACCAGCTCAACAGCGGCTTTCTGTTCTGGCTGGTCGAGGGGATCGTCCGGACGTCGATCTTCCTCGGCTATCTCGCCCTGCTCTCGCGCATGCGCGACCTGCGCCGCGTCTTCGAGTACCACGGCGCCGAGCACAAGACGATCTCGTGCTACGAGGCCGAGCTGCCGCTCACGCCGGACAACGCCCAGCGCTTCTCGCGCCTGCACCCGCGCTGCGGCACGAGCTTCCTGTTGATCGTGATGATCGTGGCGATCTTCGTCTTCGCGCCGATCGGGCTGCCCGCCTGGTGGATCCTGCTGCTGACGCGGATCCTCGGCGTGCCGCTCATCGCCGGCCTGTCGTTCGAGGTCATCAAGTTCGCCGGCCGCAACCGGCGCCGCGCCTGGGTCCGCGCGGTCATGTGGCCGGGCATGCAGCTGCAGAAGCTCACCACCCGCGAGCCGGATCTCGCGCAGCTCACGGTCGCCATCGCGGCGCTGGAGGCCGTGCTGGCGAATGAGACGCCGGGCAAGCGGACGGCCGCCGAGCTCGTCGGCGTCGAAGTCGTGGCGTAGCGCTACGAAATCCGGTCCGCCGGCGGTCGCCTAACCGGTGGCTGACACCGCCGGGAGAGACTGCGCGGATCAGACGCATGGCGCTCGTTGCCGGGTTCCTCGCAGCGGCGCTCACGGCGCCGGCGCCGGCGCATGCGCTGACCTGGGGACGTTGCGATGGCGGCGTGCGCGCCTGGCAGTGCGCGCGGCTCACCGTCGCGCTCGACCACGGCGGCACCGCTCCGGGGACGATCGACCTGGGCCTGATGCGCCTGCACGCGCCGGGGCCGCCGCGCCCGGCGATCCTCGCGCTGTCGGGCGGGCCGGGGGAGAGCGCGACGGTCGGCTACCGCGACTGGGCGCGGCGCACCCGCGACGCGCGGCGCCTGTACGACCTCGTCGTCTACGACCAGCGCGGGACGGGGCGCAGCGCGCCGCTGTCGTGTCCGATCAGCCGCCTGACGGTGCCCCAGGTCGCGGCGTGCGCGGCCGCGCTCGGCCCGCGGCGCAGGTTCTTCTCCACCGACCAGACGGTCGAGGACGTCGAGGCGATCCGGCAGGCGCTCGGCGGTCGCCCGCTCCTGCTCGCCGGCGTGTCGTACGGGACCTACGTCGCGCTGCAGTACGCCCGCGCGCATCCGGACGGCGTCGAGCGCGTCCTGCTCGACTCGACGTTCGGCCCGGGTCCCTTCGACCCCTTCTACCGCGACATCATGCGCGCGGCGCCGCGGGTGCTCGCCGACATCTGCGCCCGCGCCGCGTGCGCGAGCGTCACGCCGGACGCCGGCGCCGACCTCGCGACGGTCGCCGCGCAGCTGGAGGCCGGGCCGCGCTCGATGGTCGTCGCGACCGGCCGCGGCCCGCGCGAGGTCAAGGTCGACGCGGGCGACCTGCTGGTCCTCGTGTACCGCTCCTCCGAGGACGCCTACCTGCGCGTCCGCCTGCCGGCGCTGCTGCACGCGGCGGCGGCCGGCGACTACCTGCCGCTCGCGCGCTACGCGACCTTCGGGCGCTTCGACGCCGGCGTCACGCGCGCGGGCGAGAGCCTGGCGACGTTCGTCGCGGTGACCTGTCAGGACGCGTCCTTCCCGTGGCCGGCGGCGGCCGCCGCCCCCGCGCGCGCCGACGCGCTCGTCGCCTACCTCGGCGACCGCCTGGGCGACGCCGGCCCGTTCGGCCCCTCGGCCGCGCGGCGCCGCGGCGCCGGGTGGTGCCTCGGCTGGCCCGAGGCCGGGCCCCGACCGGACCCGGGGCCGCTGCCGCCGCTGCGCGGGCTCGTCGTCGCGGGCCGCTACGACGTGCGCACCAGCGAGGAGACCGCCCGCGAGCTCGTCGCGGCCGCGCCCGGGCTGAGCCTGGTCGTCGACGGCGGCGCCGGCCACGACGTGCTCGGCGAGCCCAGCCCGTGCACGCAGCGCGCGGTTGCGCGCTTCTGGCGCGCGCTGCCGCCGCCGGCGTGCGACTCGCCGCCCGGGCTCGTCGGCCGCATCGCCCCGGCGCTGCCGCGCACGCTCGCCGACGTCGGCGGCCCCGACCCCGTCGCGGCGGCGATCCGCATGACCTTCGCCAGCCTGCTGGAGCGCGACCAGTCGGCCCCGTTCGCCGGGCACGGCCGCATCGAGTTCGCGGGTCTGCGCGGCGGCCTCGTCCGCCACCGGCTCGCGCCGGCCGGCCGGGTCGACCGCTTCGCCGTGCGCGGATTCCGGTTCGTCGAAGACGTCGCCGTGTCCGGCGACTTCACCGCCGATCCATTCCTGCGGCGCTTCCCGCGCGGCGTGCTGCGCGTGTCGGGCGCCGTACGGGGGACGCTGCGCATCCGCGGCTCGCGCGCGAGCGGGTCGCTCAACGGGGTGCGCTACCGCCTGCGGCTGCCCGCCGCGCCGGCGGACGCGGATTAATCGTCGACGTGGAGCAGCCTCGCGACGCCGGCGAGGTCGATGACCACGCGCGGCTCGCCGCCGTGCGGCGCGTCGCAGCGCAGGTCGGCGCCCCGCCGGTGCACGTCGCGCGCGGTGTTGAGCAGCGCGTTGAGCCCGCTGGAGTCCAGGAACGAGACGGGGGCGAGATCGAGCACGACCTCGCGCGCGCCCGCGTCGAGCGCCTCGCAGACCGCGTCGCGCACCGCCTGTCCTGACGACAGGTCGACCGAGCCCTCGAGGGTGAACGCGGCGCGCTCCCCGTCGAGGCGTCCGTGCACGCGAAGATGGCCTTGGGTGGCTTCCATGGTCGCGACATCGTGCCCGGAATGGGCCGATCGCATGCACGCGGGGTAGCCTGGACCCGCTGTGATCGAGGATCTCGTCAGCCAGATCGAGCAGCGTTTCTCCCAGCTGTCCAGGGAGATCGTGGATCCCGAGGTGATCGGGGACCGCCGGCGCTACGCGGAGGTCGGCCGCGCCTATCGTCAGCTCGAGCCGGCGGCGCGGCTCGCCGAGCAATGGCGCCGCGCGGCCGACGACGCGGCGGGCGCCCGGGAGCTGATCGCAGAGGACGGCGACGACCCGGAGCTGCGCGAGATGCTCGCCTCGGCCGAGCAGCAGCTCTCCGAGCTCGACGAGGAGATCCGCCTGGCGATGGTCGAGCGCGACCCCAACGACGACAAGAACGTCATCGTCGAGATCCGGCCCGGGACGGGCGGCGACGAGGCGGGGCTGTTCGCCGGCGATCTGTTCCGGATGCTGGTGCGCTACGCCGAGCGGCGCGGCTTCGCCACCGAGGTGCTCGAGGCCGACGAGGACGGTGGGCACTTCACGTTCGCGGTCAAGGGCGACGGCGCGTACTCCGTCTTCAAGTTCGAGGGCGGCACGCACCGCGTCCAGCGGGTGCCGGAGACCGAGTCGCAGGGTCGAATCCACACCTCGACCGCCACGGTCGCGGTCCTGCCCGAGGCCGAGGACGTCGACGTCCACGTCGATCCCAACGATCTCCAGGTCGACGTGTATCGCTCGTCGGGCCCGGGCGGCCAGTCGGTGAACACCACGGACTCGGCGGTCCGCATCACCCACAGGCCGTCGGGCATCGTCGTCGCGATGCAGGACGAGAAATCGCAGCTGCAGAACCGCGAGAAGGCGATGCGCGTGCTGCGCGCGCGCCTGTACGAGCAGGAGCTCGAGCGCCAGCAGGCCGAGCTGGCCGCCGATCGGCGCGCCCAGGTCGGCACCGGCGAGCGCGCGGAGAAGATCCGCACGTACAACTTCCCCCAGGACCGCATCACCGACCATCGCGTCAAGGTCACGACGCACGGCATCGAGTCCGTCCTCGCCGGTGACCTCGAGCAGTTCACCGCGGCGCTGCAGGCCGACGAGAAGCGGCGCGCGCTCGAGGTGGCTTGACCAGCGTCCGCGACGCGCTGGACTCGGCGCTCGTCGCGCTGCGCGCCGCGCGCGTGGACACGCCGCGCCTCGACGCCGAGGTGCTGCTGGCCGACGTCCTCGGGGTCTCGCGCGAGGACCTTGTTGTACGCGACCTCGTCGTCGAGGGCCCGGCCGTGCGCCGCTTCCAGGACGCCGTGCGCCGGCGCGCGGTCGACCGCGAGCCCGTCGCCTACATCACCGGGCGGCGCGCGTTCCGGCGCCTGGAGCTCGCCGTCGACCCGCGCGTGCTCGTGCCGCGGCCGGAGACCGAGCTGCTCGTCGAGCTGGCGCTCGAGGCGCTGCCCCACGGCGCCCGCGTCCTCGATGTCGGCACGGGCAGCGGCGCGGTCGCGCTCGCGCTGGCCGACGAGCGCCCGGACCTGCGCGTGACCGGCTCGGACGTCAGCGCCGGCGCCCTGGCGGTCGCGCGCGGCAACGCCGCGCGGCTCGGCCTGTCCGTCGAGTGGCTGCACGCCGACGGTCTGCCCGACGGCGACTGGGACGGCGTCGTGGCCAACCTCCCGTACGTGGCCGACGGCGACCCGCTCGCGCCGGAGATCGCCCGCCACGAGCCGCGCGAGGCGCTCTTCGCCGGCGGCGACGGGCTCAGCGCGCTGCGCGCGCTCGTCCCGCGACTGCGCGCGGCGTGGGTCGCGCTCGAGCACGGCGCGGCGCAGGGCGAGGCGGTGCGCGGCCTGCTGCGCGACGCGGGCTACGACACCGTGGCCACGCACCGCGACCTGGCCGGCCACGAGAGGGTGACGACCGGTGCTGACCGACGCTGACGCGCAGACCTTCGAGCGCTGCATGGCCGTCGGCGGCGTCGCGATCTTCCCGGCCGACACCGTCTACGGCCTGGCCTGCGACCCCGATTCGCGCGAGGCGGTCGACCGGCTCTACACGCTCAAGCGCCGCGCGCCCGACAAGCCGGCGGCGGTCATGTTCTTCGACGTCGACCTCGCGCTCGCCGCGCTGCCCGAGCTCGGCGCGCGCACCCGCGCCGCGCTGCGCGCGCTGCTCCCGGGCGGCGTGACGCTCCTGCTGCCCAATCCGGCCGGGCGCTTCCCGCTCACCGGGGGCGGCGGCACGCTGGGGCTGCGCGTGCCGGCGCTCGACGGCCCGCTCGCCGCGGTCCGCTGGCCGGTCCTGCAGTCCAGCGCCAACCGCGCCGGCGGCCCCGACCCGCGGCGCGTCGACGAGATCCCCGAGCTCATCCGCGACTCGGCCGACCTCGTCCTCGACGCCGGCGAGCTGCCCGGCACGCCGTCGACCGTCGTCGACCTGCGCGCGTACGAGAACGGTGGGACGTGGTCGATCGTCCGCGAGGGCGCCGTGCCGGCGAGCGAGGTGAGGCGTAGGCTCGGCGCATGACCGAGCTCGAGCAGTCTGCGTTCGTCACCGGCGGGTCCGGCTTCATCGGCGGCCGGCTCGTCCAGCGGCTCGTGGCCGACGGATGGACGGTCCGTGCGCTGGCGCGCTCCGACCAGGCGGCGGCGCGCGTCGAGGCGCTCGGCGCCGAGGCGGTCCACGGCGACCTCGACAGCGGTGCCGCCCTGCGGGCGGGGGCGCACGGGTGCGCGTACGCGTTCCACGCGGCGGCGCACCTCGGCGCGTCGGGCGACTGGAAGGCGTTCGAGCACGTCAACGTCGACGGGACGCGCAACGCGCTGGCCGCGTGCCGCGACGCCGAGGTGCGGCGCTTCGTCCACGTCGGCACCGAGGCGGCGCTGATGGCCGGCGAGCCGCTCATCGAGGTCGACGAGCGCGCCCCGCTGCGGCCGGACTCCAGGTCGCCCTACTCGGCGACGAAGGCGCGCGCCGAGATCGCCGTGCTGGCGGCGAGCGAGGAGGGCGTCTTCGAGACCGTCGCCATCCGTCCGCGCTTCGTCTGGGGCGCGGGGGACACGACGCTGCTGCCGGTGATCGTCGGGCAGGTGCGCGCGGGGCGCTTCGCCTGGATCGGCGGCGGTCGGAACCGGACGTCCACGACGCACGTCGACAACGTCGTCGAGGGGCTCCTCGCCGGCGCAAGGCGCGGCCGGCCGGGCAACGCGTACTTCGTCCTCGACGACGGCGGCCCGGTGGTCTTCCGCGACTTCCTGTCGGACCTGCTGCGCACCCAGGGCGTCGAGCCGCCCACCCGGTCGGTACCGACGGCCGCCGCGCGGCTGATCATGGAGGTGGGCGAGCGCCTGCCGCTGCCCGGCGAGCCGCCCGTCCCGCGCTTCACGTTCTGGGTCGCCTCGCAGGACTGCATCCTCGACGACAGCAAGGCGCGCGAGCAGCTGGGCTACCGGCCCGCGAAGTCGCGTGACGAAGGATTCGCGGAGATGCGCGGTACGCTGAGGGACGTCGTCGCGACTGGCGTCTAGGGGTGGGCTCAACCACCGGGGAGCGGCGACCGTAGCCGCCGCCGCACGCCTGGGCACCCATCGGAACCCGCGAGGAGGCCCGCCCATGCCCGCCGATCTGAGCCCCGACTCCTTCAACCGCCCGCTCGCCGAGGTCGATCCCGAGATCGCCGACGTCCTGCAGCACGAGCTCGAGCGCCAGCAGCGCACGCTGGAGATGATCGCCTCGGAGAACTTCGTGCCCCAGGCGATCCTCGAGTGCGCCGGCAGCGTGCTGACCAACAAGTACGCCGAGGGCTATCCGGGCAAGCGCTACTACGGCGGCTGCGAGTTCGTCGACATCGCCGAGCAGCTGGCCATCGACCGCGCCAAGGCGCTCTTCGGCGCCGAGCACGCCAACGTCCAGCCGCACGCCGGCGCGCAGGCCAACGCCGCCGTCTACCACGCGCTGCTGGACCCCGGCGACACGATCATGGGCCTGGCGCTGCCCCATGGCGGCCACCTCACGCACGGCATGAAGATCAACGTGTCGGGCAAGCTGTACCGGGTCGTCGCCTACGAGGTCGACCGCGAGACCTCGCGCATCGACATGGACGCGGTCGAGCGCGCCGCCCGCGAGCACCGCCCCAAGCTGATCATCGCCGGCTGGTCGGCGTATCCGCGCGTCCTGGACTTCGAGCGCTTCCGCGCGATCGCCGACGAGGTCGGCGCGCTGCTCATGGTCGACATGGCGCATTTCGCCGGCCTGGTCGCCGCCGGGCTGCACCCCAACCCGGTGCCCCACGCGGACGTCGTCACCTCGACCGTCCACAAGACGCTCGGCGGCCCGCGCAGCGGCTTCATCCTGTGCAAGGAGGAGCTGGCCAAGAAGATCAACTCGGCGGTCTTCCCCGGTCAGCAGGGCGGCCCGCTGATGCACGTCATCGCCGGCAAGGCGGTCGCGTTCAAGATCGCGGCGAGCGAGATGTTCGCCGAGCGCCAGCAGCGCACCGTCGAGGGCGCGAAGGCCGTGGCGGCGGAGATGCTCAACGCGGGGCACGGCGTGAACGTGCTGACGGGCGGCACCGACGTGCACCTGGTCCTCGCCGACCTGCGCGAGTCCGAGCTCGACGGCAAGCAGGCCGAGGATCGGCTGGCCGACGTCGGCATCACCGTCAACCGCAACGCGGTGCCCTTCGACCCGCGCCCGCCCGCGGTGTCGAGCGGCCTGCGCATCGGCACGCCGGCGCTGGCGACGCGCGGGCTGCAGGCCGACGACTTCGTCGAGGTCGGGCGCATCATCGCCGCGACGCTGCAGCCCGGCTTCGCCGAGCGCCGCGCGGAGCTCGTCGAGCGGGTCACGGCCATCGTGGACCGCCACCCGCTCTACGAGCACCTCGGCGCGGCGGCGGCGGTGTAAAGCGGCCGCCGTCGCGTAGGGCATACTGGCGCCATCTCGTTCACCGAAGCCATCCGCAACCTCGTCGAGGACGGGCGGGCGATGTGGGGGCTCGTGGGCGCGCTGGCGCTCGTGCTCGCCCTCACGCCGCTGACCGTCCGCCTCGCGCACGCGATCGGCGCCGTCGACCGTCCCAACCGCGACCGGCCGCGCATCCACCAGCACCCGATCCCGCGCATCGGCGGGCTCGCCATCGCCGCGGGGATCCTCGTGCCGTACTTCGCGCTCGTGCAGCCGCACGGGCGGCTGCTGGGGATCGCGATCGGCGCGGTCCTGGTCTGCGCGGTCGGCCTGGTCGACGACCTGCGGGGGATGCGCCCGAGCGTCAAGCTCGCCGCGGTCGTGCTGATCGCGCTGATCCCGGTGGTCGGCTACCACATGACGTTCGAGCGCATCGGGCTGCCGGTCATCGGCAACCTCGACTTCGGCTGGGCGGCGTACCCGCTGACGATCCTGTGGATCGCGCTGGTCGCCAACCTGGTCAACCTCATCGACGGCATGGACGCGCTGGCCGCCGGGATGGTGGCCATCGCGTGCGCGGCGTTCGCCTTGCTCGCGGCGTCGTTCGACCGCATGCAGGTCGCCGCGCTGAGCGCGATCGTGCTCGGCGCCTGCGTCGGCTTCCTGCGCCACAACTACCACCCGGCGCGCGTCTTCATGGGCGACTGCGGCGCGCTGACGCTGGGCTTCGTGCTCGGCTCGCTGGCCGTCGAGGGCGTCTTCAAGAGCGCGGCGACGATCGCCCTGGCCGCGCCGCTGCTCGTCATGGCGGTGCCGATCCTCGACACCTCGTTCGTCGTCGCCAAGCGGCTGAAGTACAAGCGCGCTCCGTGGGGCGCCGACCACAACCACTTCTACCACCGCTTCCTGCGCATCGGCTTCTCGCAGCGGCGCACCGCCGCGTACCTGCACCTCTGGGCGGCGCTGCTCGCGGGCTACGCGCTGCTGCTGCGCTTCGTGCCGCCGCGGCCGTTCGGCGTCTGGGACGTCTCGCACACGATCGTGGCGGTCGTCGCCGGCCTCGTCGTCATCGCCGCGTCGGTGTGGATGGTCTACGTGCTCGAGATCCTCAAGCAGCGCCACTTCGAGGCGCTGCGCATCCGCCGGCGCGGCGGCCCCGACGTCGAGGCCGGCGACCACGAGGAGCCCCTCGAAGAGGTCCTCACCGCCGGCCCGCGCTGATCAGCCCGAGTCGTCGAAGATGAGCGGGGGCGCGGCCGGGCGCGGCTTGGGCGCCGGCACGGGTGCCGGGCGGGGCCGCGGCAGGGCGACGACGCGCGGCGTGACCACGGGCGCCGGGGCGGGCGCGGCGACGCGCTGGACGGGCGCCGGAGCCGGGAGCGGGACCGCTGCGCGGCGCACGGCGACCACCTGCGACGGCGCGGTGACGGGTGCGCGGCGCGCGGGGGCCGGCGCCGCGCGGCGCGCCGGGGCGTGGCGGCGGACGGGCGCGGAATGGGCGCGCTGCGGCGGCCGCGGGCGGCGGGCGGGCAGCGGCGTGAGCGGGGGCGCCTCCCGCAGGGAGCCGAGGCCCGCGACCGCGTACGTGTGCGCGGGGGCGGCAGCAGCGGCGGGTTGCGGCGCGCGAGCCGCCGCCGGGCGGACAGCGCGGGGCTTCGCGTCATGCGGCCCGAAGACCACCGAGATCGTCACCCCGACGCAGGCGGCGAGGACGAAGGCGCCGACGAGCGTCGCCATCGTGCCGAGCGAGGTGCGGCGCATCACGAGCACTCCATGGGAGCGCCGGCGCCGTTGACGCAGCCGTCGAACCGCACCGGCGGCCTGCCCCGGCCGATCGTGAAGCGCACGAGCTTCCCGATCGAGCCCGGCCGCGCGACGCGGACCTCGAGGATCACGCCGGGGCGCAGGGCGTGGTGCAGCGAGCGCAGCGAGCGCAGGCTCACGACGCGGCCCGCCGAGGGGCAGCCGGGGCCCATGCAGCGCAGCCGGATCTGGGAGCCCGCGGGCGCGGTGACGCTGAGGAGGTCCACGACGACGCCCTGCCGCGTCACCTGGCCCCGCAGGCGCACGACCGGGAACGGCATCATCGGCAGGAGGCCGAGCTGCGCGGGCTCGAGCGCACTCGAGGACGCGTTCGCCGCGCTCGCTGCGGCGCCCTGCGCGGGCGCCGCGACGACGAGCGTCGACTCGGCGATCGCCACGCCGCCGTCGCCGTCGGTGACCCGCAAGCGGACGACGTGCTGGCCCTCGGCGAAGCTGAGGTGCACGACCGGCCCGGTGGCGTCGTCGAACTGGCCGTCGTCGTTGAGGTCCCAGTCCTGCTGCAGCTGCATGGTGCCGCCATCGGGATCGCTGGCGCGCGAGGTCAGCGTGATGTCCTGCCCGGGCGCCGGGGCGGCGGGCGCGACGTCGAAGGCGGCGACGGGGGCGCGGTTGGCGACCGTGACGGTGTGCCGGATCACGGTCGACTGGCCGGCGGGGTCCACGAGCTGCAGCGCGACCGTGTGCGGGCCCGGGCTGCGGAAGCGGGTCTCGGCCGCGGGACCGGTGGTTTCGAACGTCCCGTCGTCGTCGAGGTCCCACGCGATGCTGACCGCCGCCGCTCCGTCGTTGGGATCGTCCACGCCGGTGGCCGTGAAGCGCACGAGGTCGCCGCTCAGCGGCGTGCGGTCCGGGCCCCAGGTGTAGTCGCCGACCGGCGGCGCGTCGGCGGCGGTGACCGTGACCGCGTCGCTCGTGCGCGGCGCCACCGGCGCCGTCGTCAAGCTCGCGGTCGGCGGCGGGCTCGTGGTCGCCTTCGCCTTGGCGGCCGAGCCGACGGGCAGCAGCATCGAGACTGCGGCGACGGCGACGAGGGTGACGCTCCTCACGGGCACCTCCTTGGTGCAGTCGAGCCCGGGGAGAGGCAGCGGTCGTGGCGCAGCGGCGGCGCGCCGCGGCGGATGGTGAAGCTCGTGTACTTCCCGACCTGGCCGGGCTGGGTGACGCGCACCGCGATGCGCGCGCCCGGCTGCAGCACGTCGCGCAGCGCGTGGATGGTCACCGATCGCGGGCCGCGGGCGGGGACAACGCGGCGCAGCACGCCTGGGCGCGGGCAGCCCCCGCCGCTGCACCGGACGGTGACGCTCGCCCCGCGCGGCCCGAAGACGGTGAGGGCGGCGATGCGCACGCCGACCGGCAGGATCCGGCCGCTCAGCCGGACGACCGCGAAGGGCGTCAGCGGCGCCGCGGTCTTCGACGCGGGCTGGACCGGCGGCGGGCTGGCGGCCACGGCGACGATGCGCTGCTCGGCGACGGTCACCGCGCCGTTGGCGTCGGTGACCCGCAGGCGGACGACGTGCTCGCCGGGCGTGAACGTCGCCCTCGCGATCGGGCCGTCGGCGTCGTCGAACGCGCCGTCGCCGTCGAGGTCCCAGGCCTGGGTGATGTCGAGTGTTCCGCCGTCGGGGTCGGTCGACTGCGAGGTGAAGGTCACCGGCTCGTCGGCGAGCGGCGAGGCGGGGGAGGCGGTGAAGGCGGCGACGGGGGCGGCGTTGAGGATCTCGATCGTCTTCGCGACGAGCGTCGACTTGCCCTTCGGGTCGCTCAGCCGCATCGTGACGGTCCGGGTGCCGCGCGTGGTCCAGCGCCCCGTGGCGGTCGGTCCGGTCGCCTCGAACTGGCCGTTGCCGTCGAGGTCCCAGTCGACGGTGACCGGGTCGCCGTCGGGATCGGTCGCCTGCGCCGTGAAGGTCACCGTGTCGCCGCTGTGCACCTCGGCCGGCGTCCAGCTGAACGTCCCGGTCGGCGGGTGGTTGGTCGTGGCGGCCCGCGCGGGCGAAGCCGCGCAGGCGAGCGCGAGCAGCAGCGCTGCGAGGAGCAACCGACGGGCGGTGGCGGGCATTGCGGCGACCGTAACCGCGCGCGCGCCCGCCGCGCCATGCAACGTTCGTCCAGTTCGCGGTCGTACCGTCACGCCGCTTTGCTGCAGGAACTTGGCGCGTTGGCCGATCAAGGGCGTGAAGCAATATGCACTCGGTCTATCTCGCACGCCAACCCATCTTCGATCGCCACGTCCGACTCGCCGGCTACGAGCTCTTGTTTCGCAGCGGCGACGAGCAGGGACGCGCCGTCATCGGCGACCACGACGACGCCACGTCGAGCGTCGTCCTCAACACGCTCACCGAGTTCAGCCTCGAGCGCGTCGTCGGCCCCCATCAGGCCTGGATCAACGTCACGCGGCGCTTCATCCTCGACGGCCTGGCCGACGCGCTGCCTCCCAAGCGCGTGACCCTCGAGCTGCTCGAGGGCCAGCAGCTGGACGACGAGCTGTTCGACGCGCTGGCCCGCCTGCGCGACCGCGGCTACACGATCGCGCTCGACGACTTCACGTACGTCCCCGCTTGCGAGCCGCTGCTCCCGCTGGCCGACGTCGTCAAGATCGACGTCATGGCGCTCGGCGTGAAGGGCGCGGCCAACGAGCTCGCCAGGCTGCGCGGCCGCGGCATCGCGGCGGTGGCCGAGAAGGTCGAGACCCAGGAGGAGTTCCACGCCTGCGTCGACGAGGGGTTCGAGCTCTTCCAGGGCTACTTCTTCTGCAAGCCGGAGCTGCTGACGACGAAGGCGATCGGCGCCAACAAGCTCTCGCTGCTCCAGCTGCTCGCGGCGCTGCAGGATCCGGAGATCGAGCTCAGGCGCCTCGAGGCGCTGATCACGCACGACGTCGCGCTGAGCTACCGGCTGCTGCGCTACATCAACTCGGCGTTCTTCGGCCTGCGCACGCGCGTCGATGGCATCGGCCGCGCGATCGCGCTGCTCGGCCTCAACAACGTCAAGCGCTGGGCGACCATGACCGTGTTCGCCGGCGTCCAGGGCAAGCCGCGCGAGCTGCTGACCACGGCGCTGGTGCGCGCCCGGGTGTGCGAGCGGCTCGGTCCCGAGCTCGGCGAGCGCAGCCACGACCAGCTGTTCACGCTCGGTCTGTTCTCGGTCGTGGACGCCCTCGTCGATCGCCCGATGGCCGAGGTCCTCACCTCGATCCCGTTCCCGGACGACATGCGCGCGGCGCTGACCAGCCACAGCGGGCGCAAGGGCGATCTCCTGCGGTGCGTGCTGCTCTGGGAGCGCGGCGAGACCGCGCAGGCGATCAGGTGCGGCATCGCGCCCGGCAAGATCGCCGCCGCGCACACCGAGGCGCTGGCCTGGGCGGAGGACGCTGCGAGCGAGCTGCTCGACGCTCCCGACGCCGGGGCGCAGGCGGCCTGACCCGGCCTAACCCCGGATCCAGGGCAGCGCGAGCGCGAGCAGCTCGGCCGGGTCGCGCCCGGCGAAGGGCGCCGCGAACGGCGGCTTGGCCGTCAGCTCGAGGTCGTCGGGCTCACGCAGCACGCGCAGCCGGCACTCGCCGACCAGGCGCTCGTCGACTGCGCCCATGCGGCCCTCGAAGATCGTCCACACCGGTGTGCCGAGCGCGGCCGCCTCGCGGTTCATCGAGCCGCCGGCGCTCACCAGCGCGTCGGCGAAGGCGACGAGCGACGAGGCGTCGACGGCGCGCCGCGGGACGACGAGCCGGTCCGAGAGCGCCTCGATCTGCGCGGCCTGATCGGCGTTGCGGGTCAGCACGACGGTGCTGACATCGTCGCGCTCGACCAGGCGCTCGAGCAGCCGGGGCACCAGGTCGCCGCGCGCGCCGGCGAGGTAGAGCGCGTACGACGGCGCGGTCCGCACGACGACGAGCAGCTTGTCGCGCTCGACGCCGAGCTGGTCGAGGACCGACTCGTCGGGCGTGAATCCGTGCAGGACGTAGTCCTCCTTGAGGCCGGGGTAGCGCACGAGCTTGGCCCCGCGCGCGCCGTAGCGGGCCAGGCGCTCGGGCGGGATCGCCTCGGGCACGAGGACGCGGTTGGCCAGGCGGCAGTTGAGCGAGTGCTGCAGCGTCGCCCACTCGTAGTCGAACATCGTCGTGTTGGGGATGCGCCGGACGCGGCAGGCGACCGGCAGGTCCGTCGAGCCGTGCGCGAGGGCGCAGTCGAAGCGACCGCCGAAGCGCAGCATCTGCGCCACGCGCCCCGCCGCCGCGCGCGCCTTGCCCGCGCGCGACGCGCCGCCGTAGCGGCCGAGCAGCGTGAAGTCGTGGCCCCAGTCCTCGAGCAGGTCGACGGTCTGCGAGAGCGGGCGCGCCGTGACCACGACCTCGTGGCCGGCGGCCTCGAGGCGCTCGACCAGCGGGCGCAGGACCACGACGTGCGCGGTGTTGGTCAGGTCGACCCAGACGCGCACAGCTAGATGATCGACTCCGAATCGCCCGTCGATGCCAGGTGCGCGGATCGCGGTGCTGGGCGTCGGCCGAAGGCGCAGGGAATGCTGGTTGTATTGGCAAGCCTTCGGCCGGCGATCCAGCGCCGCGAGGCGCGTGCCTGGCGCGGCGGAAATTCGGAGTCGATCATCATGCTTTCAGCAGCTCCAGCCAGTGGGCGCGGCGCGTCTCGAGGCCGTGCAGCGCGTCGAGCGCGGCCACCGCGTCGGCGAGGCCGTCGGCCGGCGGGACGCCGGCGATCGGCGCCGCGCCCTGCAGGCGCTCGCCCTCGAGCCGCTCGGCGGGGCCGATGAGCACCTCGCGCATCGTCTCGCCGGCGCGCACGCCGACGATGTGCAGCGGCGCCACCTCGCCCGGCCCGTGCACGCCGCGCCACGTGCGCTCGGCCAGCTCGCCGACGGTGAGTGAGACCGGGTCGGCCGCGGTGACCAGGGAGCAGCCGCCCTCGACCAGCAGGGCGGCGTGGGCGACGAGGCTCGCCGCGTGGCCGCGGGTGATCCAGTAGCGGATCATCGTCGTGTCGGTCACCGTCAGAGGCACGCCCGCGCGGGCCTGGCGCAGGAACAGCTCCGACGCGCTGCCCGCGCTGCCCAGGACGTTGACCAGCCGCACGGCGCCCGCCGGCACGTCGGCGACCGCCGCCAGCTGCTCCATGAGCCGCTTGGTGCGCCCGTAGCGCGAGGCGGCCAGCGCGGCCTTGTCGGTCGAGGCGACCACGACGCAGCCGGTCCCGGCCGCACCCGCTGCGCGCAGGACGTTCCACGAGCCGTCGAGATTCGTCGCCACGTACTCCTCGGGGAAGCGCTCGGCGAGGTCGACGTGCTTGTAGGCGGCCAGGTGGAAGACGACCTCGGGCGCCGCGCGGCGCATCTCGCTCTCGGTGCGCTCGCGATCGCGCACGTCGCACAGGACGTACTCGGTGTGCGCGAGGGCGAGCGGGTCGCGGCTGCGGCGGTCCGCGGCGAGCGACGCCTCGTGGGAGTCCAGCAGCGTCAGGCGGCCCGGGCGGAAGCCGAGGATCAGCGTGGCCAGCGCGCGCCCGATCGACCCCGCGCCGCCGGTGATGAGCACGCGCCGCCCGGCGAGGCGCTCCTCGAGCTCGAGCAGCGCGGGGACGGGGTCGCGCCGCGCGACGACGCGCTGCCAGTCGAAGCCCTCGCCGGGGAGCCGGCGCGGCGGCGGGCGCCAGGCCTCGGCGGGCGCGCGCAGCGCGCGCTCCATCGCCCGGTAGCCGGCCTTCATGTGCGGCGAGCGCTCATGGTCGGGCTCGTTGATCTCCGCGACGACGAACGTGACGAGCTCGGCGAGCCGCCGGACGACGGGGTCCAGGTCGAGCTCGCCCTCGCCGTAGGGCAGCCCCTCGCCGAGCAGGCCGGCGGCGTCGGAGACATGCGCCACCTCGGCGGCGGGGCCGAGCTCCTCGACGTAGCGCTCGAGCTCGAGTCCCTCGTCGGACTCGAGGCCGAACAGCGACGGGTAGGCGGCGGCGAACGAGCGAAACAGCGCCGCGTGCGAGGTGTCGATCGTGAAGCCGACCTCGGGGACGTGCGCGCGCCAGGCGAGCAGGTCCTCCCAGTGGCCGCCGACGGGGGAGAGGAAGACGCCGCCGGTGCGCATCCGCAGCACCGGCGGCACGTTCTCGATCAGCGGCGTGACGCCCTCGGCCAGGCACGCGTCGGCGTAGAAGCGCAGAAAGCCGCCGACGGCCTCCTCGTCGACGCCGGCGTGGGCGCGGTACTCGACCGGGTCCATCGGGATGAACAGGTGGATGGTCAGCACCGGCGAGCCGACGCCGGCCGCGAAGCGCGCGCTGCGCTCGATCCCGGCCCGGGCCTCGTCGTCGAGGCGGTCGACGCGCACGTGGGCGCCGCTCGGCCAGGCGACCGGCGCCTCGGCGGTCACCGCGCCCGGCGCGGCGGCGCGCACGTTGGCGATCGCGCGCTCGATCGCCGCGTCGTCGGCGACGTGCGCCGGCATGAGCGGGACCTCGAGCCCCTGCCACGGGCCGCCGTCGAGCCGGTCGGCGAGCTGCTCAGGCTCGGGCGCGGCCTTGAGCAGCAGGATGGGCGCGGAGCCAGGCGACATAGTCGGAGACGGCCGCGTCGAGCGGCCGGGCGGGGAAATCTAGTCGCGGCAGCAGCTGGTCCCCCGAGTACGAGCGGTCCTCGCCGGGCGCGAGCTCGCCGCCAGGCAGTTCGATCGGGACGTCGCTGCCGGCGGCGTCGCGGACGAGCTCGGCGGCCCGCAGGAGCGGTGTCGGCGCCTCGGCGGCGATCGCGACGGACTCGCCCCACCGGCCGCCGGCGACGAGGTGCTCCAGGGCGAGGACGACATCGTCGACGTAGACGAAGTCGCGGGTGCGCTGCGGATCGCCGGGGATGACGATCGGCTCGCCCTCCAGCGCGCGCGCGGCGAAGGCGGCGATGGCGCCCGTCGCGCCCTCCCAGCGCACCTGGCCGGGGCCGAAGACGCTCGGCAGGCGCACGACGACGGCGCGACCGCCGTGCAGGCGGCACGCCTCCTCGCCGAGGCGCTTGGACATCGCGTAGGGATCCGGAGGCGGGTCGAGGCCGGCGCGTACGGACGACGGGTAGACGAGCGGGACGCCGCTCTCGAGGAGGTTCAGCGTCGTGCCCGCGTTGGCGCGCACCGCACCGGCGGGGTCGCGGCGCGCGCCGGCCGGGTCGGGCACGCCGGCGAAGTGCAGGACGGCGTCGCGACCGGCGAGCAGGTCGCGCGCGGCGGGGTCGCCGGCGTCGGCGCGGACCACGCCGGGCAGGTCGCGCGCGTGTGCGCGCGCCGCGCCGCCCGGGCGCGCGACGGCGAGCACGTCGTGGCCTCGCTCGCGCAGGAGCACGGTCGCCCGCCAGCCGAGGAAGCCCGTCGCGCCGGTGACGACGAGCCTCATCGCAGATAGCCCGCCAGGTCGTGGTCGTAGCGGAAGTGCGACACGAAGCGCGCGCGGGGGGCCGGCGCCGCCCCGGGGTCCTCGCCGCGGGCCAGCGCCGCGACCTGCGCGACGGTGACCGTCTCGGCGACGACGTTGGCCACCGGGTCGGCGGCGTCGAGCAGCAGCCGCGCGGCGTCCTCGACGTGCACGACCCCGATCGTCGCGCGGCCGCCGTCGTCGAGCGTCAGCGGCTCGCCCGCCGCCGCCACACGGCGGAACTTGTCGACGACCGTCTGGGATTCGGGCGCCTCATGCTCGACGGGACTTGGCCCGTAGACGATGCCGAGCCGCAGCAGGCGCGCGTCGACGCCGTAGAGCTGCAGGCAGAGCTCGGCGTAGATCTTCGAGAGATGGGCGAGGTCGCCCTGGCGTCCGTAGGGATGGTCGAAGTGCACGTCGCCCTCGAGGTCGGGACCGTAGACGTGCAGCGAGCTGCCGAACGCGACCGGCGGCCCGCCCGCGTCGCGCACCGCCTGGGCGACGATGCGCGCGCCGACGAGGTTTGTCTGCTCGGTGTAGCCGGGGTCGCGCCAGGAGAGCGGCCGGCTCGCCTGGGCGGCCAGGTAGACGACGCGATCGGGTCGCAGCGCCAGCACCCTGTCGACGTCGTCGCGCCGGCGCACGTCGACGTCGTGGATCTCGGCGCCGAGCGGCTCGACCTGCTCGCGGCGCGTCGCGTGCCAGTTGTCGGCCAGGACGACCCGCTCGCCACGGGCGAGGGCCAGCTCCGCCACCTTCGCGCCGATGTAGCCGGCGCCGAGCACCAGGATCACGGCGCGCGAGACTATCCGCGCCATGGACTACGAGCACCTCCGCTACGAGCACGACGACCACGTCGTGACGCTGACCTACGACCGCCCCGAGGTCCACAACGCGATCAGCCGCGCGATGGCGCGCGAGCTGCACGACGCCTGGCGCCGCTTCCGCGACGACCCCGACGCGTTCGTGCTCGTCATCACCGGTGCGGGCGAGACGACGTTCTGCGCCGGCTGGGACCTGCAGGAGGCCTCCGAGCTCGACGAGCTCGGCGACTGGGACGCCTTCCGCGTCTCGCTGCACGACGATCCCGGGCCGTGCGGCTACACGCGCCGCGCCGACGTCTTCAAGCCGGTCATCGCCGCGGTCAACGGCTACGCGTTCGCGGCGGGCCTGGAGACCGCGCTGCTTGCCGACATCCGCATCGCCGCCGAGAACGCCGAGTTCGGCGCGCTCGAGCGGCGCTGGAACATCGTCGGCGGCGACGGCCTGACCGTGCGGCTGCCGCTCGTCGTCGGCTACGCGAAGGCGATGGAGCTGCTCATCACCGGGCGGCGCATCGACGTGCGCGAGGCCGAGCGCATCGGGCTGGTCAACGAGGTCGTGCCGCGCGGGCGCGCGCTGGAGCGCGCGCTCGAGCTCGCCCACGAGGTCGCCGCGCTGCCGCAGGGCGCGATCCGGGCCGACAAGGAGTCGGTCTTGCGCCACGTCGGGCGCACGCTCGAGGAGCGCCTGCGGCTCGAGGCCGAGATGACGATGTCGATGTTCATGCGCCGCGATTCGCACACCATCGGCGCCGGCGCGTTCAAGGCGGGGCGCGCGCCCGAGTGGCCGCATCACGGTCTGTGACCTCGCGGACCGCCGGATCGGCGCATGCTCTCGATTCAGCTTTGTCCTGATCGGCAGCCGCTCGACTGGTACAACTCGCCGGACTCCTCGAAGCAGGGGGCCTGACGCTATGACCGCGATGACGACCATCCAGAACGACGCGCGACTCGATTTCGTCGCGTCCATCGTCGTCGCGCCGCTCGCGTCCTAGAGGCCGTCTGTCTCACCGGGTCGCGGGCGTCGCCGCCCGAGACCCGCTCAGCATCTCCGCGCTCTCGGGCGGTGCGACGCCACCAGTCCACTACCACCAAGGAGCGCACATGCACTCGCTGATCCACGTCGAACTCGTCCGCACCGCAGCCCGCGAGGCGGCCCGCCGCCACGAGAGGCCGAGGCACGAGCCGCGCGGCGGCCCGTCGCCGCCGCGCCGGCCGCGCCCGCGGACCTGACCGACTCGACCTCCACGGCTCCTATCCTCTCGGCGCCGTGGAGGTCGTCAGCCTCGAACAGATCGAGCCGTTCGTCACAAAGGACGGCTCCTCCATCCGCGAGCTCGCGGGGCGCGTCTCGCTGCCCGCCGAGCATCAGTCGCTCGCCGAGGCGACGGTTCCCGTCGGCGGCGAGACCGAAGAGCACTACCACCGCAACACGGAGGAGCTCTATCTGTTTACCGCCGGCATGGGCCGGATGCGGCTGGGCGACGAAGAGCGCGAGGTGCGCGCGGGCGACTGCGTGGTGATCCCGCCGCAAAAATCCCACAAGCTGTGGAACAGCGGCGAGACTCCGCTCGTGCTGTTGTGTTGCTGCGCGCCGCCCTACTCACATGACGACACGGTGCTGACGGGCTGATGACGCGCGCGCTCGTCGCCGCGGCGATCGCCTTCGTCGCGGCGCTCCCCGCACCCGTCCGTGCGCAGGGCCCGCCCGTGCGCATCGGCATCGGCGACCAGAAGACCGAGATGTTCACCGACCCGCGCTTCGAGGAGCTTGGGCTCCGGCTGGCGCGGCTGACGGTCTCGTGGGACGCGCTGGAGAGCGACTGGCAGCGCGAGCAGCTCGACGAGTGGCTGTTCGCGGCGCGCAAGGCGCACGTCGACCCGCTGATCACCTGGAGCCACTCGCGCCTGGCCGGCCAGCGCCGCGTCCTGCCGACGCCGGGCCGCATGGCGTACGAGTTCGCGCTGTTCCGCCACCGCTACCCGTGGGTCAAGACGTTCGCCGCCTGGAACGAGGTCAACCACTGCGGCGAGCCGACGTGCCACCGGGCCGGCATGGTGGTCCGCTACTACCGCGCGATGCGGCGGCTGTGCCCGAGGTGCACCGTGCTCGCCGGCGAGCTGCTCGACTTCCCCAACATGACCAGCTGGGTGAAGAGCTTCCAGCGGATCCTGGGCGCGCAGCCGAAGTACTGGGGGCTGCACAACTACCGCGACGCCAACCGCCTGCAGACCAGCAACACGCGCCGGCTGCTCAAGGCGACCAGGGCGCGCATCTGGCTGACCGAGACCGGCGGCATCGTCAACCGGCTCAACAAGAGCTCGGTGAGCTTCGAGCAGTCGCCGCGCCACGCCGCCGTGGCGACGCGGTGGGTGTTCGACCGGATCGTCCCGCTGTCGCCGCGCATCCAGCGCGTCTACCTGTACCACTGGAACGCGCTGTCGCCGCTGGACACGTGGGACTCCGCGCTCATCGCCCCGAACGGTGCGAGCCGGCCGGCCTTCCGCGTGCTCGAGCGCGTGCTCAACACCGGCCTGCGCCCGCCGGCCGGGATCGCACGCCTCGCGACAAGCTGAGTGCGGCTCGCGATCATCTCGGACACGCACCTGCCGCGCGGTGCGCGGCGCCTGCCCGCCGCGTGCCTCGAGCGCCTGCGGACCGCCGACGCGATCCTGCACGCCGGCGACTTCGTCGCCGCGTCGGCGCTCGATGAGCTCGGCGCGCTCGAGCCGCCCTTGATCGCCGTGCACGGCAACGTCGACGACGCCGACGTCCGCCGGCGGCTGCCCGAGCGCCGCGTGTTCGACGCCGCCGGCACGCCGATCGGCATCGTCCACGACGCTGGACCGGCCACGCGGCGCGTCGAGCGTCTGAGGGCGGCGTTCCCCGAGTGCGCCGCCGTGGTCTTCGGCCACTCGCACATCCCGCTGCTCGCGAGCGACGCCGCGGGCTTTCAGATCTTCAACCCGGGCAGCCCGACCGACCGCCGCCGCCAGCCTCGCCACACGATGGGAGTGGCCGAGGCGGACGGCGGCGCGGTGCACTTCGAGCTGGTGACGCTCGACTAGTCCTCGATCGCGATGCGCTTGGCGCGCAGCGTCGGGACGGGGTCGCCGTCCTCGTCCTGCTGCCACTTCGCCTTCGCGAGCGGCTTGCCCGTGACGACCGCGTCGTTGGCGTCGTCGAGCGCGGGGGCGAGCCCGTCCGCGCCGACCCGGTTGCCGTCCGCGTCGAGGACGCGGGTCGCCGGCGTGACGAGCACGGCCACGTCGACGTCGGCGAGCGCGCGGCGCGCGCGCTTCGGGCCGCCGAGCACGCGGTCGACGGTCGCGCTGAGGACGTGGGCGCCGGCGTCGTAGCCGTCCGCCTCGACGGAGAAGCGCCACACGCGACGCAGGAAGGCGGGCGTCAGCTCCGGCATGCCGGGCAGGCCGGCGCCGTCGCCGCGGTGGCCCTTGCCCGGCTCGGACGTCGTCTCGCCGTCGTCGCCCGGCACGACCGGCGCGGGCTTCGTCTCGGGATCGTTGGCCGGGACGGTCGGCTGCTCGGTCGTCTCCGGGCTCGGCTGGACGTCGGCCGCCTCGATGCGGCGGTCGGGGAAGCGCGGGCGCTCGCCGTCGCGGGCGAGCGCGGCGGCCGGCGCGATCAGCGTGCAGGCGAGGACGGTGAACAGCGAAAGGGGTCGGATCATGCGCCTCCCATCGGAGGTCTTCCGCGGCGGTCTTGACCGGCGGGCGCATCGCCTCGACACCTGTTGCCGTCTGATCCCCGGGCTAGTGTGCGCGCAGCCCGGTCCCGCCACCGACCGTCATTGACCGAGGAGCCGCCCGTGTCGGAGTCGCTGTTCGCCCAGATCGAGGCCGTCCGTGAGGCGTGGGATGTCCTACGCCATCCGTTCTACGCGCGCTGGTCGCGCGGCGAGCTGACGCGCGAAGAGCTCGCTCACTACGCCGGCCAGTACCGCCACGCGGTCGTCGCGGTTGCGGACGCGGCCGAGCTGGTCGGTTCGCCGCACGCGGCCGAGGAGCGCGCGCACGTCGGCCTGTGGGACGGCTTCGTGGAGGCGGTCGGCGGGCGCACCGACGCGGAGGCGCTCCCCGAGACGGCGGCGTGCGCCGCGGCGTGGGCGAGCGAGGGCCGCGATCCGCTCGCCGGGCTCGCGGCGCTCTACGCGATCGAGGCCTCGCAGCCGGCGATCTCGGAGACCAAGCGCGCCGGCCTCGTGCGCTTCTACGCGTGCGCACCGGGCAGCGAGGCGACCCGCTACTTCGACGTCCACGCCGAGCGCGACCACGCGCACGCCGCCGAGGGTCGCGCGCAGCTCGCAGCAAACGCGAGCGCGGCGGACACGCCGCGCCTCGTCGCCGCGGCCGAGGACGCGCTGCGCGCGAACTGGCGCCTGCTCGACGGCGTCGAGCGCGTGTCCGCGCGCGTCGCCGTTTGTGCTGAATAGTCCGCGCACAGAGCGGGCAGCAAGAGACGCATGGCCAAGGATCACGGACCGAGCGTCAAGAACGACAAGCAGTACGAAGGCCTGCGCAAGAAAGGCATGAGCAAGGAGCGCGCGGCGAAGATCGCGAACACGCCCAACGCCTCCAAGAAGGGCGGGAAGAAGAGCGGCAAGAAGTCCTGAAGGAGGGACGGCATGGCGAACACGATCGACCGTGATCTGTTCAACAAGCTGCGCGCGGGCGGACTGCGCAAGCGCGTCGCGCGCGCCGTGAGCGAGGCGACCGACGCCGGGCGCGGCGCGAGCGGGCGCGCCGAGCAGGGCGTGCGCAAGACCATCAGGGACCTGCGCGGCCTCGCCGACGAGCTCGAGGATCGCCTGCGCGGCGGCCCGCAGAAGCGGCGCAGCGAGGCGGCGCAGAAGGCGGCGCGCACGCGTGCCCGGAAGGCGAGCGCGCGCAGCGCCGCGGCCAAGAAGGCGGCGGCCACGCGCGCGAAGACCACCAGCAGCGGGTCGTCGCGGGGCAGCAGCGGGACGACGCGCAGTCGCTCGACGGCGAAGTCGTCGTAGTCAGTCCAGCGGCCAGCTGTGGACCGGCTCGTTCGCGTGCATGAGCTCGCGATAGCGCACGGTCATCTGACGTAGCGCGTCGAGCCGGTCGAGCCCGCCGTCGTCGTGGAGACGGTGGAACATCGCGGCCTGCCAGGCAGCGCCGTTGCTCAGCGTGACGCAGCGGCGCTCGATGATCCCCAGGAGCCGATCGCGATCGGCGCGGTCGAGCCCCCAGCGCTCGAGCCCCTCGTGGGCCATGGGCAGCAGCTTGCGCAGCACGAGCTCGGCCGCCGGCGCCTCGCCGACGCCGGGCCAGTACAGCCGCGCCTCGATCCCGTCGCGCGCGCCGGCGTGGAAGTTCTCCTCGGCGGCGGTGAACGACATCCGCGACCACACGGGCCGCTCGTCGTCGACCAGCACGCGCACGAGGCCGTAGTAGAACGCGGCGTTCGCGAGGATGTCGACGACCGTCGGCCCGCCGGGCAGCACGCGGTTCTCGACGCGCAGGTGCGGGCGCCCGCGCGTGACGTCGTAGATCGGGCGGTTCCAGCGGTAGATCGTGCCGTTGTGGAGCCGCAGCTCGGCGAGGCTCGGGATGTCGCCGCGGGCCAGCACCTCGCGCGGGTCCTCGTCGTCGCACACCGGCAGCAGCGCCGGGAAGTACCGGACGTTCTCCTCGAAGAGGTCGAAGATCGACGTGATCCAGCGCTCGCCGAACCACACGCGCGGGCGCACGCCCTGCGCCTTGAGCTCCTCCGGCCGCGTGTCGGTCGCCTGCTCGAAGAGCGCGATGCGCGTCTCGCGCCACAGCTCACGCCCGAAGAAGAACGGCGCGTTCGCGGCGAGCGCCATCTGCACGCCGGCGATCGCCTGCGCGGCGTTCCAGTGGTCGGCGAAGTGCGCGGGCTCGACGAGCTGGTGCAGCTGCACGCTGGTGCACGCCGCCTCGGGCGCGATGGTGTCGGCGAAGGTCGACAGAGCCTCGACGCCGCCGATGTCGATGTGCAGGTCCTCGCCGCGCGCGGCGAAGATCTGCTCGTTGAGCAGCGCGTAGCGCGGGCTCGCGCTGAAGCTGTCGGCGTTGAGATGCGCGTCGGTGATCGTCGGCAGGATCCCGATCAGCATCATGTGCGCCGGGACGGAGCGCGCGCGCTCCTCGGCGTGGTTGAGGCTGTCGCGCACCGCGGTCTCGAGCTCGCCGAAGACGCGACCGCCGAGCAGCCGCGGCGCGACGTTGATCTCGATGTTGAACTGCGCGAGCTCCGTCTGGAAGTCCGCGTCGCCGATCGCCTCGAGCACGGTCGCGTTGACGAGTGCCGGGTCGCCCGCCTCGTCGGTGAGGTTGAGCTCGATCTCCAGGCCGAAGGACCGCCGGTCGTCCTCGAAGCGCGACTCGGCCAGCATTCGCGCGAAGACGTCGAGGCACGCCCGGACCTTCTGCCGGTAGCGCTGGCGGTCTTCGCGGCTGAAGGTGTGCGGGGCGAGCTCTTGCCCCATGCACGCAGCGTACCCGCTGGCCTGGCGCGCGAGGCCGGGGGTCGCCGGCACCGGGGGGTGCGGGCGACGAGGCGCGACTGCCGGGGCCGCGCGCTACGCGCCGGCGAGCGAGAGCACGAGCGGATGCAGCGCGCCCGCGCCCTTGCGGCGCAGCTGCGCGCCGACCGTCGTCAGCGTCCAGCCCGAGTAGCGCACGTCGTCGACCAGCAGTCCCGGCGCGCCCGGCGGCTCGGCGACGACGCCGAACTGCCCGCGGACGTTGGCGACCTGCTGGGCGGAGTTGGCCATCTCGCGCTGCGGAGGGTTGTCGCCGCGGCGCTCGAGCGTCGCCACGTAGGGCAGCTCGAGCGCCGTCGCGAGCCGCTGCGCGAAGTCGGGCACGAGCGCCCCCGAGCGCCGCGACGGGACGGCCGTCACCCACCGCGGCGCCGGCCGTGGCGCCCAGCGGCGCAGGAGCTCGAGGCACGCTTCGACGAGCTCGTCGTCGAAGCGCCCGGCGCGGCGGCCGCGCTGCACGAGCGGATCCCAGCCGCCGTCGCCCGCGCGCGCCAGCGCTCGGCCCTCCTCGAGCAGCAGCTCGGGCCCGATCCGGCGACCCGGTTGCTCGGCCGTTCGCGGCGTCTGGCGGCGCACCGTCAGCACGAGCGGCTGCGCGCGCACGAGCGCATACGCGCGGCGGGCGAGCGCCGGGTCGACCGGCGCGTCGAACCGCGCTCCCGCGCACGCCGCGCAGCGTCCGCACGGCGCGGCCCGCGGGTCGTCGAGGTCGTCCTGCAGCGCCTGCATCAGGCAGCGCCCGTCCTCGCCGTAGGCGAACATCGCCTCCTGCTCGGCGCGCCGCTGCGCGGTGACCTGCCGGTAGCGGTCGGCGTCGTAGTCCCACGGCGCGCCCGTCCGCACCCAGCCCGTCCCGCCGCGCGCGACCGCGCCCTCGACGTCGAGGACCTTCAGCAGCGTCTCGAGCCGTCCGCGTCCGAGGTTGACCTCCGCCTGCAGGCCCGCCAGCGTGGCCGGCAGCGCGTCCAGCACGCGCTCCACCAGCTCACGCGGCGGGAAGGCGGTCTCGATGAAGTAGTCCTGGATCGCGCGGTCCTCGTGCCCGCGCAGCAGCACGACGTGCGCTTCGTCGACGCCGCGCCCGGCGCGCCCGACCTGCTGGTAGTACGCGATCGCCGACGACGGCGCCTGGTAGTGCACGACGAACCCGAGGTCGGGCTTGTCGTAGCCCATCCCCAGCGCGCTGGTCGCCACGACGGCCTTGACCTCGTTGCGCAGCAGCCGGTCCTCGGCCTCGACGCGCTCGGCGTCGGCCACCTCGCCGGAGTACGCGACCGCGGTGATCCCCTGCGCGTTCAGCCACTCCGCGACGAGCTCGGTGTCGCGCCGCGTCAGGCAGTACACGATGCCCGAGCCGGGCAGCCGCGGCAGCCATTCGGCCAGCCACGCGAGGCGGTCGGCCGCGGAGGGCAGCGGCACGACCTCGAGGCGCAGCGACTCGCGTGCGAGCGGCCCGCGGTACACGGTCAGCTGCTCGGTGCCGATCCCGACGCGGAACTGCTCGCTGACGTCGGCGACGACGCGGTCGTTCGCCGTCGCGGTCGTGCCCAGCACGGCGACGTCGGCGGGCAGGCCGGCGAGCACGTCGCGGATGCGCCGGTAGTCGGGCCGGAAGTCGTGCCCCCAGTCCGACACGCAGTGCGCCTCATCGACGACGAGCAGGCCGACGCGCTCCATGAACAGCGGCAGCATCGTCTCGCGGAACTGCGGGTTGTTGAGCCGCTCGGGGCTGATGAGCAGCAGGTCGACGCGATCGGCGTCGAGCTCGGCGCGCACGGCGTCCCAGTCGTCGCGGTTGGTCGAGTTGACGGTGACCGCGCGGATGCCCAGCCGCTGCGCGGCCGCGATCTGGTTGCGCATCAGCGCGAGCAGCGGGCTGATGAGCACCGTCGGCCCCGCACCCGCCCGCCGCAGCAGCGCGGTGGCCAGGAAGTACACGGCGCTCTTGCCCCACCCGGTCCGCTGCACGCACAGCACGCGCCGGCGCGCGGCGACGAGGTCGCAGACCGCCTCGAGCTGATGCTCGCGGAACGCGGCGTCCGGGCCGGCGAGCTCGCGCAGCAGCGCGATCGCGTCGGACTCGAGCGTCGGGGGAAGGGCGGTCGGCATGGCGCCAGGGTAGGCGCGCGGAAGGTCGCAACGACCGACCGCGTGCCTGCTGTCACAAAGTTGTTACAAGGTCGCGATCTTCGCTACGTTTCCGGCGTTGTTGGGCCCGCGCAACGCGCGGGCGTCCTCGTCGATAACGTCCCGTCCCCCTGGGTCCAGGCCCCCATGCCCGATTTCGATTCCACCGAGCCGCTCGAGGATGAGCCGACGCCGCCCGCCCACGGCGAACCCGGTCGTCGCCGGGAGCCTGATCGTGGCGACGATCGTCCTCTGCGCCGGCATCGGCTTCGGTCTCGGCGCGCTCGTCGGGCTGGCTGTCCCGCTCGGGATCGTCGGCCTCTTCGCGGGCGTCGCCGCCGGCCTCGCCCTGGTCATCACCCGGTTCCGTGACCTCTGATCCGCTCTCCATCATGCGCGTCCTCGACCTGGCGCTGCTCGTGCTCGCGCTGCCCGTCTTCCTCGTCGCGGGAGTGCCGTTCCTGGGGTGGGTCACCGGCGCGGGAGTCTGGCTGATGTGGCGGGGGATCGGCGCGTGGGCCGACAGGCGTGCCGCCGCGGCGCGAGATGCACGTCTCGTCGCGGGGTATGAGGCGGGCGGAATGATCGCGCGCGGCTGGCTCATGGGGCTCACGCTGCTGGTCGTCGGCCTGGCCGCGGGCAGCGACGTCGGGCTCTCGGCCGCCGTCCTCGACGTGCTGCTGTTCACCGTCTTCTTCACCTTCAAGCTGATCGCGCGGCCGTTCGACGGCCCCAAGGAGCCAAGGCCCTCCGCATGAAGACCCGCACGAAGCTCCTGCTCGCCTTCGCCATCCTCGTCGTCCTGGCGCTCGTCCTCGGCGCCGCCTTCGGCTCGGAGGGCCAGAACACCGCCTACAAGCCGCAGAACGAGTTCAGGCTCGACTCCTGGATCGACCTGCCCGGGCCGTTCGACATCAACAAGGCGGTGCTCTACCTGTTCCTCTCCGCCGGGCTGACCACGGGCACGATGCTCTACATCGCCAACCGCATGCAGGCGCGGCCCAACCGCGTGCAGACCGCCGTCGAGACGCTCTACACGTTCATGCGCGACAACCTCGCCGGCGGCAACATGCCGCGCAGCATGGCGCGCAAGTGGTTCCTGTTCGTCGGCACGCTGTTCCTCTTCATCTGGTTCAACAACCTCATCGGGTACATCCCGCTGCCGACCAACAGCGAGGAGACGTTCAGGTTCCTCGGCGTCGACGTCCCGTCGTTCGCGCTCTACGCGGCGACGGCGAACATCTCGGTGCCGCTCGTCCTCACCCTCGTCGTGTGGATCAGCTACCACGTCGAGGGCATCCGGGCCAAGGGCCTGGTCGGCTACCTCAAGGGCTGGATCCCGGCCGGCGTCGAGGGCGCGGCGGCGGGGCCGATCTTCGTCATCGAGGTGATCTCACACTTCGTGCGGATCATCTCGCTGAGCGTCCGACTCTTCGCCAACATCCTCGCCGGCCACCTGCTGATCCTCTTCATGGCCGGCGGCCTGGTCGTGCTGCTCGGCCTGGCCGCGCTGGGCGTGTTCACCATCCCGCTCGCCGTCGCCTTCTTCCTCTTCGAAGTGGGCCTGGTCGCCACGCTCCAGGCGTTCATCTTCGCGACCCTCACCGCGATCTACCTCGGCGGCGCCGTCGCCGAAGAGCACTAAAGAAGGAGCCCCCATGGATCTCGACTCCCTTTCCTTCCTGGCGCAGGCGAGCAACGACGCGACCGCCAAGGGCCTGCGCGCGATCGCGCTGGGCGTGGGCGCCGGCCTCGGCACCGTCGGCCCGGGCGTGGGCGTCGGCTTCATCTTCGGCAAGGTCATCGAGTCGGTGACCCGGCAGCCAGAGATGCGCGACGAGATCACCTCGATCCAGTGGCTCGGTTTCGCACTGACCGAGGCGATCGTGTTCTACGCGTTCATCTTCGGCCTGATCGCCTTCTTCCTCTCCGCGTAGCCATGCCTGTCGTCCTCGCCGCCGAGAGCGGCGGCAACTTCCTCGTCACCCCGAACGTGGGGGTCATGATCTGGACGCTGATCGCGTTCGGGCTGACGATGTACATCCTCTGGAAGCTCGCGTTCCCGCGCATCGGCGAGGCGCTGGACCGCCGCCAGCGCGCCATCGAGGAGTCGATCGACGCCTCCGAGCGCACCAAGCGCGAGGCCGACAAGCTGCTCGCCGAGTACCGCGAGCGCCTCGGCGAGGCGCGCACTCAGGCCGAGGAGATCGTCGCGCGCGCGCGCAAGGCGGCCGAGGGCACGCAGCGCGAGGCGCTCGAGCAGGCGCGCGTGCAGCGCGAGGAGCTCATGGAGCAGACACGGCGCGACATCGAGGCCGAGACGCGGCGCGCGATCGGCGAGATCCGCGCCGAGGTCGCCGATCTCACCGTCATGGCGACCGAGAAGGTCACGCGCAAGGCGCTCGACGAGGCCGACCAGCGCCGGCTGGTCGAAGAGGCCCTGTCCGAGCTCGACTTCGAGGCCCTCGCGGGCGGGCGGGAGTAGCTGGCCACGTGGAGGAGATCGCTCAGGTCTACGCACGCTCGCTGTTCGAGGTCGCCCGCGAGCACGACAAGCTCGACGAGATCCGCGAGCAGCTCGGTGAGTTCGCGGACGCCGTGGAGCAGGATCGCGCGCTGACGACGTTCTTCTTCTCGCCCTACTTCTCGAGCGACGAGAAGAAGGAGGGGCTGCACAAGGCGGTCGAGGGCGCCGAGCCGATCCTCATGAACTTCTTCGAGCTGCTGCTCGAGAAGCATCGGATGCCGGTCATCCACCGCATCCGCCGCGACTACGACGCGCTCTGGCGCGAGGAGCGCAAGCTCCTGCCCGTGCACGTGACGTCGGCCGTCGAGCTCGACGACGAGGTGGTCCGCTCGCTGGGCGAGCGCATCTCCGAGAAGACCGGCCGCAAGGTCGACCTGACCGCGCGCGTCGAGCCCGACATCATCGGCGGAATCGTGCTGCGCGTCGGCAACTCGATCCTCGACGCGTCCATCCGCAACAGACTCGAACAACTTCGCAGACAGGTCGCCCGCGGCTAGGGGCGCCGACCGGAGGAGCCCAATGCCACTGCAGATCAAGCCTGACGAGATCACGTCCATCCTCAAGAGCCGCATCGAGGGGCTCGACACCGGCCAGGCCGAGCTGACCGAGGTCGGCACCGTGCTGTCGGTCGCCGACGGCATCGCGCGCGTGCACGGCCTCGAGAACTGCATGAGCCTCGAGATGCTCGAGCTCCCGCACGACGTCACCGCGCTCGCCTTCAACCTCGAGGCCGACAACGTCGGCGTCGTGCTGTTCGGCGAGTGGGACAAGATCGTCGAGGGCGACACCGTCAAGCGCACCGGCAAGCTCCTCGAGGTGCCGGTCGGCGACGCGCTGCTCGGGCGGATCGTCGACCCGCTGGGCAACCCGCTCGACGGCAAGGGCCCGCTGGAGACCGACGACACGCGTCCCGCCGAGTTCAAGGCGCCCGGCGTCGTCCAGCGCCAGCCGGTCAAGGAGCCGATGCAGACCGGCCTGAAGGCGATCGACTCGATGATCCCGATCGGCCGCGGCCAGCGCGAGCTGATCATCGGCGACCGCCAGACCGGCAAGACGGCGATCGCGGTCGACACGATCATCAACAACAAGGACAGCGACGTGATCTCGATCTACGTCGCCGTCGGGCAGCGGATGTCGACGGTCGTGCAGCTCGCCGAGACGCTCGCCGAGGCCGGCGCGCTCGACACCACGATCATCGTCGCCGCGCCCGCCGACGAGGCGGCGCCGATCAAGTTCATGGCGCCCTACGCCGGCTGCGCCATGGGCGAGCACTTCCTCTTCCAGGGCAAGCACGCGCTGTGCGTCTACGACGACCTGACGAAGCATGCGTACGCGTACCGGCAGATGTCGCTGCTGCTGCGCCGCCCGCCGGGACGCGAGGCGTACCCGGGCGACGTCTTCTATCTGCACAGCCGGCTGCTCGAGCGCGCCTGCAAGCTCAACGACGAGCTCGGCGGCGGCTCGCTGACCGCGCTGCCGATCATCGAGACGCAGGCGGGCGACGTGTCGGCCTACATCCCGACCAACGTCATCTCGATCACCGACGGGCAGATCTTCCTCGAGCCCGGCCTGTTCTACTCGGGCGTGCGCCCCGCCATCAACGTCGGCATCTCGGTGTCGCGGGTGGGCGGCAACGCGCAGATCACGGCGATGAAGAAGGTCGCCGGCCGCCTGCGGCTCGATCTCTCGCAGTACCGCGAGCTCGAGGCCTTCGCACAGTTCGGCTCGGATCTGGACCCGGATACGCAGCGGACGCTCGCCCGCGGCGAGCGCCTGGTGGCGACGCTCAACCAGAAGGAGCGCAGCCCGCTGGCCACCGAGGACCAGGTGATCCAGATCTTCGCCGCCACGCGCGGCTATCTGGACCGCATCAACGTCGACCGGATCCCCGAGTACCTCGAAGCGCTCACCCAGCGCGCGCACGCCGAGCTCGGCGAGCTGCGCGACCGCATCCGCAACGGCGACTGGGACGACTCGGTCCAGGAGCAGCTCGAGAAGTTCGTCAAGGAGTTCACCGACGACTTCGGCTGCGACCTCGACGAGGAGGGCCAGCCGATCGAACGCGGCGAGTCCGATCGCGTCAAGGAGCGCAGGGCCGACCAGGACGGCGGCGCGCGGCGCGAGGAGCAGGAGCGCTCGGAAGAGGAGACCCGCGAAGAGGAGCCTGCACGGGCGTAGATGGCCAGCCAGCGCGACGTCAAGAACCGGATCAGCTCGATCAAGAACATCGAGAAGATCACGCGTGCCATGGAGATGGTCGCGGCCGCCCGCCTGCGCCGGGCCGAGCAGCGCATCCAGGCGCTGCGCCCGTACGCGAGCGCCATCCGCCGCATGACGCGCCAGGCGGCCGAGGCGGCGGAGAACATCCCCAACCTGCCGGTGCTCGAGGAGCACGAGAACGTCAACACCGTCGGGCTGCTGCTCGTCACCGGCGACCGCGGCCTGGCCGGCGCGTTCAACTCGCAGATCATCCGGGCCGGGATGCGCGCGGCCGCCGAGCACGAGGAGCAGGGGCGCTCGCTGCAGTGGTACGCGTCGGGCCGGCGCGGCGTCTCGACGCTGCGCTTCCGCAAGCGCGATCCCGCCGGCGCCTACGTCGGCTTCACCGATCGCCCCCAGTACGCCAACGCGCGCGAGATCGCCGAGGACCTGATCACCGCCTACGTCGACGGCGAGGTCGACCAGGTCGAGATCTTCTACAACGGCTACGTCTCGCCGCTGACGCAGACGGTGCGCCGCGAGACGCTGCTGCCGCTCCAGCACGCCACCGTGCTCGAGGAAGAGGAGGACGAGGGCGAGGGCCGCGGCGGGCACCGCGCGCTCGTGGAGTACGAGCCCGACCCCGAGGAGATCCTCAAGCGCCTCGTCCCCGACTACGTCGAAATTTCGATTTACCGCGCTTTGCTCGAGTCGACCGCGTCCGAGCACGGGGCGCGCATGACCGCGATGCGCAACGCCTCGGAGAACGCCGGGGAGCTGATCGAAGACCTCACCCTGGAGATGAACCGGGCCCGCCAGGCCGAGATCACCCAGGAGATCATGGAAGTCGTCGCCGGCGCCGAGGCGCTGGCCTAGAAAACGAGAGCGAGCGATATGGCAGCCACCGAAGAGCGAGGCGAGCGGCAGCGGACGGACGGGCGCAACGTCGGGCAGATCGAGGAGATCACCGGCGTCGTGATCGAGGCGGTGTTCCCGGACGAGCTGCCCGAGATCAACAGCGCGCTGCACATCGAGCGCCCGAAGGAGACCGCCCACGAGGAGGAACAGCGTGCGGCCGCGGGCGGGATGCAGGACAACGTCCTGGTCTGCGAGGTCCAGCAGCACATCGGCGACGACCGCGTGCGGGCCGTGGCCATGGACTCGACCGACGGCCTGCGGCGGGGCATGGAGGTCCTCGACACCGGTTCCCCGATCACCGTCCCCGTCGGGAAGGTGACGCTCGGGCGCATCTTCAACCTGCTCGGCGAGACGATCGACGAGAAGGGCGACATCGAGGTCGAGCAGCGCTGGGCGATCCACCGCCCGGCGCCCGACGTCGAGAACCTCACGCCGACGACCGAGATGTTCGAGACCGGCATCAAGGTCGTCGACCTGCTGGCGCCCTACGCCAAGGGCGGCAAGGTCGGTCTGTTCGGCGGCGCCGGCGTCGGCAAGACGGTGATCATCCAGGAGCTCATCCACAACCTCGCGCAGGAGCACGGCGGCCTGAGCGCGTTCTGCGGCGTGGGTGAGCGCAGTCGCGAGGGCAACGACCTCTGGCTCGAGATGACCGAGTCCGGCGTCATCGACAAGACGATGCTCGTCTTCGGCCAGATGAACGAGCCCCCGGGCGCGCGCATGCGCGTCGCGCTGTCCGGCCTGACCATGGCGGAGTACTTCCGCGAGGAGGGCCAGGACGTCCTGCTGTTCATCGACAACATCTTCCGCTTCGTGCAGGCGGGCTCCGAGGTCTCGGCGCTGCTCGGGCGCATGCCCTCGCAGGTCGGCTACCAGCCCACGCTCGAGACCGAGATGGGCCAGCTGCAGGAGCGCATCACCTCGACGCGCAAGGGCTCGGTCACCTCGGTGCAGGCGATCTACGTGCCCGCGGACGACCTGACGGACCCGGCCCCGGCGTCCGTCTTCGCGCACCTCAACGCGACGACCGTGCTGTCGCGGTCGATCGCCGAGAAGGGCATCTACCCGGCCGTCGACCCGCTCGACTCGACCTCGACGATCCTCAAGCCCGACATCCTGGGCGAGGAGCACTTCGACGTCGCCAACCGCGTCAAGGAGATCCTGCAGCGCTACAAGGAGCTGCAGGACATCATCGCGATCCTCGGCATCGACGAGCTCAGCGACGAGGACAAGCTGATCGTCGGTCGCGCGCGGCGCATCGAGCGCTTCCTGTCGCAGCCGTTCCACGTCGCCGAGCAGTTCACGGGCACGGCGGGCGCGTACGTGCCGATCGCCGAGACGATCCGCGGCTTCAAGGAGATCCTCGACGGCGAGCACGACGAGGTCCCGGAGAGCGCGTTCCTGCTGAAGGGCACGATCGACGACGTCATCGCTGAGACCGGCAAGGGCAAGGAGTCCAAGGAAGCGCAGCGCGAGGAAGGCGGCGAGGACGAGGGCGAGGAGCGGTAGTGGCGCGCACGCCGTTCCACGTCGAGGTCCTCACGCCCGAGGGCGAGGTGTTCAACGACGAGGTCGAGATGATCTCGACGCGCACGGCGGCGGGCTCGATCGGCATCCTGGCCCGCCACCAGCCGATCCTGGCGATGCTCGACCCGACCGAGCTGCGCCTGTACAAGTCCGAGTCCGACGTCGTCCGCTTCGCGCAGGGCGAGGGCTACCTGCAGGTCACGCCCGAGCAGGTGCTCGTGCTCGTCGAGGACGCGATCGACCCCGGCGAGCTCGACGCCGGCGACCTGCGCAGCCGGCTCGAGGAGGCCGAGCGCGACCTCGAGCAGGCCGGGGAGGACTCCGAGGCCCAGCGCACGGCCGAGCGCCAGAAGCGGCGCTACGAGGCGTTCCTGCGCATCGCGGAGGGCGGCGGGTCGCAGTCCTAGATCCCGCCGGCCGCAACCCGCCGGCCGCAACCGCGGGTCGCGGCCGCGTTTGAGTGGCGATGACCCAGCCCGGCTCAGCGACCTACGACGTGCTTGTCGCCGAGCGCGCGCCCGGCGACTCCGGCTTCGGCGCGCCGCAGGCGTTGAGCGGCGGCCTGCAGTCCAATGACGGCGCCGGGCTCGCGCTGGCGCAGTCGGGCTCGACGCTCCTCGCCGCTTGGCCCGGGCCGCCGGGGACAGGCCTGCGCGTCGCGGTGCGCGAGACGGCTTGACCTATCCCCGCGAGCTCGAGACCGAGCGCCTGGCCCTGACCGCGTGGTCGCGCGACGACGCCGAGGCGCTGGTCGTTATCAACGCCGACGCCGAGGTGATGCGCTACCTGCGCGCGGCCGACCGCGCGGAGTCGCTCGCCCAGTCCGAGCGCTTCGCCGCGCACTGGGAGGAGCACGGCTACGGGCTGTGGGCGCTGCGCCCGCGCGCCGGCGGCGACCTGCTCGGCTTCGCCGGGCTGAGCATCCCGTACCACTTCCCGCCGGTCCTGCCGGCGGTCGAGGTCGGGTGGCGGCTGCGGCGCGACGCGTGGGGGCACGGCTACGCGACCGAGGCCGCGCGCGCGGCGCTCGCCCATGGCTTCGCCGACCTGGGCCTCGACGAGATCGTCTCGCTCGTGCACGAGGGCAACGTGCGCTCGCGCGCCGTCGCCGGCCGGCTCGGGCTGCGCATCCGCGAGCGGATCGGCGTGGTCGTCGTCTATCACACCCGCGTGATGCCGGCCTCCGCGACCCCCTCGCGCAGCGGGTCCAGGCCGTAGGCCTCGACCGGCCCGAGCGCCCCGGTGCCGTGCAGCGCGCCGTCGCGGGCGCGCTCCGCCGCCCAGGCGAGCATCTCGCCGGTGAAGTCGTAGCCGTTCGCGCCCTCGAGATGCACGGTCGCCAGCGGCGCCTGGGCGGAGTTGCAGGCGACCGCGACCACGTGCGAGCGCGACCTCGCGCGCGCTGCGGCGTCCGGCCCGCCGCTGGAGCCCTTGACGAAGCGCTCGGCCAGCGCGCCGAGCGCGGCCCGCGCGCCGGGGAGCCGGGCCGCCAGCGAAAAGGTCGCGACCGCGCGCGTGGCGGGGCCGAACCAGCCGAGGTACGTGTCGACGTCGCGCAGCGTGGGGTGCACGCGCGGCAGCGAGAACGCCTCGGTCGCGCCGGCGGTCAGGCTCTGCAGCGAGCGCCCGTTGACGTCGAAGGAGCGCACCCGCGCGCCGCCGCGCTCGGTGACGATCCGCCCGCCACGGAACGCGTACGTGTCGTCCAGCAGGGCGCCCGCGGCGGAGGCGCGGGTGCCGCCGCTCATCGCGGCGGCGCCGAGGATGAAATAGCCGACGTCCAGCCGCGTCGCCGCCTCGCCGGCCTCCTGCAGCGCCAGCCCGCCGGCGAGGTTGCCCGGCACCCAGTCGTAGCCCATCGCGGTCAGCAGCACGACCTCGGCGCGCTCGGCCTGCGGACCGAACTCCTCGAACACCCGGCGGATGAACGGGCCCTCGCCGGTGGAGTCGATGTAGTGCGCGCCGGCGTCGATCGCCGCGCGCACGGCGGGCTCGCCGAAGCGCACGAACGGGCCGACGGTCGAGAGCAGGACGTCGCCGCGCTCGACCAGCGCGCGGACGGTCTCGGGCCGCGAGACGTCGGCCACGGCGGTCTCGTGGCCCCCTCCGAGCTCGCTGGCCAGCGCGTCGAGCGCCTCCACCGAGCGGGCCGCCAGCACGGGCTTGACACCGCGGCGGGAGAAGGCGTCCGCGGTGAGCCGGCCGGTGTAGCCCGTTGCGCCGAAGAGGACGATGCGGCCCGCCACACCGCAATGCCTACCATGCGGCCGTGGACGAGCACCTCCTCGCCGAGCGGCTGATCACCTACGACACGTCGACGGGCGACGGTCTGCGGGCCGCCGCGGGCTTCATCAAGGGTTGGCTCGAGAGCCGCGACCTGCGCGTGCGTGACGGCGTCCACGAGGGCCTGCCGGTCGTCCTCGCCGGGGCCGGGGCGCCGCCCGACTCGGGCGCGCCGACCGTCGTCTTCCACGGCCACGTCGACGTCGTCCCGGGCCGCCCGGGGCAGTTCGAGCCGCGCGTGGAGGGCGATCGCCTGATCGGGCGCGGCGCCTACGACATGAAGGGCGCGCTGGCGGCGATGATGTGCGCCGCGCGCGACGCGGCCGACCAGGGGGCCGTGCGCGTGATCTTCGTCTGCGTGCCCGACGAGGAGTCCGACGACCTCGACTCGCGCTCGATCGACGCGCTCATCGCGGGCATCCTGCGCGACGCCGACTTCGCCATCACCGGCGAGCCGACCGACCTGCACATCGGCGTCGAGGCCAAGGGTGTGCTCGCCGTGCGCGTCCGGGTCCACGGCACTGCCGCGCACGGCTCGACGCCGTGGGAGGGCGACAACGCGATCCTCAAGGCGCACGACGTCTACCGGCGCATCGAGACGCTGCCGTTCGCGCGGGAATCGAGCGACCTCTTCGACCGCCCGTCGATCAACCTCGCCCGGATCATCGGCGGGGACGCGTTCAACAAGGTCCCCGACGAGTGCTCGATCGACGTCGACATCCGCTACCTGCCCAACCAGGACGCGGGTGACCTGCTCGCGCAGATCCGCGGCATCCCGGACCTCGAGATCGTCAAGTGCTTCACGCGCGTGCCGGCGATCGTCTCGCGGCGCAACCCGTACGTGCTGGCCCTGCGCGAGGCGGTGGGCGGGGTCGTCGAGGGGGAGGCGCTGTCGATCGGGCGCGACGGCGCCTCGGACGCGGTCTCGTTCCTCGAGGTGGGCATCCCGGCGGTGGAGTTCGGCCCGGTCGGCGCGGGCCACCACGGGCCCGACGAGTGGGTCTCGCTCTCGTCGCTGACGCGCTACCGCCAGGCGCTCGGCGACTTCGTGCGCGCGCTCCCGCGCGCGCTGGAGGCACCTGGGGAGGGGCCGCCGCTGCGGGCGCTACCTTAGGCGCCCTCGTGGCTGTGTACGAGGAGCGGCCGCCTCGGCCTGCGTTCAGCGTCTATAAGCGCGCCGCCCTCGGGGCGGTCAGCATCCTGCTGCTCACCGCGACCGCGGTCTCGACGGCGATCCTGCTCCAGGTCAAGCAGGCGGTCGACGTCTTCACCGGGGTCTCGCACCCGATCCCGCACATCAAGAACGTGCTCGACAACGTCAGCGCCGGCGGGCCGCAGACGATCCTGCTGCTGGGCTCGGACCGCCGCTTCGCCGACATCAAGCAGAAGAACCCGGTCCGCTCGGACACGATCATGCTGCTGCGCCTGGACCCGTCCAAGGGCGCGACCTCGGTGATGTCGATCCCGCGCGACCTCAAGGTGCAGATCCCGGGGCGAGGGACGGCGAAGATCAACGAGGCCTACTCGCTCGGCGGCCCGGCCCTCGCGGTGCGCACCGTCCGCCAGCTGCTCGGCATCCCGATCAACCACGTCGTCAACGTCAACTTCGGCGGCTTCCGCGGCATCGTCAACCGCCTGAAGTGCGTCTATGTCGACATCGACCGGCGCTACTACCACTCCAACCAGGGGCTGGTCGCGGGCCAGCAGTACGCGGCGATCAACATCCCGGCCGGCTATCAGAAGCTCTGCGGGCAGAAGGCGCTCGACTACGTGCGCTACCGCCATGGCGACAACGACTTCATCCGCTCGGCGCGCCAGCAGGACTTCCTGCGCCAGGCCAAGGAGCAGATCGGGCTGGGCCAGCTCTTCGGCGACCGCGAGGGGCTGATCCGGATCTTCGGGACCTACACCGACACCGACATCTCCAGCAATACCGCGATCCTGCGGCTGCTCAAGCTGGCCTTCGAGTCGGCCAAGAACCCGATCCAGCAGATCCCGTTCGCGGCCGGCGAGGAGATCACGCAGGACGCCGACTACGTGGTCGCGAGTCCCGAGCAGATCCAGCAGACCGTCCAGGACTTCCTCAACGTCAAGGCGACCAAGAAGCAGACCAAGCCGAAGTCGACCAGCAACGACCGCAGGCGCGCACGCCGGCAGCGGCGGCGGGCGACGAGCGCCTTCCCCGGGCTGTTCAACGCGGCGCGCGCGGCGGAGGACCAGGCGGTCAAGCTCCAGCTCAGGGGCCAACTGGGCTTCCCGGTCTACTTCCCGAAGCTCGCCAAGCTCGGGTCGTCGTACATCACCGACCCCGCCACCCCGCGCACGTACACGATCCGCGACCGCTCCGGCAAGCGCTACCGCGCCTATCGCATGGTCGTCGAGGCGCCCGGCTTCGGGCAGTACTACGGCATCCAGGGCACGAGCTGGATGTCGCCGCCGATCATCGACAATCC
>VAWY01000190.1 GCA_005888335.1 Actinomycetota bacterium
CTCGGGCTCTGCGCGAAGCGCGACGGCGGGGGTCACTCCGTTGCCGTCGTCCTCGTGCGGGCCAGTGGTTTACAAGGGGTCGGGGGCGCCTGACTACATCGTCGCGTCGGACCTGCCGCTGCAGGGCGCGATCCGGGCTCAGACCGTGCAGCTCTCGCGGGCGATCCTGTGGGCGCTCGCGCAGCAGGGCTACAAGGCCGGCTCGTTGAAGATCGGGTACCAGTCGTGCGACGACTCGACCGCGCAGACGGGCGGTTGGGACTCGGCGAAATGCGCGACCAACGGTCGCCTCTATGCGGCGAACAGGTCGGTGATCGGCGTCATCGGAACGTTCAACTCCGGCTGCGCGAAGATCATCGTGCCGATCCTCAACCGGGCGCATCCAGGCCCGATGGCCATGGTCAGCCCCGCGAACACGAATCCGGGCCTGACGAAGAAGTGGGATCCGGGCGAGCCCGGGAAGTACTACCCGACCGGCGTTCGCAACTACGCCCGCGTCGTCGCAACGGACGACTTCCAGGGTCCGGCGGACGCGATGTGGTCGAAGTCGCTCGGCTTCAAGAAGGTCTACGTCCTGAACGACAAGCAGACCTACGGCTTCGGCGTCGCCTCCACGTACCGGACGGCGGCGAAGAAGCTCGGCATCCAGGTCGTGGGCTTCAAGGGCTGGGACGCCAAGCAGTCGAGCTACGAGGCGCTTGCGAACGCGATCAAGGCCTCGGGCGCTCAGGCGGTCTTCCTGGGCGGCATCGTGTGCAACAACGGCGCGAAGCTGATGCAGGACATCAAGGCCGTCGATCCGAAGATCCAGCTCCAGATGCCGGACGGGTTCAGCGGCGGTCTGCCTTCGAATGGGGCAGTCGCCAACGGCGCGTACATCAGCGTGGCCGGCCAGCCGCCGACCTCGCTGACAGGACCCGGCAAGGACTTCGTGAAGAGCTTCGGCAAGCAGGTCGGCGCAACGCCGAACCCGTACTCCGCGTACGGCGCACAGGCGATGCTCGTGATGCTCCAGGCCGTGGCGAGGGGCGCCGGTGACCGCGCGAAGACGACGAAGGCCATCTTCGGCCTGACCGTCACGAACGGCATCCTGGGCAACTTCACGATCGACGCGACCGGCGACACGAACCTCAAGCCGATCACGATCTACGTGCAGAAGGGCAAGGAGCTCAAGCCTGTCAAGACGCTCGTGCCGAGCGCGAGCCTCGTCGGCGGGTAGCCAAAGGAGTCGCATCGAACCGCGCCGGGGGAGGTCAGCCTCCCCCGGCGCATATCTCGACCTCTTCACCGATTGTGGCCACCGACGCCAGCGCACACGCTCCACTCAGGGCCCGACGCTCGCTGAGCTCGTACCTCATGCCTGCGATGGCGGGGCTGCTGCTGACGCTGCTCCTCGTCTGGCTCGTCGTCAACCTCGTCAAGGAACCGTCGTACTTCGTCACGATCTCGTTCATCGGGCTGACGAACGGCGCCGTCTACGCGCTCGTCGCGCTTGGCTACACCCTCGTCTACGGCATTCTCGAGCTGATCAACTTCGCGCACGGCGACGTGTTCATGCTCGGCGGACTGATCTCCGCGACGATGCTCATCACCGTCTTCGGTCTGACGGAGCACTCGTCGACCGGAGCCGTGGTCGTCGCCCTGCTCGGCTCCCTGGCGGTGGCGATGGTCGCCTGCGGAGTCATCAACGCGACGATCGAGTTCGTGGCCTACCGGCCGCTGCGCGGCGCACCGCGACTCGCGCCGCTGATCACCGCGATCGGGATGTCGTTCATCCTCCAGAACGTCGCCATCTTCTTCTACGACACCGGCTATACCGGCTTGCCGCGGGTCCTCCCTCACGGCAGCGTGTTCTCCGTCGGCGGCGTCACCTATACGTGGGACAAGCTGATCGTCGTGATCGTCACCGTCCCGGTGCTGGTCGGGCTCATGTGGCTCGTGTTGAGGACGCGGCAGGGCAAGGCGATGCGCGCGACCGCGCAGGACCGCGACGCGGCGGCGATGATGGGCATCAACGTCAACCGGACGATCTCGTTCACGTTCCTGCTCGCCGGCGCGCTCGCCGGCGCGGCCGGGCTCCTGTACGCGTTGTATTTCAGAGAGGTGCGCTACGACACCGGCTTCCAGCTCGGGCTGATCGCGTTCACCGCCGCAGTCCTCGGCGGCATCGGCAACCTTCCGGGCGCCGTCCTCGGCGCGCTCTCGATCGGCTTCATCCAGGCATACAACGACGGGCTCCGCTGGCACTCGCCCGGCAGCGACTGGACGCAGTCGATCGTCTTCTCGATCCTCATCCTGATCCTCGTCTTCCGGCCCGAAGGGCTGCTCGGCGAGCGGACGCCGGAAGGCGCTTGACGTGAAGCGGCGCCTGCGCCAGTCGATCTCGCGCGCGTGGTGGACGGCCCTCGGCGCGGTGGGCCTACCGCAGGAGCGCTGGCTCGCGCTCCCTTCTGCGACGCGGCGGGCTGTGAAGACGGCGATCTGGCTTGCCGTCGCGCTTGCGCTGATCGCGGTCTTCGGCGTGTGGGACAACTCGGCGCTTCTGGCCGCCGTCGTCGTGTTCGCGCTGATCGCTCCGCGCTGGGACGGCCTGACCGTCGCCGGCCGGCCCGTCGGCAAGTACATCACTCCCGCCGCAATCCTCGCGCTCGCGATCAGCTACCCGTACTACCTCGACTACCTGCCGGAGCTCCCGCTCTTCGGCCCGTTCCCGCAGGTCGGGACGATGGTCGTGATGATGATCTTCTCGATGATGGCCCTCGGGCTGAACTTTGTCGTGGGCTACGCCGGCCTGCTCGACCTCGGCTATGTCGCCTTCTACGCCATGGGCGCGTACATGGCCGGCTGGTTCGCGTCGACGCAGTTCTCGAAGCAGCACCTGAACCTCGGCGCCGTCGGCCTGTACCCGGGATGGACCGGATTCCACTTCTCGATCTGGCTCGTGCTGCTGATGGCGGGGATCGCCACCGCCGTTGTCGGCGTGATCATCGGCCTGCCGACGCTGCGGCTGCGCGGCGACTATCTCGCGATCGTCACCCTCGGCTTCGGCGAGATCATGCCGCAGATCGCGCGGAACGGGAACGACTTCCTCGGCACCGGCTTCAACCTGACGAACGGCACGGGCGGGATCACGCCGATCGACGGACCGGGCTTCGGCAACTGGGCGGGTGATCATCTGCACCTGCCGGCCAACTACCTGAACGCCGGCAACCTCGACTCCATCTTCTTCTGGACCGCGCTCGGGCTCGTCCTGATCACCGTCTTCGTGAGCGCACGCCTTCGGGACTCGCGACTCGGCCGCGCGTGGGTCGCAATCCGCGAGGACGAGACTGCCGCCGCCGCGATGGGCGTGCCGCTCATGCGGACGAAGACATGGTCGTACGCCACCGGTGCGTTCTTCGGCGGTGTTGCGGGTGCGTACTACGCCTCCTACAAGAGCGGCGCGTTCCCGGACGACTTCTTCTTCCAGATCTCCGTGTTCATCCTCTGCATGGTCATCCTCGGCGGGATGGGGAACATCTGGGGCGTGATCTTCGGCGCGTGCTTCCTCGCGTACCTCGATCGCGAAGGGCTCGCGAATATCGGCGCACAGGTCAGCGACACCGTCGGCCGCCAGATCGACGTGCCGAAGTACGAGTTCGGCATCTTCGGAATCATCATCGTGCTCACGATGCTCTTCCGTCCGGAAGGGCTGATCCCGAGCCGTCGCCGCGCCGCGGAGCTGCACGAGGGCGTGCACGACGAGCCGCTGTACGACGTCGCGCACGACGAGCGGTTGACGCCGTGAGTAGCAGCGCGACGCTTCTGCACACGGATCGGCTGCGGAAGGAGTTCGGCGGCCTCGTCGCGGTCGACGACGTGACCTTCGATGTGCCGCGGATGTCGATCGTCAGCCTGATCGGACCGAACGGCGCCGGCAAGACGACGTTCTTCAACATGCTCACCGGTGTGTACAAGCCGACGGCCGGGCTCGTGTTCTTCGACGGCGAGGACATGACCGGGAGACCGCCGCACGCCTTCACGCAGCGCGGCATCGGCCGGACGTTCCAGAACATCCGCCTCTTTCACAACATGACAGCCCTCGAGAACGTGCTCGTCGGCATGCACGTCCGGCTGAAGGGCAACCTCTTCGAGGCGATCCTGCGCACGCCGCGCGTGAAGAGGGAGGAGCGGGAGGCGCGGGTACGGGCACGCGAGCTGCTCGAGTTCTCGGGCCTGCGGCGGAAGGACGGCGAGCTCGGTAAGAACCTCTCTTACGGCGACCAGCGCCGCCTCGAGGTGGCGCGCGCGCTCGCGACACAGCCGAAGCTGCTGCTGCTCGACGAGCCGACGGCCGGCATGAACCCGCAGGAGACCGCTGACTTCACCGCGTTCGTCGCCCGGCTGCGCGAGGAACAGAAGTTGACCGTGCTCCTGATCGAGCACGATATGCGCGTCGTCATGGGCGTCTCGGATCGCGTGACCGTGCTCGACTACGGGGAGAAGATCGCCGAGGGGACGCCGCAGGAGATCCAGCGCAATGAGCGTGTGATCGAGGCGTATCTCGGCACAGCGGCGGTGAGCTCGTGAGCGCGAACGCGGCGCCGTTGCTGCTCGAGGTGGAGGACATCGAGACGTATTACGGCTCGATCCAGGCGCTGAAGGGGATCACGATCGACGTGCACGAGGGCGAGATCGTGACGCTGATCGGCGCGAACGGCGCCGGCAAGTCGACGACCCTGCGCTCGATCAACGGCCTGAACCACCCGCGGCGCGGGACGATCGCCTTTCAGGGACGCGACATCACGCACGATCCGCCGCACGAGATCGTGAAGCGGGGGATCGCGCAGTCGCCCGAGGGCCGCAAGCTCTTCCCGCGCATGTCGGTGACCGAGAACCTCGAGATGGGCGCCTTCCAGCGGACGGATCGCGGGAACCTCAGGGAGGACATGGACCGCGTGTTCGAGCTGTTCCCGCGCCTCGCCGAGCGCCGCCACCAGAAAGCAGGGACGCTGTCCGGCGGGGAGCAGCAGATGTGCGCGATCGGCCGCGCGCTGATGGCGCGCCCGACGCTGCTGATGCTCGACGAGCCGTCGATGGGGCTCGCGCCGATCTTCGTCGAGCGAATCTTCGAGACGATCGTCGAGGTCAACAAGCAGGGGACGTCGATCCTGCTCGTCGAGCAGAACGCCTTGATGGCGCTCGAGGTTGCAAACCGCGGCTACGTGCTCGAGACGGGGCACGTCGCGCTCGCCGACGAGGCGAAGGCGCTGGCGAAGAACGAGGACGTCCGCAAGACGTACCTCGGCGAGACGTAGCCGGCGCCTACGGCTGGTACTGCTGGTCGAACGCGAGGACGAGGCCCGGGTACTTCGAGCCGACGCGGATCCAGAAGCCGGCTTTCGGCTCGGTCAGCGCACGGTGCTTCGGGTTTCGCCCCTTCACGATCTGAGCCAGCTCGGCGACGGTGATCGACGTGGTCGGGATCGAGCCCGTTCCATGCCGGGTGAGGACCGTGACGCTCGCCGACGCAGAGACGAGGTAGCTCAGGAGGCGGTGGCCCTCCTCGACGATGTAGTAGTCGTTTGGAACGTCCTTCGACCCGGTGTCTGCGAGCTTCGCTTGCTGGGCCGCGTACCCGGTGAGCCACCACCCCGGATCGAAGCGCAGCTCGAACCGGTTGCCCTTCGGCTTCAGTGAGCTGATATGGCCGTAGAGCACGGTCTCTCGCGGCGCGGACGTCGTCGACGTCGCAGCGAAGGCGGAGACGGCTGCTCCGAGGATTGCGATCGCGGTGAGGAGTACGAGCGCCTTCATGACCGGCCCGCCGATTCTCTCACCCGCAGCGGGAAATACGGCGGGCTGAGCAAGAAGCCGATCCGCTCGTGCCCCTGGCCGCGCGCCATCTCGAGCGCAGCACCGACGCCGTGCACCGGCACGAAGCCGAGCTGGCGCACCGCGGTTGCGTCGCCCGCGCCCGCGACCAGGACGGCGTCGAGCCGGCCGAGGGCCGGCTGGCAGGCGTTCCAGTCTCGGAAGGGCAGCAGCGGGTGCACGGTGCGGCCGGAGCGATATGCCTCGATCGCTCGGGCGTCGGTCGAGACTGCGCGCTCGGCGTCGGCGAGAAGTCGCGGGTCGCGTCCCGTCCGCGTCGCGTGGAAGAACATGCGATAGGGCTGCTGCGTCGGATGCGCGAAGTGACGTGTGAAGCGGTTGACGAGGATCGCCGTGCCGCCGTTGACGATCGGGAACGCGTCGCGCCAGAGCCGCAGCGCCAACCCGAGCCCGAGCCACGCCGCGAGCAGCGGATTCGGCCGTTCGCGCGGAATGTACGGCGTCGTGCGCGGCACTCCGATCACGAGCGCGTCCAGCGGGGCCGGCAGCTCCGCCCGGCGCAGCTCGACCGCGCGGAGCAGCGCCTCCGCGTGGGCGACCGACGGCGGCCCCCCGAACGCCGCGGCGACCGTGATGTGCGTGCGCAGCGATCGGAGCACGTCCCGTTGGAGCGCCTCGGGGAGCGCGCCGTAGAGGAAGCGGAGCGGCGAGCCGGCAATGCGTTCGAGCGCCGCCGGGTCGTACGGATAGCCGCGCAGAGCGCCGCTGACCTCCGGGTGGTTGAGCACGAGGGAGACACCGAGGATGGGCACGCGCCGGCCGAGCGAGCGCTCGAGTGCGACCGCGAGATGCCATCCCTGCGAGGCGGCGGTCTCGAGTAGCGAGTACGCGCCCGACGCGCGAAGGGCATCGGCGCCGGCCGCTGCGAGCAGCGTTGCAGGCCCACCATGGAGAACGGATTCCGCCGCGCTGACGACGACCACGAGGTCGGTCTCGACGAGTGCGCGGTTCACGCGCAGCGGCGGCCGTGACGACTCGTCGAGCGGAACGAGCTCGGGATCCTCGACGTCGTGCACGACGACGTGGCCGTGGAACCGGCGTGCGAGCTCCGGCGTCACGAGCTGGCTGAGGTCGCGCTGCGACGTCCGGCGTGCGAGGCCGGAGGCAACGAGGAACGTCTGATAGCCGGTCGGGATGCCGAGGCGCTCGAGCTCGGCAACCACGGCCGAGATCGCGTGCTGACGCGGGTCGTCCGGCGAGCCCGGGATCGGCAGCGCCGGTGGCTCGACGACGATCGTGGCGCGGGTGCCGCGGCCGGCAAGCGCTTCGAGGCCTTCCCCCTCGAGCGGGAAGCGCAGCGCGTCGCGCACCGCTGCTGCGACGTCGGCTACCGGCTCTCCGGGCGGCGGCGGCCGCAGCAGGACCGCGCCCTCCGGCGCGGTGGCGAGGACGAGCCGCGTGCCGGAGAGGAGCGGGACGCGGGTTCCGGCCATCGGCGCCGCACGATAGTCGGGCTACTCCCGGATTCGCTCGATCTCCCGCAACGCGAGTCCGTACCGGAATGCGAAGCGCTCCTCTTCGAGCGGGCCTTCGGCGCCGCACACCTGCGCGAACGCGACTTCGGGGATTGTGCGCTGGAGAGCGCCGCGACCTGCGAGAGCGCGTGCGGCGAGGGCGGTCAAGCGCGGCTCAACCGCCCCCGTCCTCGTCGCATCGTGGAGCGCGTCGAGTGCGGCGCCGCGGAGCTCGTGACAGTCACCGTGCGCCGCCTCCGAGAAGCACCAACCGGCGTAGGCAAGTCTGAAGAGCCCCACCGCTGCGGGGCTGCGATCGTCGGGAGAGTGGCCGACTGCGATCGGCGCGCCGCCGAGCAGTTGCGTCCGGAGCCCGGTTAGATATTTGGCCGGGGTCGCGAACAGCACAGCGCGCGGGCCAGGACGTCGTCGAGCTCGGTGCGTTGAGTCATGCGTCCCCGAAGGGCTTTGCGGACGCAGGCCCCGTCGCTCGGCCGACCGTTCCGCGTGTGCGGATAAACGTTGTAGAGCGCGGCGGCGATACCGAGCCCGCCGATCAGCTCGAGGGGCGGGAGCGAAAGACGCACGCCAAGCGCCACAAGCAGACCTGCCGCGGCGGCATGCGCTGTCGGGCCGGCCCGTGCGTAGGCGATGCGCTCACTGCGCGAGAGAGCGGCATACGTTCGGGCGAAGCCGGCTCGCGTGTCACCCCGTGCGAAGTCGAAGGTCAGGACGAGCCGACCGATTCGACCCCGAAATCTGCCCGGCTCGCGCCCCACGTGGGCGTGAACCAGACCTTCGGTCCGCAGGAGTCCGACCGCCGCGGGCCGAGCTCGTGGACGGCCGTGAGCGCGGGCACGAGCACGAGAAACGGCAAGGACCACCGGAGCAACCCGTCCGGTCCGCCCCCGTTCAGCCAGCCGTCGAACGCCCTCAGAGCTCCGTCCATCCCGCCTTTCTATCGGCCGGTCGGGCGCTCGGCTTGACGCCGTAGACTCGAAAGAATGTCCCCGAAGACCCTCACCGGCGTCGAGCTCGACCTCGACGACGCTCCCGCACGCGAGTCGGAGCTCTTCCTCGTCGACGGCAACAACCTCGCCTACCGCGCGTATTTCGCGCTGCCGGAGGAGCTCGCGACGACGGAGGGGTTCCCGACGAACGCGCTGCTGGGCTTCACGAACATGCTCTTCAAGCTCCTGTCGGACTACAAGCCGAAGGGCGTCGCGGTTGCCTGGGACACGCGCCCGGTGCACCGGCACGCGATCGCCGAGGAGGGGGACGTCGTCTACAAGGAAGGCCGGCGGCCGATGGCCGACCTGCTAGCCGAGCAGTTCCCGTACTTCCGGCCGATCGTCGAGGCGTTCGGCTACCGCAATCTCGAGTTCGAGGGTTGGGAGGCGGACGACGTGATCGCCACGCTCGCGACTCGCGCAGACGAGGCCGGCATCAAGACGACCGTCGTCTCGACCGACCGCGATGCCTTCCAGCTCGTGACCGACAACGTCGCGTTGATGATGACGCCGCGCGGCGTCAGCGACGTGCAGGTCTACACGCCGGACCGAGTCGAGGCGCGCTACGGCATCAAGCCCGAGCAGATCCCGGACTTCATCGGGTTGAAGGGCGACAGCTCCGACAACATCCCCGGCATCCCCGGCATCGGCGACAAGACGGCCGGGCAGCTGGTCGCCCAGTACGGCTCGGTCGAGGACGTGATCGCGCACGCCGACGAGTTGTCACCGGCGCGGCGGAAGAACGTGATCGAGTTCGCCGACCAGGCGCGGCTCGCGAAGGAGCTCGCGACGATGCGGCGCGACCTCGACATCGACTGCGATCCATCCGACCTCGTGCTGTTGCCTCCCGACCGCTCCGAGCTGCGCGAGATGTTCCGGCGCTTCGAGTTCCGCAACCTCTTGAACCGCGTCGATGAGCTCGACGAGGCGGTGCCTGCGCGCGAGCGCATCGTCGCCGGCACCGCGGTTCCGTGGCAGGCCGTCGACGAGTTGCCGGTCCTGAGCGGACCGCTCTCCGTCGCAGTGAAGGACGACCGCGTCGCAGTCGCCCGCGACGGGCAGCCGGTGTTGGTCGCGCCCCTGCCCGGTGATCTCGGCGCAGCCCTCCGCGACGCCGAAATCACGGCCCATGACTTCAAGGCGCTCCCGCGGGTCACCCAGCTTCCGGCCGAGGACACGATGATCGGCGCGTACCTCATCGAACCCGGCCGTCCCGTCTATCAGCTCGAGGATCTCGCAGCGGAGTACGGCGTCGAGGCGCTGCCCGAGCCCGAGGTCGAGCAGGAAACCGCGGCGCTCGTGCGCGCAGCCGAGGTGCCGCGGCGACTCGCGCAGCCGCTGCGCGCGCGGCTGCGCGAGCGGGGGAGCGAGGAGCTGTACGACCGGATCGAGCTCCCGTTGACGGCAGTGCTTGCGTCGATGGAAGACGTCGGGATCAAGATCGACACGTATCGCATGGGCGAGATCACCGCCAGGCTCGCCGATCGTGTCGAAGAGCTCGAGTCGCTCGCGTTCGAGCTCGCCGGCGAGGAATTCATGCTCGGGTCGACGCAGCAGCTCGCGCGCATCCTCTTCGAGAAGCTGGGCCTGACGCCCGGCCGCAAGGGCAAGACGGGGTATTCGACGGACACGCGCGTCCTGCGCTCGATCCGCCACGACCACGCGATCGTCGAGGTGATCGAGGAGTGGCGCGAGCTGACGAAGCTGCTCAACACGTACCTCGGGCCGCTGCCCGCGCTGCTCGGCGAGGACGGCCGGCTGCACACGCATTTCAACCAGGCGGTCGCTGCGACCGGACGCTTGTCGACGTCGAATCCGAACCTGCAGGCGATCCCGATCCGCACCGAGCTCGGCCGCGAGATTCGCAGCGCGTTCGTCGCCGAGCCGGGGCACAGGCTCGTGTCGGCGGACTACTCGCAGGTCGAGCTGCGCATCCTTGCGCACGTGTCCGGCGAGCCGAAGCTGCGTGAGGCGTTCGCGCGCGGCGAAGACATCCATGCGACGACCGCGGCGGAGGTGCTCGGCAAGGAGCAGGCGACGCTGACGAAGGACGAGCGGAACATCGCGAAGATGGTCAACTTCGGGATCATCTATGGAATCTCCTCGTTCGGGCTCTCGGAGAATCTCGAGATCCCGCGCGAGGAGGCGCAGGAGTACATCGACGCGTATCTCGCGCGCTTCCCGCTCGTGCAGGACTTCATCCAGCGGACGATCGAGCAGGCGGGGCGGGACGGCTACGTGACGACGCTCTTCGGCCGGCGGCGGCCGGTGCCCGAGATTCGGGCGTCGAACCGGCAGACGCGCGCGCTCGGCGAGCGGCTCGCGGTCAACTCGGTGATGCAGGGAACGGCGGCCGACATCATCAAGGTGGCGATGGTGAACATCCATCGCCGCCTGCGGGACGAGGGCCGCGCGTCGCAGCTCGTGCTGCAGATCCATGACGAGCTGCTCGTGGAAGCACCGGACGCAGAGGTCTCGACGGTGAAGGAGCTCGTCCGCGCGGAGATGTGCAACGCGTACCCGCTCGACCCGCCGCTGGCCGTCGACGTCGGCGCCGGCGACGACTGGAACGAGGCGAAATGAGAACGGCAACCCGGTTGCGATTTCTCGCAACCGGGTTGCAGCAGTTCGCTTCTAGCTCACGTCCGGTGCGAGGTCGGCCCACCAGTCCGGGCACCTGAGCGCGCCCGAGTTGAGCCGGAAGTTGTCGTAGGCGACCGAGCCGTCCTGATGCGCGAACTGGTCGGCCGGCGCCCACAGCCCCATTCCGTACACCGTCGAGCCCGGCGCCGACCCCGAGGTGACGAGCCGCCAGTCGGGATTCGTCGGGCTCTTGACGTACGCGGACATCGTCCCGTTCGTGCGGACGAGGCGGAACGTGCCGCTCCGGTCCGTGGTCGTGAACGAGCCGGCGCTGTCGTTCGTGTTGGCCCAGTACTGCTGGTTGTACGGCGGGGAGAACGAGCTGGAGGAGCGGGCGATGCCGCCGTTGGCGAAGAACGCCGAGAGCTGCGTAGAGAACCCGCCGAAGTCCGGCCAGACGAGCAGCGCGTAGTCGGCCTGGTAGTCGAAGTCGCCGTCGAGGCTGCACTGCGACCCGATGTGCTCGTCGACCTGGTTGTACTGACCGCCCGGCACCGCCGAGCCGCTGATCGACGCGACGAGAGTCGAGCGGCGTGTCGAACGTCTCGGCGAACGGGGCCTGCGGCCAGGTCGAGACCCGCCGCTCCAGGCCGCCGGTCGACGGCACCGTGTAGAGGTGCGCTCCGTTCGCACCGAAGGCCGAGAAGACGATGTCGCTTCCGGACCACGACGACCAGAACTCGACACGGTCCGGCGTGGCGGTGAGCTGGGTGAGCTTGCCGCCGTTCGCGTGGACGACGTAGAGGTCGTTGTCGGTCGTGCCGTTGTCCCGCACGAAGGCGATGTCGCTGCCGTTCGGCGAGAAGCGCGGCTGGGCGTCCTGACCGGCCGTCGGGAAGGTGACCTGGCGGAGGCCGCGGCCGTCGAGCTGCATCGTGTAGATCGCCCACGTCGAGCCGCCGCGGTTGCCGGAGAACGCGATCGTGCCCTTCGCCGACGCGCTCGGCGTGAGGGCGTCGCCGGGGCCGGTCGGGAGCTCCGCCGGGCCCGAGCCGTCGGCGCCGACGATCCAGGCGCGGTTCTCGTGCTGGTAGACGATCCGGCCGTCCGGCGTCCACTGCGGCGAGTCGTCCCTGCCCGGGTCGGTCGTGAGCCGGCGCTCCACGCCGCCGCTCGAGTCGATCGTGTAGAGGTCCCAGTTGTCCGAGGCATCCCTCGCCGAAAAGGCGATCCGGCTTCGGTCTGGCGACCAGGCGGCCTGGCGCTCGAAGAGCGAGTTGAACGTCAGGCGGTGCAGGTCGCTGCCGTCGCTGTTGACGACGTACAGCTCCCGCTCGCCGTTCGCACGGTTCGAGGTGAAGACGATCGAGCCGGGCGCAGCGGGCTTCGCGGCTGCGACGGACGGCAGCACGAGCGCCGCCGTCGCAAGCGCGCTGAAGAGCCAAGCCTTCTTTGGCATGGTGCCTCCCTGGTCGATGTGGCAGCCGGAGCGTCGCTCCCGGCGCTCACGTTTCGCTCAAGCGCGGTTACAGGGCGTCCGGCAGCGAGTCCGGCACGAGGCCGAGACCCTGGCGAAGCTCTTCGATCAGGCTCTGCGCGTGGTCGAGCAGCGTCGCCAGCTCGCCGAGCTCGCGACGCGGGACCTCGACGGTGACGCGCACGGGGGAGCGGGCGGTGGAGGACAGGGCCAGCGTCTCCTCGTCCTCTCGGACGAGCGCGGTCAGCTCGAGGTACTCGTCGCGGCCGGCCGGAAGGCGCGCGCCCGGGACGAAGCGCTCGTCCGCCTGGCGCAGCCGGAGCGCCAGGACGCCCGGGTAATGACCGGGAACGTGCACGGTTGCCTCGCCGCCACGGGTAGAGATCGCCGACGACCACATCGGATAACCGGGCTCGCGCCGTTCGTGGCGCATCACCGACACCGCGACGGAGCCGGTCTCGCCGATGGGGTAGCGCTCTTCCACTTCGGTCAGGTTATCGGCGTCAGGCGTACCCGAGCTCAACCAGAAGCTCACCCGCCTCGGCCTCGACGTCGGCGACCTGGGCCGGCATGAGATCCCGGCGCCAGCGCCCGAGCGACGAGCCGTGCGCCTCGGCGAACGCCCGGCGGAGCGGCTCGGGATCGGAGTCCAGCGCGCGGGCCAGCCGGTCGGCCTCGGCGTGTGGATTCTCCACCATTGCCTCGTAGCGAAGCTCGACGGTGCGCTCCGGCATCGCCCGTGCCGCGGTGACGTACCGCCGCCACGCCCAGGCCGCGCGCCGGGCCTCGCTCGCCCGCTCGAACTCGTCCCGCCGCTCCGGCTCGACCCAGAAGCGGGCATGTGAGCCGAACGACTGCCTCGCGTCGTCGCTCTCGGCGCGGTCGACCCGAAGCCAGCCGCGCTCGAGCAGCGAGCAGACGACGTCCCGTCCGTCCCGGATCACGTGCACCGCCGTGGCCTGCGGGTACGCATGCAACGCTCCGGCCAGGAGGTAGCTCGTCTCGGGGTTCTGCTCGACGCCTCGCAGTCCGCGGACGAGCCCGAGCGCGCGGATCAGCTCGACGACCCGTCGCACCTCGCGCGCCTGCTCCTCCACCGGCGACTCGAGCAGCCGCGGCACCCGCGCCTTCAGCAGCGGCACCTCGCCCAGGTCGACCCAGCCCGGCTGCGAGCCGAGCGCCGCCCCCGTGAAGGAGGTGCCCGAGCGCGGCGAGCCGACGACGAACGCGAGGCGCTCCTCGCCGCCGACGGCGGGCAGCCGCTGCCCGGCCCGCAGCCCGCGCCGTGCGACCCGGGCCGCGGTCACTCCGTACGCAGCGGCAGTCCACCCCCTCACGGACGGAAGGCTAACCGCCGAAGAGCTCGGCGACGGCACGGGCGATCTCGTCGGGCGGGACGTCGCGCAGGTGCTGCGCGAGGCCCCAGCGGTGGCCGAAGGGATCCGTGATCTGCCCGTAGCGCTCACCCCAGAACGCATCCGTGAGCGGCTGCCGCACCTCGGCGCCGGCGGCGAGCGCGCGCTGCCAGACCGCGTCGACGTCGTCAGCCCGCAGGTGCAGCACCGTGGCGGTGCCCCCGATTGCCGGCGGCGAGAGCACGCCCAGCTCCGGGAACTCGTCCGCGAGCATCACCGTCGAGTCGCCGAAGCTCAGCTCGATCTGCATGAACTTGCCGCCCGGCACCTCGATCCGTCCCTGTTCCTCCGCACCGAGCGCTTCGGCGTACCACGTCGCTGCCGCCCCCGCGTCGCGCACGACGATGTGCGCGGTGATCGTGTGCATCTCAGCTCCTTTCGCCGGCGAGCGTCCACGACTGGAAGCTCGCGATGAGAATCACGGACAGGGCAGCCGTCTGCGCGACGGGTGAGACCGTCGCGCCGAGCGGCACCGTCGCCGTGGCCGCCAGACCGGCTGCAATCCGCGTCGCGCCGCGCCCGATGCCGAGCTCGCGCCGGAACAATGCGTCGCCCGCGAGGAAGATCCCGACGCCGCCGCCGAGCAGGCCCGCGACTCGCCATTCGAGCCCGGAGAACGGATGCGCGAAGCCGCGACGTTCCGCGGAAGCGATCGTGACGATCCCGAGCAGCATCGGCAGGTGCCAGTACCCGAAGCCGCGCAGGGCGGCGCGGGCACGCTCCACCGGCGGCATCGCGGCGAGCGCCTGCTCGGCGCGCTCCGCGTCGCCCCCGAAGTACGCCCACCAGAGGCACGCGCTCAAGGCGAGGCCGAGCGCAGCGGCGACGACGAGCGCGCCGTCGACGGGCAGGTGCGACGCACCGATTCCGATCGCGACGACCGACTCGCCGATCGCCACGATGATCACGAGGCCGTGCCGCTCGACGAAGTGCGCCGCGCCGATGTCGAAGCCGCGATTGCCGCGGATCACGGGCGTGAACCACTCGAGCAGGAACGCGAGCCCCCACAACACGTACTGAGCGGTTCCGCCCGCCGCACCGCCCGCGACGACGAGCAACGCCGAGCTGACGTTCCACGGAGTCAACCTGACGATCGCCCGGACGACGCTCGCAGCCGACGACCGCATGAAAAGAGTCGAATGGACGAGCACGACGACGAGGTACGCGAGCCCGAAGGCGAGCCCGCTGCCGGAGAATGCCTTCGGGATCGCGAGCGCCAGCACGAAGTAGCCGGCCATGCCGCCTAGCAGGAGCAGTCGACGCTTCGGGGTGCTCGGGGCGACGGCGTTCGTCATCCAGGCGTAGCCGCCGTACATCCAGTAGATGACGCCGAGCATCAGTACGACCTGGAAGAGCGACCGCGCCGAGGGTTCGTGGTAGACGACCGCGGTCAGCTGTGTGATCGTGAAGACGAAGACGAGGTCGAAGAAGAGCTCGAGCGTCGTGACCCGCTCGACCTCGCGCACTGTGCCTTCCATGGCCCGGACGCTACCCGCGCCCGGGCAGGGCTCTGGGCAAACCGCCGGCGGCTTCCACTCGTACTTCTAACCTGGGCGTCCGGCTGGAGTCTCAACACTCGGGGCTATACTCCGCGCTTCTTATGGCTAACGAGACAATCAACGATCCGAGGCTCGAGGAAGGGGTCTGGACCACCGGTCCGGACGGCGAGCTGATCCCGGACTACGAGTCGACCTTCCCGACGATCAACGAAGGGGAAGTCGTCCACGGCACGGTCGTCCGCGTGGACAAGGACGAGGTGCTGGTGGACATCGGCTACAAGTCCGAGGGCGTCATCCCGGTCAGCGAGCTGTCGATCCGCCGGTCGGTGAACCCGTCCGACGAGGTCACGGTCGGCGACGAGATCGCCGCGCTCGTGATGACGAAGGAGGACGCGGAGGGTCGGCTGATCCTCTCGAAGAAGCGCGCCCGGTTCGAGATCGCCTGGAAGGCGATCGAGCAGGCGTACGAGCAGGGCGATCCCGTCATGGGTCGCGTGATCGAGGTCGTCAAGGGCGGCCTGATCCTCGACCTCGGCGTGCGCGGCTTCCTGCCGGCGTCGCTCGTCGACATCCGCCGCGTCCAGGATCTGGACGAGTATCTCGGCCAGGAGCTGCGCTGCAAGGTGATCGAGCTCAACCGCTCGCGCAACAACGTCGTGCTGTCGCGCCGCGCCGTCCTCGAGGACGAGCGTAAGGAGATGCGGCAGGCGATCCTCGACAAGCTGAACCCCGGCGACGTCGTCGAGGGCACGATCTCCAACATCGTCGACTTCGGCGCGTTCGTCGACCTCGACGGGATGGACGGGCTGATCCACATCTCGGAGCTCTCGTGGAGCCACGTCAACCATCCCTCCGAGGTGCTGGAGATCGGCCAGAAGGTCGACGTGAAGGTGCTCGACATCGATCGCGAGCGCCAGCGCATCTCGCTCGGCCTGAAGCAGACGCAGACGGATCCGTGGCAGCAGGTGCTCGAGAGCTACAACGAGGGCGACGTCGTCTCCGGCAAGGTGACGAAGGTGGTCACGTTCGGCGCCTTCGTCGAGATCCTTCCGGGCGTCGAGGGCCTCGTGCACATCTCCGAGCTCGCGCAGCATCACGTCGAGAATCCGCGCGAGGTCGTCTCGCAGGGCGACACGGTGAACGTGCGCATCCTCGAGGTCGACGCGGAGCGGCGGCGCCTGTCGCTCTCGCTCAAGCGCGTCGATGACGGCATGCCCGTGCAGCCCAAGCCGGGCGAGGATGCTGCGCCGCCGACGATCGACCTCTCCGAGGACGTGTTCTCGGACGAGGCCGGCACGGCGACGGCGCCCGAAGCCGAAGCCGAAGCCGAAGCTGCGCCGGAGCTCGAGGTCGAGGCCGAGGCTGCGCCGGCGCTCGAGGTCGAGCCCGAAGCCGAGCCCGAGGTTGCAGTCGCGCCCGAAGCCGCCGGGGAGCCGGCCCCGGCCGCCGAGCCCGAATCGACGGACGACGAGCCCGCCGAGGGCTCGGACGAGCCCGCTCCGGAGTAGCGTGCTGCGACCGGTTGCGGTCGCGATCACCGGGGGCATCGCGGCGGGGAAGAGCGAGGCGTTGGCGGCGTTCGCGCGGCACGGTGCCGCGACGGCGTCGAGCGACGAGCTCGTACACGGGCTCCTGGCCGAGAATGACGAGGTGCGCGCGGCGATCCGCGAGCGCTGGGGCGACGATGCGGTCGGCAACCGGAAGCGGATCGCCGAAATCGTGTTCCCGAGCCCGGCGGAGCTCGAGTGGCTCGAGCGCCTCCTCCATCCGCACGTGCGCCTGGCGGCCGATGCGTGGCTCGAGCAGCTGCGGGCGCAGGCCGACCCGCCGGCGCTCGCCGTCGTCGAGATCCCGCTCCTCTACGAGACCGGCGGCGAGAGCCGCTTCGACAAGGTGGTCGTCGTCACCGCGCCGCCGGAGCTCCGTGAGAGCCGCCGAGGCGGTTTCGCCGACCGGGAGGCGCGGCTCATCCCGGACGGCGAGAAGCTGCGGCGCGCCGATTTTTCCTACGTCAACGACGGCTCGCTCGAGGAGCTCGACGCGTTCGTCGCGACCGTGGTAGACAGCCTGTCATCGTCCTGAGACGCCTCACCATCGTCGTGGCGCTCATCGCGGTCGCGGCAGGCTCGTTCGTGTACCTCCAGAAGACCGAGCCCGCCTGGTGGGCGCGGATGTAGTACCCGCTCGAGTACGAGAGCATCGTGCGCGGTCACGCCGCGAACTACCACCTGAACCCGACTGGCGGCGGTGATCGAGCAGGAGTCGAAGTTTCGCGCCGACGCGAAGTCGAGCGCGGGGGCGATCGGCCTGATGCAGCTCCAGCCCGCGACAGCCAAGGGGATCGCGCTGCGCACCGGCGGCTCGAAGTTCGTGCTCTCCGACCTCTACGACCCGGAGTTGAACGTCCGCTACGGCGCGTGGTATCTGCACCACCTGCTGCAGAAGTACGGGAACGAGCGGCTGGCGCTCGCCGCGTACAACGCCGGCCAGCGCAACGTCGACGGTTGGCGGGCGGCGGGGGAGGACATCCAGTTCGCCGAGACAAGGGCGTACGTCGACAAGGTCGAGCGGCTCAAGGACATCTACCGCCGCGCGTACGCGGCGGAGCTCGGCTTGCGCTAGTCGCCGCCCCCGGAGCTACCCGGCGGCTCGTTCGGCGGCGGCTCGCTCGTCGGCGGCGCGGCGAGCGTGCCCGGGCAGACGCCCGTTCTCGCGTTCAGCACCGAAAAGCGCTCGTTCATCGTCGCCTTGTGGCCGCGGATGTCGCTGACGCGCACCGTCAGCACGTAGACGCCGTTCGAGAGGGTCGTCGTGTCGAGGTTGGCGGCCAGGAGGAAGAGGTAGCGGCCCGGCATCGACGTGTACTGCTGGTTGCCGAACCGCGGGGCGTTCTCGTACGTTCCCTTCGCGTACACGTCGGTGAAGTGGCTGTTGCCCGGGACGTCGACGCGGAAGTCTGCGGCCGTCTTCCACGGGATGACCGCGACGCCCGAAAGCCGCGAGACGTACCAGCGGACGAGCGCAGGCGCGACGGGAAGCCCGCCGAACTTGCCCGGGACGGGAACAGGCGGTGTGTCGAACGCGTCGACGGCGAGCTGGATCCGCCCGCAGAGCCCGAGCGGCGTCTGGACGTCACCCGTCTGGTTCCGGATCACGACGTCGCGGATCGTCGGCTTCGTCCGGTCCAGAAACGGTGTGAGGTGCCCATTCTGGAGCGGGTTGACCGAGTGGATGCCGCTGATCTCGGTCATGTGCACGTGGCCGTACGGCGCCTGCACGTAACCGAGGATCGTCCGCCTTGCGATCACCTCCTGCCCTTCCCCGACGATGGGGACGATGTGGAAGTACTGGAAGATCAGGTCGTTGCCGGCGTCGATGTTCAGCGTCGCCGCACCGAGGTAGTGCGCGGTGCCGCTCACGACCGGGTAGACGGGCGTGCCGTCCGGCGCGGAGATGTCGATCCCCTGGTGGAACGAGAAGAAGGCGGGCCCGTCGAAGCCGCCGGCGAGCACGCCGTTCAGGAAGACCGCGCGCGGATCGCCGAAGAAGCCGCGGATCGGGTGCTGCTGGTTGAACGGCTTGACCGGCCACGGGTACGCGGCGGCGGCGCCCGCGAATGCGAGCGCCGACAGCAGGAGGACGATGGCAAGTCGAGCTGCACGCATAGACCGAGACCCCGGAACTATGCGACGCCCGGAGGACGGCGTGGTTAGCTCGCCCGGCTAGGGAGAGCTCAGCTTCTGCCAGAGGTTGGCGACGATGCGGTCGATTCCGGTGTCCCAGACGCTGCGCGCGAGCGAGAACGCGCCGGCGGCGAAGACCTTGGCACCGGCGGGCGTCTCGTAGTAGGTCATCTGCGCCGTGAAGCCGGGGCCGTAGAGATTCGGGATCTGCGCGAGCACCTGGACACCCTGCGGCGAGTCGGACGTCGTCGCGTCGATCTCGATGCCGCCGGTGCCGATGCCGTCGCCGGGCTCGAGGCCGGTGCCGGCGAAGAGCCACGAGCTTCCCGCCGCCCGAGCGGTCAGGCGCCACGGCCCGCGATGGCCGCCGCGGTCGTTGCCGCGGTACTGCACGCCGATCAGCGCCGCCTCGGGCCGGCCGAGGTCGCGCCACTCGGCGACGCGCGTCATGACGCCGTTCGCGATCGTGATCTTCCAGAAGAAGTTGTTCGCCGCGAGGAAGGCGAGGTTGCCGCCGAGATCGCGGTACTGCGTGACGACGTCGTACTCGTGCGACGTCACGTACTCGTGATGACCGGAGAAGACGATCAGGTCGTAGGCATCCGCGAGCCGCCGTCCGTCGGCGACGGTGCGGAGCTCCGCGTCGGAGAGGAAGTCGACGTTCGGATGCGTCTGCACGACCCAGCGCACGAACGGGGCGTCGTACTTCTCCCAGTGGGGCGGCACGCCGCGGTCGAGGAACGCCCGGTGGAGCCGTGCGGTCTCGGTCTTCCAGCCGGCGTACCACGTATCCGGATGCCCGTCGCCGTTGTCGTCGCGGAAGTTGTACGCCTGCCAGGTCTGGGTCGGCATGACGACCGCGATCCGGTGCTCGCCGAGGTGCGCCGGCCGAAGGACGAAGGGCGCGAAGCCGACCCGGGAGCCGGGTGCGGTCAGCCGGGCGAAGTAGACGCCGCTCGGCCACGCGCCGATCCGGAGCTGCACCGTCCGGCGGCCCTCGACGGCGCCGAGCCGGATCGGCTCGCCCACCGGAGCGCCGCGCATCACGTCGTGGGCGAAGCTCACCCGGCGCTCCTCGCCGGCCCGCTCGATCTGCACGGTGACGTGCGAAGCGGTGTCCTGGATCACGAGCGTGGCGCTTGCTCCGGGCCCGTAGCTCTCCTGCGTGAAGAACGCGGTCACCTTCGGCTTGAGCGAGTCCTTCGCCCGGCCGGCATTGCCGATCAGCTCGATCTCGTCCCCGTCGAGCGCCGGGGCGGTCGATGCCGGGGCGTGAGAGGCGGAATGAGCGAGTGCGAGGGCCGCGGCGACCGCGGCGACGAGGCGGAACGTGTGGGTAGCCATGCGGCCACCGTCCGCCGGGGTCCCAACCCCGCCCTCACGTCCCGCTCACGTGGGCCTAACGGCCCCTCGCATTCCGGATCGATGTGCGTTACAACGGACACATGCCCGAATTTCGAATCCTCGGGCCGCTCGAGGTCACGGACGACAGGGGCGCCCCGATTCCGCTCGGCGGGACGAAGCAGCGCTCCGTCCTCGCAGTCCTCCTGTTGCGCGCCGGCGAAGTCGTCTCCGTCGACTACCTTGTCGACTCCCTCTGGGGAGACGACGCGCCCCGCACGGCGACGACCTCGCTCCAGAACTCGATCTCGGCCCTTCGCAAGGTGCTCGGGCCGGGCCTGCTGCTGACGAAACCGCCGGGCTACGTCCTCGCCGTCGACGCCGACCAGATCGACCTCCGGCGCTTCGAGCGGCTCGTGCGGGACGCGGCCGGCCACGACGCGGCGGAGCGCGCGGTGATCCTGCGCCGCGCGCTCGACCTGTGGCGCGGCGAGCCGCTCGCGGAGCTCGCCTTCGAGCCGTTTGCGGGCGCCGAGGTGCGCCGCCTGGAAGAGCTGCGGCTCGTCGCGGCCGAGGACTGGGTCGACGCGGAGCTGGAGGCGGGGCGGCAGTCCGAGCTCGTGCCGGAGCTCGAGGCGCTCGTCGCGCGGCACCCGCTCCGCGAGCGCCTTCGCGGGCAGCTCATGCTGGCGCTCTACCGCTCGGGCAGGCAGGCGGACGCGCTCGCGGCGTACCAGGACATCCGCCGGCTGCTCTCGGACGAGCTCGGCCTCGAGCCCGGGCCCCAGCTCCAGCAGCTCCAGCAGAACATCCTCCGCCAGGCCGCAGGGCTCCACCCGACGGCCGCCGCCGCGTCGTCGGACGAGCACATCGAGCAGGTCGCCGCGGCACTCCTCGACAGCCGGCTCGTGCCGGTACTCGGTACGAACGTGAGCGAGCTCGCGGCGCGGCTCGCGGAGCGCTTCGACTACCCGACGAACGAGCCCAGCGATCTCGCGCGCGTCGCGCAGTACGTCTCCCTGACGAAAGGGTCGGGGCCGCTGTGCGAGGAGCTGCACTCGTTGCTCGACACCGGCATCCCTCCGTCGCCCGTGCACCGCTTCTTCGCCTCGCTCCCGCCGCTCCTGCGTGAGCGCGGCAAGCCGCACATGCTCCTGGTCACGAGCGGCTACGACCTCGCGCTCGAGGAGGCGTTGCTCGAGGCCGGCGAGGAGTTCGACGTCGTCTCCTACGTTGCGAGCGGCCGCGACCGTGGGCGCTTCCGCCATGTCCTTCCCGACGGCACCACGCGCCTGATCGACATGCCGAACACCTACGCAACCGAGCTGTCGCTCGAGCGGCGCACGATCGTCCTCAAGCTGCACGGCGGCGTGGACGCCTCGCCGACACGCGAACGTGAGAGCTTCGTCGTCACCGAGGACGACTACATCGACTATCTCGCATACGGGGAGGCGGCGGCGATCCCGGTTGCGCTCGCCGCGAAGCTGCGTCGCAGCCACTTCCTGTTCCTCGGCTACGGCGTGCGCGACTGGAACCTGCGTCTCGTCGTCGGGCGGATGTGGGGCGGCGAGGGAGTCTCGTACCGGTCGTGGTCGGTGCAGGCGGAGGCGAACCCGCTCGAGCGGCAGCTCTGGCGTGACCGTGACGTCGATCTGCTCGAAGTGAACCTCGAGGACTACGTGAGCGCACTCGGCCGCTACCTCGGCCTCGCCGTCGAGGCGGTTGCGTGAGCGTCGTCGCCGCCGTCCCGCTCTCGCCGTACAAGGGTCTTGCGGCCTTCGAGGACTCCGACCTCGACGCGCTCCTCTTCTTC
>VAWY01000191.1 GCA_005888335.1 Actinomycetota bacterium
CCGACTTCCGGACGCGCCCACTAGCGTGTCGCGCCTCTGGCGGTCGCGCTCTTCGATCCCCGCACACCCCTCGAGCCGCTGCGCCACGACCTGCAAGCGGCTGTCGAGCGCGTGCTCGACCGCGGGCGGTTCATCCTCGGCCCCGAGGTCGAGGCGTTCGAGCGCGACTTCGCGTCATACCTGGGCGCGGGCGAGTGCGTCGGCGTCGCCAACGGGACAGAGGCGATCACGATCGCGCTGCGGGCGCTCGGCGTCCGGGAGGGGGACGAGGTCGTCGTGCCATCGTTCACCTTCTACGCCAGCGCGGAAGCGATTCCGCCGACCGGGGCAAAGCCGGTGTTCTGCGATGTCGATCCTGTGACGTTCTGCGTCACGGCCGACACGGTTCGCGCCGCGCTGACCCCGCGCACGAAGGCGGTCATCGCCGTGCACCTGTTCGGCAACGTCGCGCCCGTCCGCGAGCTCGCGGCGCTCGGCCTGCCGGTGGTCGAGGACGCCGCGCAGGCCGCCGGCACGACGAGCGACGACGGCCGTCCCGGCGCGCTGGGCACCATCGCCACGTTCTCGTTCTATCCGTCCAAGAACCTGGGGGCCTTCGGCGACGCCGGCGCGATCACCACCGCCGATCCCGGGCTCGCCGACCGCGTACGCGTCCTGCGCTTCCACGGCTCGCGAGACAAGGTCAGCTACGAGGAGGTCGGCTACAACAGCCGGCTCGACGAGCTGCAGGCCGCGGTCCTGCGCGTCCAGCTGCCGTACCTCGACACGTGGGCGGAGGGTCGGCGCGCCGCCGCGGCCCACTACGCCGCTGCCGGCCTCGGCGACCTCGTGGCGCTGCCGACGCCGACCGCCGGAGCGCGACCAGCCTGGCATCTCTACGTCGTGCGGGCCGACCGCCCCGATGAGCTCGCCGAGCGCCTGCGCGCACGCGCGGTCGAGGCGCGCGCCTACTACCGCCGCCCCGTGCACGAGCAGCCCGCCATGCGCGCCTATGCGCCCGCCCGGCCGCTGCCCGGCACCGACGAAGCCGCGCGCCGCCACCTGGCGTTGCCGATGAGCGCGGCGCTGACGCGCGCCCAGTGCGTCGAGGTGACCGGCGCCGTGCGCGCGGCGCAGCGCGGCGGCCGCGAGAAGCCCGCGACGGTGCGCAGCAGCTAGGCGGCGGCCGCGGGCACGGCGGCCAGCGCCTCCGCGAGCGCCGCCACGTCCGCGGCGTCGCCCACGGCCGCGGAGAGCGGGCGGCCGAGCCGCGCCGACACCGCCGCCAGATGACGCTCCTCGACGGCGACGACGTCGGCGGCGTCCAGGCGGTCGAGCCCGTAGCTCGCGGCGAGAGCGACCAGCGCGTCCACGTACCTGGGTTCGCGCACCCCGGTCACGACCAGCGTGATGTCGTCGCGCCCGCTGAAGGTCCTCGCCCACGCCTCGAGCAGCGCCGGCTCCCTGAACACGGCAGCGGCGCTGACGGCGATCGCCAGGCCTCGCGTCGCGGGTGCGGCCTCGCGCTCGGGCTCGCCGGTGATCTCCGGGAGGAGGTCGTCGAGCACCAGACGCGGCTCGACCCAGCCCGGAACGAGCGCAGCGGCGACCACGAGCGCCGGCACCGCTCGCTCCACGCCATGGGCCGCGAGCGCGCCGAGCCCCTCGGCGAAGGCGGCGCCCGCGCGGGCGCGCTCCTCCTCGTTCGGCGCGCCGATCTCGCGGACCGGCCGGTCGTCGGCGTTCGCGACCCTGTTCAGCTGCGAGTCGTAGACGACGAGGCCGGTCACCAGCTCCTTCGCCGTCGCGTGCGCCGGGTCGAGCGCGGTGAGCAGCCAGCGGCGGAAGGGCAGCTCGGTCCGGCACAGCTCGACGAACGCGGGGCCGCTGACGCCGAGGTTCATGTTCCCCCCGTGGTCGCGATAGCGGTTGACCACGGCGTCGATCGGCAGCACATCGGCGACCTCGGCGACGCGGGTGGCGATCCACCAGTCCTGCCACGCGGCGAAGTCGGGGATCGGATGAAACCGGGAGCGCAGTGACGAGCGCACCATGAGCGACCCGGCCGAGATGAAGTTGCCGGCGAGCAGCCGGCCGAGCACCCGGCCGCCGACGGCGTCGATGCCCTGATCCTCGCGGAACGAGGCCACCCGCGTCCGACCTTGGGTGTCGATGATCTCCATGTCGCCGTAGACCAGGCCTGCGTTGGGCGCGGCGATCAGCGCCTCGGCGAGCAGCCGGCAGCGGTCGGGTCCCCACTCGTCGTCGGCGTCGAGGAACGTGAGGAACTCACCGGTCGCCGCCTCCAGCCCGGTCGACGTCGCCGCGTTGAGACCGCCGTTGGGACGGCGGATCACCCGGATCGCGTCCCCGAACGAGGCGAGGATCTCCGGCGTGCGGTCCGTGGAGCCGTCGTCGACGGCGATGACCTCGATCGCCGGCCAGTCCTGATCGAGCGCGCTGCGCACGGCGCCCGCGACCCACCGCTCGTAGTTGAAGCAGGGGATGATCACGCTGACGGTCGGGACCGTCACGTCAGCTGCCCGCCGCCAGCCTGGCGCGACCGTAGGTATCGACCACCGCCCGCGCGCTGACGGGCACGGCCACGATCTGATCGTCGATCAGGGTGATGTGCCGGGGCGCGGGGCCGCGCCGCAGGGCGTCGATGATCTCGAGCAGCGTCGGCCACTGCTCGGGGCGATGCGGCGGCGGCGGGGCGGCGAGGAAGAAGCGGGCATCGTCGATGACGATGCAGTCGTCCGGATGACCGTTCTCGAGCGTCGCGAGCTCGGCGAGCAGCGGGCACTCCGCGCCCTCGCCGGCGGTGACGCCGCCGCTCCAGTGGCCATCCAGATACCAGAACGTCGGGATCGCGGGATCCACCAGGATGGCGACCACCTCGCCGGAGTCGCCCTGCACCGGCTCGACGTGCGGCGCGTCGGCGAACGTCTCGACGGCGCGGCGATGCAGCTCCTCGGAGAGCTCGATGGTCGTCACGCGCGGGAAGACCGAGGCGAGCAGGCGCGTGCCGCTCCCCAGGTACGTGCCGGTCTCCACCGCGCGCTGCAGGCCAAGGGCGTTCGCCAGCCCGTCGGCGAGCGCGAGGGGCACCGACGTGATCGAGCCGCCGGCCGCCGGGATGGCCGGTGGGGGCGCGGGCGGAGGGGGCGCCGCGATCGCGCGCGGGGTACGCGGCGCGTCGTCGCGCTCGGGCCGCTCGAACAGGAACATGCCGCACGCGTACTCGGCGCCCGCCAGCTCGTCGAGCGTGCGATGGCGCCGGAACTCGCCGCGATCGTCCACGCCCGAGAACTCGACCAGGCGCAGCTCGGGGAAGAACTCCTCGACGACGGCGTGGACGTCGTGCACCCGGTGGGCGTTGAAGCACGTGCGGGCGCGGCCGACGGGCCCCGAGAAGAGCAGGCGGCCGCCCGGCGCGAGGACGCGCTGGAGCTCGGCCGCGGCCTTGCGCGTGCCGTGCGGGTCGAGCGGGTCGCCGTAGCGGCCGAGCCCGATGTGCTCGGCGACGTGCAGGCACGACAGCGACTCCAGCGAGCGGTCGGCGAAGGGCAGGTCGAGGATGCTCCCGGCGATCGACTCGAAGTCCTCGAGCTCGACCGGAAGCGGGCGGATGTCGACGAAGGCGACGGGACAGATCGCCGTCAGGAACCCGACGAAGTCGACGCGCGAGCCGACGTCGACGTGGCGGCCGGGGCGGCGCTCGGCGATCCGCCGCGCGGCCCAGACGTCCTGGAAGAAGTAGTGCTGGTCGTAGGGCGTGGTCGGCGTGCGGTCGTTGAGCTGCGGGTTGAGGTCCTCGTCGCGGACGTCGCCGGCGCCCGGCATGGCGCGGTACGCCTGCAGCTCCTCCACGAAGCGCTCCGCCGGCGTGGCCGGCGGCGGCGGGGGCGGCGGCGGCGCGACAGGCAGCTCGAACGCGGGCGGCGCGGCCACCAGCGTCTCGGCGTCCTCCCCGGCCGTGGCGGGCTCGACCAGCGCGCCGCCGGGAGCGAGCGCGGCGACGTCGTAGCCGAGCAGCTGCAGCTCCTCGACGAGCACGTCGCGGTCGTGCCCGGCGTCGCGGCAGGTGGCCTGCGACCACTCGAGCAGGAGGACCGGCCGGTGGCGGCGCAGCGTCTCCCGAGCGCCGCGGAGCACCGCGAGCTCGAAGCCCTCGACGTCGATCTTGACCAGGTCGGGGACGGGGAAGCCGTCGGCGCCCACGAGGTCGTCCAGCCGCACGACGTCCACCTCGACGTGACCGGTGTGGCGCAGCGGGTGCCCGGGCGGGAGCGTGCGCTCGACGAGCGAGTTGTTGCCGCTCGAGCTGTACAGGTTGATCGTCGCCGTGCCAGGCTGCTCGCCCGCTGCGGCGCGCACGACGCGCGCGTCGCCGGCGAAGCTCAGGTTGCGCTCGAGCACGTCGGCCGTCGCGCTGACCGGCTCGAAGGCGCGGACCGCCGCTCCCGCGCGCGCGGCGCGCGCGGCGAACCAGCCGCAGTTGGCCCCGACGTCGTAGACGACGCGCGCCGCGGCGCGCGTCATGAGCCGGTCGAACCACTCGGTGACGTCGTGCTCGTAGAAGCCGTCCGGGCCGAACGCCCAGGCCATGTCCGCCGGGACCTCGAACTCCGCGGGCGCCGCCGGGGCGTGCACCGGCGGCTCGGCGACCGCGAGGTGCCGCAGCTCGCTCACCGTCACCTCGTCGTAGCGGGGCAGCGCCGCGAACGGGCCGGCGAAGGCGCGGCGGGTCAGGACGGCGTCCGCGCGGCGCGCGATCGCCTCGAGCTCGCGCTCGCCGCCCGGCAGGGCGAGCAGGTCGGGCGACTCCGGACCGTCCAGGCCCGCGGCGGCGACCGCGGGGACGACGCGCGCCGCCAACTCGTCGGCGCTGCGCGCGTAGATGACCAGCGTGACGTCGTCGGAGGCCGCGAAGGCGCGGCCGTAGGCGCTCAGCAGGTCGGGCGCATCGGCGAGCTCGTCGGCGAACGCGGCGACGGCGAAGGCGCGCGCATCGATCTGCGGCAGCGGGGGCGGCGCCATGATCGTCGGGATGAAGCCCACCTGGTCGCCCGCGGCGGGCTCGCCGGCGAGGACGGCCTGCGCCCAGGCGACCTGGGCGGCGTCGTAGAGCTCGGGCCGCTTGAGCACCAGGCGCGCCTTGATCTCGCGATCGCGCTCGATGTCGGCCGCCCACCGCCCGTCGCTCGACAGGCGGTGCTCGAAGACCGCGCCAGGCGCCTTGACGCCGTGCCAGCCGGCGTGCCCCAGCGCGATCCACAGGTCCCAGTCCTCGTAGCCGACGGAGGCGTCGTAGCCGCCGACCGCGCGCCACACGTCGCGGCGCACGAGCGTCGCGCTGCCGAGGAAGTTGCCCCGGGTGAGGCGGTTGAAGTCGTAGTCGGGCGTCGCGTGCAGGACGTCCTCGCCAGCGCCGAAGTCCAGCTCGTCGCCGTAGGCGAAGCCCGCGTGCGGGTGGGCGTCGAGCGCAGCGACCGTCGCCGCCAGGAAGCCGGGCTGGATGCGGTCGTCGGCGTCGAGCGGGAGCACGTACTCGGCGCGCGCGATGGCGAAGCCGGCGTTGCGGGCATGGGCGGGGTGCCCCGAGGCGGGCTGCTCGAGCACGATCGCGCCGCGCTCGCGGGCGACCGCCGCCGAGCCGTCGGTCGATCCGTCGTCGACGACGATGATCTCGACGTCGCCGTCGAAGTCCGACGCGCGGACGCTGTCGATCGTCTCGCCCAGCGTGCCGGCCATGTCGTGGCACGGGACGACGACGCTGACCCGCGGGGCAGGTTCGTCGACCGTGAACTCGAGCGCCATCTCGTGATGGACCGAGGGCGCGCGCAGGCCGTCGAACGGGGCCAGGTCGAGCCTCCGGCCCGCCATGAAGGCGTGGGCGAGCGCCCGCGCCGAGCCGCCCGCGTGGCGGTTGGGCGCCGTGTCCTGCACCCGGTTGTCGGGCACGTTGACCAGCCGGGCGACGTCGAAGCAGGTCATCCGCGGCAGCGCCGGCGGGTGGGCGGCGAGCGCGGCTTCGAGCGCGTTCGGGTTGTGAAAGGCGAGCCGCTCGAGCAGCGGGAGGATCTCGGCGGTGCGGAAGACGTGGCCGTCGAGCGACATCGGATAGCCCCAGTCGCCCTCCAGGCCGGACCATGCCCACGTCGTCGTCCCGGGCGGCGTCATCGGGCGGTCCAGCGCGTAGCAGTAGTCCTTGCCCGGGTCGAGGCGCAGCGAGCAGCACAGCACGCCCGCGTCGGTGTCGAGCGCGCGCAGCGGCGCGGCCCCCGGGTCGACGGGGTGGGTGAACACGATGTCGTCGACCAGGAAGGCGACGCGCTCGCCCGCCTGCGCGGTCAGCTGCAGCGTCGCCGCGCGAAAGCCGCCGGCCTCGCGCTCGTCGACCCACGTGACCCATGGGTGCTCGTCGCGGACGACGGCGTAGGCGCGCTCGAAGAGCTCGTCGGACGCGGTGAAGATGACGGCGGTCCCGGCGGCGCCGTTGGCGAACCGCTGCACCGAGCGCAGCAGCAGGTCGAGCTGCGCCGGCCGGTCCTTGGAGAAGGCGATCAGGCTGAGCACGCCTTGGTAGTCGGCCGCACGCCCCGGCGGTTGACCGCGACCCTCCTAGACTGCCCCGCGATGCGCCGACGCCTGCGCTCGGCGAGCTTCCCCTTGCACCGTCATTCGCTCCCGCAGCTGGCGATCGACGGTGTACTGGTGGGGGCCGCCTATGTCCTCGCTTTCCAACTGCGCTTCGACCGGGGCCTCAAGGGCTCCTACCAGGCGCTGTTCGAGCGCACGCTGGCGTGGGCGGTCGGCATCAGCCTGGTCGTCTACGTCAGCCACCGCCTGTACGGCAAGTGGTGGCGCTACTCGACGCTGCGCGACCTGCTCACGGTCGTCCAGGCCGTCGTGCTGTCGACGATCCTGCTCGCCGCCTTCGTCTCGGTCACCCACCCCGTCACGAAGGTCACCAACGAGGGCGTCGTGGCCGTCGGGCTGCCGCCGAGCGTGGTGGCGCTCTGGCTGCTGCTGACCCTCGCCCTGTTGCTCGGTGCCCGGCTGCTGGCGCGCCTCGTGCACGAGCGCCCGCGCGGGTTCCGAGCGCGGCGCGGCGCGCGCAGCGTGCTCATCGCCGGCGCGGGCGACGGCGGCCGGCTCGTCCTGCGCGAGGTCCTGCGCAACCCCGAGCTGGGGCTCAACCCGGTCGGCTTCGTCGACGACGACCCGACCAAGCGCGGCATGAAGGTCGAGGGTGTCCGCGTGCTCGGCACGACCGGTGACGACCTCCCGCGCGTGCTCGACGAGACCGAGCCCGACGAGGTGATCATCGCGATCCCGTCCGCCCCGGGCACGCTGCGCGGGCGCGTCGTCGGCGCCTGCCGCGCGCGCGGCATCCCGGTGCGCACGCTGCCGACGGTCTTCGAGCTGCTGCAGGGCGGCACCTACGTGCGCCAGGTGCGCGAGGTCAAGGTCGAGGACGTCCTCGGCCGTGAGCCCGTCCGCTACGACCTCGACCGGGTGGGCGCCTACCTGCAGGGCGAGGTCGTGCTCGTCACCGGCGCCGGCGGCTCGATCGGCTCAGAGCTGTGCCGCCAGATCGCGCGCGTCGGGCCGCGCAAGCTGATCCTGCTCGACCACGCCGAGGACAACCTCTTCCGCATCCAGCGCGAGCTCGAGGACGACCGCCACGTGCACCCGTCGACGCTCGCCGCGGTGCTCGCCGACTGCAAGGAGGAGGAGCGCACGCGCGAGGTCTTCGCCGAGCACCATCCGACGGTCGTCTTCCATGCGGCGGCCTACAAGCACGTGGCGCTCATGGAGGACAACCCGGTCGAGGCCGTCCGCAACAACGCGATCGCCACGCGCGTGGTCGCGCGGATCGCGGGGCAGGTCGGGGTGCGCGCGTTCGTGCTCGTCTCGACCGACAAGGCGGTCTCGCCGGCGACCGTGATGGGGGCGAGCAAGGCGCTGGCCGAGTGGGCGGTCGAGGCCGAGAGCGGGCGGTACCCGAACACCCGCTACGCGACCGTGCGCTTCGGCAACGTGCTGGGCTCGAGCGGGTCGGTCGTGCCGATCTTCCGCCGCCAGATCACCTCGGGCGGCCCGGTGACGGTGACCGACGACCGCATGACGCGCTACTTCATGACGATCCCGGAGGCGGTCCAGCTGATCATCCGCTCGGGCTCGCTGGGGCGCGGCGGCGAGGTCTTCGTCCTCGACATGGGCGAGCCGGTGTCGATCATCCAGCTCGCGCGCGCGATGATCGAGCTCTCGGGCCTGCGCCCGGACGAGGACATCGCGATCGAGCTCGTCGGGCGCCGCCCGGGGGAGAAGCTCCACGAGGACCTCTTCAACGCCTACGAGTGCCCGCAGTCGACCCCGGCCGAGAAGATCATGGAGGCCTGCCGCGACCCGCTCGACGCCGACACGGTCGACCGGGTCTTCTTCGAGATCGGGCTGCTCGTCCTCGAGGGTGACGCGGCGGGGCTCGCCCACAAGGTGACCGAGCTGTCCGCGCTGCGGACGTCGACATCCGCGGCTTCAGTCGACGCCCCCGCCTAGACTCCGCTTCGCCGCCCGCATGCTCGCGTTTCTCCATGCCCTGATCAAGGTCAACGAGGACCTCAAGACGATCGGCGCCCTCGCCGGGTTCGTCGCGATCCCCGGCCTCGCCGTCCTCTCGCTCCTCTACTTCGGCCAGGCGCGCGAGGTGCGCCGGCTGCGCGAGTGGGCCGGGCGAGCGCCCGAGCGCGCCGCCGAGCTCGAGCAGCGCGTGACGGCCGACGCGCAGCGGCGCGTCCAGGGGCAGCCCCTGCCCCGCCCGGCGACGCAGGCGGCCACCCCCGCCGGGCAGGCGTCGACGGGCAACGGCGCGGCGCAGGCCAAGCCCGCCGAGCCGGCGACCGTCGCCGCGCAGGCGGCGGCCGCGCCGGCCGAGGCCAAGCCCGAGGCGCCGGCGACGGGCGAGGGCGCGGAGGCGAAGCCCGCGTCGGAGCAGGAGGGCGGCGAGGAGGCCAAGCCCGAGGAGGGCAAGCCCGACGAGGGCGCGAAGGCGCCCGCCGCCGCCGCAGCGCCGGAGGCCCCCGCCGCGCCGAAGCCCGGGTCGCCCGAAGCGGCGCCGTCGCCGGACACGTCCAAGCCCGCCGCACCCGCGGCCTCGGCCGCGCCGTCAGCGTCCCCGCCCGCTCCGAAGGACGAGCCCGCGGCGCCCGGTGCGTCGACGCCCTCGCCGGAGCCCGCGGTCCCCGCGGCAAGCACCGCCGCGGGCGCCGCCGCGGCCCGGCCCGGCGCCGACCGCCCGCGCTCGCCGGCGCCGCCCGTCCCGCCGCGACCCGCCCAGCCGCTGCGCGCGACCTCGCCCTCGGCGACGATCCCGCCGCGCCCGGCGCCTGCCGCGCGGCGCGACGACGGCGCCCCCGGGCGCTTCGCCGGCCGGCGCGGCATCGTCGCCGCCGGCGTGGCCGTCGCCGTCCTCGCGATCGGCGCCGCCGTGATCGCACGCGTCGTCGCCGGCGGCGGCGGCGAGCAGAAGACCCCGCCCGCGCCGAACACGCTCGGCCAGGCGCCGTCGCCGGCGGCCCAGCCGTCGAGCCCCGGCGCTCCGCCGGCCAGGACGAAGGCCCAGCGCGCGCAGACCAGCGTGGCCGTCCTGAACGGCACGACGGTGACCGGGCTGGCCCGCAGCGTCGCGAACCGGCTCGAGGAGCAGGGCTTCACCACGGTGGCCGTGACCGACGCGTCCAACCAGGCGCAGTCGGACACCAAGGTCGAGTTCACGGCCGGCCACCGCGAAGAGGCGCTCGACGCCGCCCGATCCCTCCGCGTCCCGGCCTCCCAGGTCGTGGCCGCGAGCGACGTCGACAGCACGACCGCGGGGCCCAACGCCGAGGTCGTGGTGGTCGTCGGGCAGAACTTCGCGCGGTAGCGCCGCGCGCTCGAGGCATGGCCGGGCCGTTCGATCTCCCGCCGCGCAGCGGCAAGCCCCGGGCGACGGGGCTGACCCACGTCCTCGACCGCGGGCTCTCGCTCGCGCAGGTCGACGGTCTCGTCGAGGTCGCGGGCGACAGCGTGGACATCGTCAAGCTCGGCTGGGGCACCGCGCTGGCCACCGGGAACCTCCTGCCGAAGCTCGAGCGCTTCCGCGCGCACGGCATCCCGGTCGTGCTCGGCGGCACGCTGACCGAGCTGGCCATCCGGGAACGCCGCGTCGACGCGCTGATCGACTGGCTGCGCGAGCTGCGGCTCGAGCACGTCGAGGTGTCCGACGGGACGATCACGCTCGACCCCGACGACAAGCGCGCGCTGATCCGCCGCCTCGCGGGCGACGGGTTCACCGTGCTCAGCGAGGTCGGCTCGAAGGACGACCGCAAGATCATGGCCCCCTACCGCTGGGTCGAGCAGATCGAGGCCGAGCTCGAGGCGGGCGCGTGGAAGGTCATCGCCGAGGCGCGTGAGAGCGGCACCGCGGGGATCTTCCGCGCCGACGGCGAGGTGCGCATGGGCCTGATCGACGAGATCGCCCACGCGATCGATCCCGACCGGATGGTGTTCGAGGCGCCGCGCAAGGACCAGCAGGTGTGGTTCATCGAGCGCTTCGGCTCCGAGGTCAACCTGGGCAACATCGCCCCCGACGACGTCCTCTCGCTCGAGACCCTGCGTCTCGGCCTGCGCTCGGACACGATGGCCCGGTGATCCTCATGGCCCGTCACGGCGAGACGACGTTCAACGCCGAGCGCCGCTTCCAGGGCCACAGCCCGCGCGCGGTCCTGACGCCGCGCGGGATCGGCGAGGCACGCGCGCTCGCGGACGCCGCGGCCGGCGAACGGCTCGCCGCGCTCTACGCCAGCCCGCTGGCCCGCGCGCGGCAGACCGCGGCGATCGTCGGCGAGCGCGTCGGTCTGGAGCCGATCGTCGACGCGCGCTTCGCCGAGACCGAGACCGGCGACTGGACCGAGCGCCTCTACGACGAGGTCGATCGCGACCTCTACGCGGCGTGGCAGCACGCGGGCGACGGCTGGCGCTTCCCCCGCGGCGAGTCGCTCAACGAGCAGCAGGAGCGCGTCCTCGCCGGGCTGGACGACGTCACGCGGCGCGGCGACCTGCCCGCGCTCATCGTCTGTCACCGCGGCACGATCCGCGTCGCGCTGTGCCACGCCGACGAGCGCGGGCTCGACGCGTTCTCGGAGATCGACGTCCCCAACGGCGGGCTGGTTCGCCTGTGACCACGGCGTCGCGCGTGGTGTTCGGGCTGCTCGTCGTGGCCTCGGTCGGCGCGTTCTTCCTCGCCCAGCGCGTCAAGAGCACGCCGGCGGCGGTGGCGCGCTTCAGCGTGAGCCCTGTCTGCTCCCCCAACGGGGACGGGCGCTTCGACGGCTGCCGCGCCGCGTTCCTGCTCAAGAAGGGCGACGACGTCACGGTGCGCGTGGTCGGCCGCGACGACGAGGTCGTCGACACGCTGGTCAGCGACCGCTCGCTGCCCGCGTTCCGCAACCTGCGCGTGCTGTGGCGCGGGCACACCGCGGAGGGCGGGCGCGCGCGCGACGGGACCTACCACTTCGAGATCGCGCTTCGCCGGCAGGGCCGGTCGATCCTCCTGCCCCGGCCCTTCAGGGTCGACACGACCCCGCCGCGCCCGGTCGTCGCCGCGATCGGGCCCACGCGCGACAAGGTCCCGCGCCCCGAGCTCTTCCCCAACCCGCAGGGCAAGCCGCTGCAGATCCACGTGCGCTCACCGTCGACCACCAGGCCGACGACCGTCGAGGTCTGGCGCACGGACCCGCGGCCATCGGCCGAGCCGGTGGCGACGCTGAAGTCGCTGAAGGGGTCGGGGACCGTGACCTGGGACGGCACCGTCCGCGGCCGGCGCGTGCAGCCCGGGACCTACGTCGTCGCCGTGCGCACGCGCGATCGCGCCGGCAACATCGGCTCCTCGCCCGCCGTGCTGCCACCCAAGCCGGGGTATGGGCAGACGCTTCCCGGACACGGGGGGATCACGGTCCGCTACCTCGGTGTGCAGCCGCCGCTCGACGCGCCGATCGTGACCGGCGAGAAGGCGCCCTTCGGCGTCGACGCGCGCCGGGCGGCGTACACGTGGAGCGTGCGCCACGTCGGCGAGGCGCGCCCGCGCAAGCGCGGCAGTGGCACGCGCCCGAACCTGACCATCGCCGCGCCCGGGCGCCGCTCGGGCCTGTACGTCCTGCAGGTGCGCACGCGCCGGCACGCGACGACCGTGCCGTTCGCCGTGCAGGGCCTGCACCACGAGCGCGTGCTTGTGGTGCTGCCCGCCCTGCTGTGGCAGGGCACCAACCCGGTCGACGACGACGGCGACGGCCTGCCCAACACGCTCACGCGCGGCGTCTCGGTCCTGCGCGACCGCGTCCTGGGGCGCGGGCTGCCCGACGACCTGGTGCGCCGCGTCGCGCCGCTGCTGATCTTCCTCGACCACTCGCAGCTGCGCTACGACCTGACCACCGACCTCGCGCTGGCGGCGGGCGTCGGGCCGCCGCTGGACGGGCACCGCGGCGTCGTGCTCGCCGGCGACGAGCGCTGGCTTCCGTCTGACGTGGCGCGGGGGCTCGCCGCGTACGTGCGCCGCGGCGGGCGGCTGGCGACGTTCGGCACGGACTCGCTGCGCCGGACCCTGCGGCTCACCGCGCGCCGGCTCCTCGACCCGACGACAGCAGCGCCCACCGACGCGCTCGGCTTCGAGGTCCGCCCGCTCGTGCGCCGGCCGACGACGCTGACCGCGGCCGACGACCGGATCGACCTCTTCCGCGGCGACGTCTTCGGCGGCACCGGCGTGTTCTCCGGGCTGCCGTCCTTCGAGCCGATCGAGCCGCCGCCGGGCGCGCGCGTGCTGGCGCGGGCGACGACGCCGGACGGCACCACCGGGATCCTCGCCGCGCGCGTCGGGCGCGGCCTGGCGATCCGCGTCGGGCTGCCCGACCTCCCGTCGCGCCTGTCGCACCCGGGCAACGAGACCGCGCTCGTCAAGCGGATCTGGGAGCTGCTCGCCGCATGAGCCACGCGCTCGAGGTCATCGGGATCATCGCCGCGGCGCTGCTGGCCGGCGGGGCGATCGTCGCCACGTCGGTGCGCGCGCGGGCCGCGGCCGCGCTCGGCGCGCTCGCCCTGGCGCCCGCGCTGCTGATCGCCGACATCTGGCACTCGCCGCAGCTGGCGTCGCTGCGCGACCGGCCCGCGGCCGCAGTGGGGGCCGCCCTGCTCGGGCTGGTCGCCGTCGCCGGCCTGGCGCTGCTCCTGCACCGCCGCCCGCCGCTCATGCCGCTGCTCGCGGTCGCCGCGCTGCCCTTCCGCATCCCGATCTCCGCGGGCGGGTCGACGGCGAGCCTGCTGGTGCCGCTCTACCTCGTCGTCGCCGCCGGCCTGCTCGCCTACGCGGTGCCGCGGCTGCGCGGGGAGGACGACGACGCCCCGCACCCGCCGCGAGCCCTGGAGTGGCTGCTGGCGGCGGCGCTCGTGCTCTACGCCGTGCAGTCGGCGTGGTCGAGCGACTTCGAGAAGGCGCTCCAGCAGGTCGCGTTCTTCTACGTGCCGTTCGCGCTGCTGTTCTGCCTGCTGCGCGAGGTCGCCTGGACGCCGCGGCTGCTCGCCGCGTGCCTCGGGGTGCTCGTCGCGCTCGCCGTGGTGTTCGTCGGGATCGGCTTCGTCGAGTACGCGCGCAAGGAGCTGTTCCTCAACCCGAAGGTGATCACCGCCAACCAGTTCGAGGACTACTTCCGCGTCAACTCGCTGTTCTTCGACCCGAACATCTACGGGCGGTTCCTCGCGCTCGTCATGCTCGCCGTCACGGCGGCCGTGCTGTGGCGCGCGCGCACGCGCGACGCGGTGGCCGGCGGCGTGGTGCTCGCGGTGCTCTGGGGCGGGCTGCTCGTCACGTTCTCGCAGTCGAGCTTCGCGGCGCTGCTCGCCGGGCTCGGCGTGCTCGCCGCCCTGCGCTGGAGCGCGCGCCAGACCGCGCTCGTCGCCGGCGCTCTGGCCGTGGTGGCCGTGGCCTTCGTGATCGTCGCGCCGGGGGCGGTGCACCTCGACCTCGGCTCGTCGGCCTCGGCCGACCGCGCGACGAGCGGGCGCGTGGACCTCATCGCCGGCGGGCTGCGCCTGTTCGGCGACGCGCCGGTGCTCGGCCACGGATCGGCGTCGTTCGCGCGCGAGTACCGCCGCCACGAGGACGCCTCGAGCCGCCGTGCCGTGTCGGCGTCGCACACGATCCCCGTGACCGTGGCGGCCGAGCAGGGGATCGTGGGGCTCGCCGTGTACCTCGCGCTGCTCATCGCGGCGTTCGTGCGGCTGGCGCGGGGGGCGCGGTGGTCGGCGGCGCGCGCGTTCGCCGTCGCGGCGTTCGCGGGGCTCG
>VAWY01000192.1:0-428 GCA_005888335.1 Actinomycetota bacterium
CGCAGGCGACGGCGTCGCCGGGGGCGTCGAAGACGAGCATGAAGCCGTCGCCGCGCGACTTCACGACCGCGCCGCGATGGGCCGCGACCCGGTCGCGGATCAGGGAGTTGTGCCGGCGGACGATCGCCAGCCAGCGCCGGTCGCCGACGCGCTCGTTGAGCTCGGTCGAGCCCTCGATGTCGCTGAACACGATCGTGATCGATCCGTCCTGAGACGCGCTCGAGGAGATGTCGGGCCGCTCCCGCGCGACCTCGTCCTAGACGGCGGTGATCGCCGTGGCGCCGGCGGCCCGCCGCGACGCGCCCTGCGCTTCGAGCTTGAGCCCCAGAATCGACTTCGCGACGCTATGCATCCCGAGGCGCGCGGCGGCGCCCGGGCCTTCGTCGAGGAGCGCTATCGCGCGGCGGCGGTCCTCGCGCCCGCCTCCG
>VAWY01000192.1:497-11944 GCA_005888335.1 Actinomycetota bacterium
CGCTGGACGGCGAGCGCGCGCTCGGATCGCGCGCTCGCGAGCAGGCCCCAACGGCCGCGCGGCGGGGCCCCAGAAGACGCACTGGCGTGCGACGAGGTGGCGCTTATCGAACGGGACCATCAGGGCGTCGACGGCGAGCGCCGCGGCCCGGTCGGAGAGCGGCGAGACGCGTCGGTTGCCGCTGCGAGCGCCGCCGCGCGGTCGCCGCCGCGCGGCTGGGTCAACCCTTCGTGCCGGCTGCTGAGCAGCGCGGCGACACCGCCGCGGTCCCCGTAGGCCTCGGCGCGCAGCGCGGCGTCCAGGAGGCTCGCGCCGCCGTGGTCCGCACATCGGGCCAGGTCGGGCTCGAGCTCCGCGAGCCGCTCCTGCGCGCGGCGGACCGGGTACATCTGCAGCACGTAGAGCCACGTGGCGTCGCGGTCTCCGGCCGCCTCCAGCGCCCGCCGGCCCTCGAGGGCAAGCTGCTCACCCGCCGCGAAGCGGCCTCGAGCGAGCTCGAGCATCGCGCCCGCCACGGCGACGCGCCCTTCATAGAGGGGGACGGCAAGGACCGTGGCCAGCGCCCGGCAGCGCTCGAACCAAGCGCCAGCCAAACGCAGACGGCCCCGGGAGCGGTCCCCGAGGCCGTCTGGACGTGGGACTCTGGCCAGCCGGTCGGGCGTCAGCCCAGCACCGGGCAGCCGACGAGCTCCGCCTGCCGCCGGCCGCGCACAACGACCGTCGCACGCTGGTAGTAGAGGTGCTTGTGCCCGGCGCAGTGCCGGCGGCTATAGAGCCGCACGGTCGCCCGCGCCTCGTGGAAGTGGCCGCGCGCGCAGTCGGGCTTGCAGTCGTTGGAGGAGAAGTCCCCGGACCCGACGGCGACGCGGCCGCCCCACTGCGACCAGCGCAGGTGCTCGGCAAACGAGTTGAAGTCGCCGCAGGCGAACACGACGACAGTCGGCCGCTCGACGCCCTTCCCGCATTTCTGCGAGGCGAGGACGACCTGGTCGGCCGCGACTTGCGTTCGTGCCGGCCGGTGGGTCGGCTGGGCGGCCGCCATGCCCACGACCACCGTGAGCGTCCCGACCGCGGCGGCGAGGCCTCCCGCGGCCGGCTTGGAGAATCGTCTGATCATCGTCGCGTCCCTTCCTTTTCCGATCCGTGCGCGCGCGATCTTGCGCCCAGCAGATTGCGCGCGGTCGCGGCGCCCGGCGGTGATCGCGGTCACGGCCGGACCGGGGATTGGTCACCGCGAGCCGTCCTGACCACCGACCGGCGGGACGTCGAGCGTCGGGTTGCGGTCGAAGAAGCCCGCCGGCTTGAGCCAGAAGGACACGGTGTCGACCGGCATGATCGGCCAGTCCTCGGGTCGCGTGACGTGCTGGATGCCGAAGACGTACCAGAGCACAACGTCGGTGTTCTCGATCGGGCGGTCCCGGGTCGTCCACGTGGCCAGGCCCGTGTCGTGCGCGCTCTGGTTGGGGAACTCGCCGCACGGCCAGCGCTCTTCCTCGCGGTACGGCGTGACCCAGCGCGTGTGGCTGAGCACCTGCGGAGCGGGAGGGTTCGAACCCTCGGTGGACGGATTACGCCCATAACGGTTTTTCGAGACCCGCCCGCGACGAGTATCCCCTCTGCCAACCCAGAAGAGCTACGCCGCAAGCAGCGCTAGCGGGACGAACCGGCCGCGTGGCTATCGGCAAATCGCAGCGCGCATGGTCGGGTCGGATCGGTAGACGTGGTGTAGGAACAGCTCGGCGCCGCTGTCCTCGAAGAGGGTCGGCCACCGGGCGCCTCGAATCGTCGGTCTGTTCGAGCAGTCCGACGAAGGAGAGCACCACGATGGCCGAGGGCCAGAGGATGACCGCTGCTCAGGTGGTCGACAAGCTGATGACGTCTGAGCACGCCGATGTGCTGCGCGAGAGCGTGGCGTGGCTGGTGGCCGAGCTCATCGAGGCCGAGGTGACCGAGCAGATCGGCGCCGCGCACGGCGAGCGCGCGCCGGAGCGGCGCACCACCCAGCGCAACGGCTACCGGCCGCGCGAGTGGGACACCCGCGTCGGGACGATTTGGCCATCCCCAAGCTGCGTCAGGGATCGTTCATGCCGTCCGTCGATCCTCGAGCCGCGCCGGCGCGCCGAGCAGGCGCTCGTCGCGGTCGTCCAGGAGGCCTACGTCAACGGCGTCTCGACCAGAAAGGTCGACCGGCTCGTCGAGAGGCTCGGCCTGCACGGCATGAGCAAACACCAGGCCAGCCGGTCGTGCCGGGGCCTGGACGAGCAGGTGCGGATCTTCCGCGAACAGCCGCTCGAGGGGCGCTACCCGTACCTGTGGCTCGACGCCAAGGTCGAGCGCGTGCGCGAGGCCGGCGGCGTGCGGCAGAAGTCCCTGGCGATCGCCTACGGCGTCCACGAATCAGGGCGGCGCGAGGTGCTCGGCCTCGACGTCGGCGAGGGCGAGACCGAGAGCTTCTGGCGCGAGTTCCTCAGGTCCCTCCGGGCGCGCGGTCTGACCGGCGTCCGGCTGTGCGTCTCCGACGCCCACGAAGAACGCGATCGCGCAGGTCCTCGGCGCGCCCTGGCAGCGTTGCTGCGTGCACTTCCAGCGCGACATGCTCGGCCACGTCGCCAAGCCCCACCAGCCGCTGGCCTCCGGCGCCATCCGCGGGATCTTCACGGCCACCAGCGGCGCCGAGGCGCGCGAGCGGCTCGCCGCGGTCACCGACCAGCTCCAAGGCGTCGCGCCGAAGGACGCGCGGCTGCTCGAAGACGCCGAGGCCGACCTGCTGGCCTTCTACGCCCTCCCGCCCGAGCACTGGAGCAAGCTGCGCTCGACCAACCCGCTCGAGCGCGTCAACCGCGAGATCGGCCGCCACTCGGACGTCGTCGGCATCTTCCCCAACGACGCCGCGCGGATCAGGTTGGCCGGCGCTCTAAACGATGAGTGGCTCGTCGCCCGCCGCTAGCTCTCAGAGTCGTCCATGGCCCTCGTCGTCGCCCAGACCGAGGACAACGAGAGAGAGAAGATCGATAACGAGGAGGTGCCTCAGCTCCAAGCGGTCTGAGCCGCCGACCCGTTCACCGACGAGTGAGGCGTCCTACATCACACAACGCGACTTGACTCATTTCTGCTCTCCGAGCCGAGTAGTCCGAAGGCGCCAAAGATTCCACGTTCGTGCCATAGCGGGTGCCTGGGCGCGTCGTTACGTTTGGACTGCGTCCGCCCAACACAGGTTCGAACCTTCGGCCGGACGTCCTGCCCGGGACGCGAGGACGCCTGTGGCCCGAAAGAGGAGGCACGCACATGTCAGACCTCTTCCGCAGGCTCTTGCGGCGGCGACCATCGGCGGCCGGGCTGATCGCGGTGATTGCCCTCGTGATGGGGGCCGTTGGCAGCGCGACTGCAGGGTCACTCATCAGCGGCAGCCAGATCCGCAACAACTCGGTCGACGGCGTGAAGCTCCGCGACGGCTCCGTCGCCGCAGCGAAGCTTGCCCCCGACGCGCTCGCGGCCGCGGCCAGGCGCGGGCCACGCGGGCGTCGCGGGCCACGCGGGCGCCCGGGCCCGCCGGGCGCTGCGGGGCCTGCAGGGCCAGCTGGACCAGCGGGGCCGGCCGGACCAGCGGGACCGTCCGGCGTCGCGAACATCATCATGCGTGCAGCGGACGGCTCGGTCGGTCCGGGCCAGAACGCGACTCTCGAAGCGAACTGCGACGCGGGGGAGAAGGCGACCGGCGGCGGCGGGGAGCTCGGAGGGAACTTCGACGCGGGTGACGCTATCGCCCGAAGCGTCCCGATCGGAAGTGGATCCAGCACGGCCCCCACCGGCTGGCGGGTCGAGGTGGTCAACGGCGGCGCGGCGACGAAGGCGTTCACCGTCTGGGCGATCTGCGCGAAGTAATCGCGCGCCCGTTAGGGCTCGGCACATGCCACGGCCAACCGGGCGCCCTCACGTCCAGAGGCCCCGCGCGTGGGGGCCTCTGGGCTGGGCGATCAGGGCGTGAGCGGTCGCCGGACGCAGCCCCTGCGTGGCGGGCACGAGCGCCGAGCACGTTCACGGCCAGCGAAGGGTCACGCTCGGACCACAAATAGACCCCGCCTTGGACTCACGAGGACATCGCTTCGCCCAAAAGCGCCGAAATCGCAGTAGCGACCGAAGCCCTCTTCCGGACTCGAACCGCTGACCCCTTCCCGCCGCCGGTGGGCAGGACGGCCGGGACGTCGCGACCCCCGGCCGCCGCCGCGACGGCGCGCAGCTGTCCCCGGGTGCAAGCGCTGAAAGCCAAGGCGGCGCCGGGCCAGCTCGCGGATCGCCTCGGGCGGCTGGTCCACGGGTCTCCGCTAGTCGTCCGCGACGTCGATGACCTCGTAGACGCCCGAGACGAACTCGTGCTCGACGAAGGCCGAGAGGCGATCGACCCGCTGCATCTCCTGTGCGTCGGCTTCGCCTAACAGCGGTGGTAGTCGTCCTTGGTCATCTCGAACAGCCCGAACGAGATGACCTCTTCCTCACCGCGGATGTTGCGCGCGTGGTATGCCCGCTGGAACCCGGGCGGCTTGACGTCGCCGGGGTCCCACGCGCGTCGGAACTGCTCCCACGCACCAGGCTTCAAGCGGCGAGCGGAAAACATGACGATCATGTCGCGGCGCTCCCGTGATCGGGGAAGGCTTCTCTCTCACTCGGACCGTAACCGAGCGCCCAGGGCCAGCAGGATGTCGCCGCAGCCGGCACCCATCCGCCCCAGCTCCGTATCGATCTGCTCGGCATCCGTCAGCGTGCCGGCCGCGCAACCTTGGAGGAAGTCGGCCCGTAGGCCGTGGCCCTAGAGACGCGGGAATTCCTGTAGTCGCCGAAATGCCTGCATACGGGAGACCGTGATCGTGGACCCAGCGCCTCGCAGGTCTGCGGCTCCACGTCGGCGCCTACGCGCTCGACCCAGGCGACGCGTAACGCCTATGGAACGTTTCACTGCGCATGCTGCAGGCCCGCCGAGGGACGGCGCCGGGAGTGTGATCGGTGCGCCACGCCCGCCCCGTCGAAGAAACGCGAGGAGTGCGCCGCCGCCGAACACTCAACTCGGCGACCCTTTCCCCACGTCGGAAGGGCTCGCGACCCCTTCTGTAGAAGGACCCCAAATCGACCCTGGATTGACCCTGCGAGATTTCGGGAGTAGTCCACCACCTGCAAATAGTGCTGATTTGCAGGTATTCCTCAATCCCTCTGCCGGACTCGAACCGGCGACCCCTTCCTTACCATGGAAACTCGGTGTCCACCTGAGCCGCCGTTTGCAGGCCTTTTGTGTCTGAGCGCGGCTGGAAACGCCCCGGCCTGACAACCGCGACGCCCCTGGGACGCCCTGCGAAGAACCGTCTGGCACGCGCGCATGGATTACGAGGCGGCCTCGCGGGCGGCGGACGCGCCCTCGCCGGCGGAGCGCGGCGCGGCGCTCCGCGATGACGAGAGAGCTCCTGATCGGCGACGACGCGATCGGACCGTTTGCCGTGAGATCGCGGTGAGCCGTTGCCGGTGTCAGGGGAGGACGACGAGCTTGCCCGTCGCCCGTCCGTGCTCCATGTCGGCATGCGCTTGGGGGATCTCGTCGAGCGCGTACGTGCGGTGGATCGGAACGGTGAGGCGGCCTGCCGCGACCGCGTCGAGGTAGGCCTGGAGCACGTCGGTGGGCAGGTCGGCGGCGTCGCCGCCGTAAGCAGTGAGCCGGACGCCCGACGGGATGTACTCGATCGGGTAGAAGTCCGCGACGGTCCACTGGTTGCTCAGCATGCCGGTGAAGCACACGACGCCGTGGACGGCGGTGGCGCGAAGGGTGTCGGGGAGGGTGTTGGTGCCGACGAGCTCGATCGCGGCGTCGACGCCGTCCGGGACGATCGCTCGCGCCTGGGCTGCGACGTCGCCGTCGTCGATGAGGACGTGGTCGACGCCGATCGCCTCGAGCGCCCCCACGCGGTCGGTTCGGCGCGTGGTGGAAAGGACCGCGAGGCCGCGATCCTTGGCGAGGATCGCGGCGGCCATCCCGACCGACGAGGTGCCGCCGCGGATCAGCAGCGTCTGCCCGCGTTGCGCGTCGAGGCCGACGGTCAGCGATCCGTGGGCGGTCTGGAGCATCTCGGGGATCGCGCCCAGCGTCGCCCAGTCGAGCTCGGAGCGAAACGCGATGACCTGGGTGGCGGGCACGTTGGTGAACTCGGCATAGCCGCCATCGAAGGTCCGGCCCATGCCACCCATCATCGCGGCGACCTGCTGGCCTACCTCGAACTCGCCTCCGGGCGCAGCGGCGACGACGCCGGTCGCCTCGATGCCGAGCACACGCGGGAAGGTGACGCCCTGCGCGAGGCCCAGGCGCGTGTGGAGCTCGGAGCGATTGATCCCAAACGACTTGATCCGGACGAGCACCCAACCGGGGCGCGGCTCCGGGACCGCGAGCTCGCGGATCCGAAGCGCCTCGGGCGGGCCTGGGGCGTCCAGCACGACCGCGCGCATGGTCGCGGTCATGTGCCTTCTCCGTCGTCGATCGAGGTCAGCAATCGGGAGACGTAATCCCTCATCTGCTGCTGCTCGTCGGGGCTGAGGACGCTGCCGAGGAGGCGGCCCGCCTCCGCCTCGTACGTCTTGAGCGCGGCGGTCAGCTTCCGTTTGCCGGCTGTGGTGAGCGCCACCCGTGACGCCCGGCGGTCGTCGGGATCTGGCTCACGCGCGATCAACCCGGCCCGCTCGATCCGGTCGACGAGCTTGCTGGTTCCCCCGACGGTGATGCGCAGCCCCCGAGCCAGGTCACCGACGCGCATGCTGTTCGCCCGGGCGCGGGAAATGAGGTGCAGCGGCTCAAAGAACGCCAGCGGCAGCTCGTGCGACTCCCGCAAGCGCGCGTCGACGCGATCCCACAGCGCGATCTCCAAGCGGATCAGGTCGGTCGTCCACGCCACGCCGTCAACCCCGCTTGCCGGCGCCGCAGCCTGGCTTCTCCGGCGAGCGGCCATGCCACGACCCTATCAATCTATTCCACGGAATCTAGTTCCGCCGGCGCGAGAGACGCGGGCACATCCGAGACCTTGACGCAGATATATTCCTAGGAATATGCTTCTGAGGAACCCGAAGTGAGGATTAGGTCTGATCGCGATGACTAACGATGCAGCCAAGAAGATTCGTGTCGGCATCATCGGCGCCAATCCGGATCGCGGATGGGCGGCGCAGGCGCACATTCCTGCTCTGAAGTCGCTCTCGGAAGACTTCGAGATCACGGCGCTGTCCACCACGCGACGGGAATCGGCCGACGCCGCCAGCAAGCGCTTTGGCGTGCCTGTCTCGTTCGACAATCACCAAGACCTCGTGAACAGCCCCGCCGTGGACGTAGTCGCCATCACCGTGAAGGTGCCCTATCACCTCGAACTGGCGACCGCAGCGCTCGGCGCGGGCAAAGCCGTGTACTGCGAGTGGCCGCTCGGCAACGGCTTGCAAGAGGCGGAGACCTTGGCCGCGCTGGCGAAGCAAAAGGGCGCCCTCGCCGTGGCGGGACTGCAGGCCCGCTCGGCGCCGTCGGTGGCTTACGTGCGTGACCTGATCGAGCAAGGCTACGTGGGTGAGGTGCTCTCCACCACGCTGATCGGTTCGGGAATGGGCTGGGGACCGACGGTGGAGCCGTTCAACGCTTACCTCAACGACAAGAGCAACGGCGCGACAATGCTGTCGATCGCGCTCGGCCACGCGGCGGACGCGCTGTGTCACTGCCTCGGCGAGGTCCGAGAGCTCTCGGCCACCATGACCGTGCGCCGAACGACCTTCACGATCGCGGACACGGGCGAACGCAAGCCCATGACCGCGGATGATCAGGTGTGTGCCAGCGGACTGCTCGAAAGCGGGGCCGCGCTTTCGATCCACTACCGGGGCGGGAGTTCGCGCGGGACGAACCTGCTCTGGGAGATCAACGGGACCGAGGGCGATCTGCAGCTCACCGCCGCCGGCGGCCAGGCCCAGATCTTCGAGATGGACGTACGCGGCGCCAAGGGCAACCAGTCCTCGCTCGAGACCCTGCCCGTGCCAGAGCAGTATCGATGGTCGCCGCCACAAGCCCCGGGCCCCTCCGCCAACGTCGCCCAAGCGTACGCACGTTTCGCCCGCGACTACCGCGAGGGAACGCGTCTCTGCCCCACCTTCGAGGACGCGGTCACCCGCCATCGCATGCTGAACGCGATCGAGACGGCCGCGGCGACCGGTCAGCGTCAAACGCTCGGTTGATCCGCTAGGCCAACGCGACGTCCCGGCGTACGCGGCTGCCGGACTCCAACCGGCGACCCCTGACCATCGAAAGACCGGCGTCCCGAGGAGTCCACCGGAGGGCAATGAGGGCGAGGGTTAGTGGACCCGGATGGACGCCTTCGCCCTCCGCGGGACTTAGCTTGTTATGCCGACCTGAGCTGGCCACCGCCGGCCGCGCGGTCTAGATGCGGGTCTGTGCTCGGCATAATCAGAGCCCTTCGAGGAAGGCAAGCAGCGGGTCTGGTGGGCGGTAGCAGCGAGCAAGGCATGAGCATCGTGCGCCGGCGTGGAGACGGGTCGCTCGCAGATCGCTGGCCAAGCGTCGCCAACGCGCTGCGCAAGACCGACGCCGACGACATCGCCGAGCAGGTCACCCGCTCGCCGGTCTTTAGCTGGTCGTGCCACGGGGCGATGACCCCGGGCCGATCGGTTTCGACCGCGGAGACGACCCGTTTCGGGAAGGCCGTGCTCTACCTGCTCGGCCATGAAGCCGGTTCAGCCTTCACTCCCCCGGCCCGGTGCTTCCCCGCCTGCCGGTGAGCGGGTAACCGGGGGCGGTCTGGTAAGAGCCCCCCTCCGCGAAGACGCCCTTTCCCGGGACATGGTTGACCTCAAGACGGATCCCTTCGGGGTCTCGGAATGACAGCGAGTAGTAACCCGGGGCCCACGGCCCCTCCTCGGGCGCCCTCACCATCTCTGCACCGAGGCTCCGCACGAACGGGTAGAGCTCGTCGATGTCGTCGCGGCTTCGCGCCCGGAAACAGAGATGATCGATGCCGGGTGCGTTCTCAATGTGTGCGTGGTTCGCCAGCTCCGGGTCCGGCTTGCGTATCGCCACGGCCGTGCGGCCGCCGATGTAGTACACGAACTCGGCCGTCCGGTGGACGGCCCGAAGTCCCAGCCGCGGCATCAGCTGGTCGTAGAACGCGATGCACTCCTCGAACCGAGCCGCCCGAAACACCACATGGGCGACGCCGTTGACCTCCACGCAGACCCCCTGGCTCCGGGCGTCAAGAGCCCCGGGATTGTACTCGCGCCCGGGGCCCATGAAGAGCTGCTTCCTCGTCCCGAACCGTGTCCCCAATTCGGCAGATCTGAGCCTCTCCGACGGGACGGAGCCCCAGCGAAAGTGCCGCAAATCGACGTAGTCCAGCGTTGAAGGCACACTCTTCAAAGCCGGCCGGGCGTGGCAGCCCCACGCGTGAAGGTTCGATTCCTTCGCCGCTCCGGTGCTGCGGGCGCGCCGTGGCGCCAAGCCGGACCGACCCGTCGCGGCGTCCAGGGATGCGCCTATCCACTCCTGAGAGTGTCGATCGCTCCGTTGTCGGGGCGGAAGATGCCCTCGTCCCGCATACACCCCGACCCCGGGACGGACAGGAACGACTCACATGCGCAAGACATTCGCCAGCTTCATGGCCGTCGTCTCGGCGGTCGCCGCCTTCGGCGTCGCCGCTGGTCCGGCCGCCGCAGACGACCCGAACACAACCGAGTACAACATCAACCCAACGCCGGCCAACAACTTCTTCCACGGCCAGCGGTGCGAGACCCAGCCGGCGCTGGGCGTGCTGGGCATCGAGAGCGCCTGGGGCGCCTACGTGGACGGCTGTACCAGCAATCCGGTCCGCTGCTGGAACGACCCCGTCCCTGCCGGGAGCATCGTGCACTATTGCACGGTGCGCATCGAGACGTCCTTTGACACAGAAACTCACTACCGATTCCAGGTGACGCAGAACGCGCGGCTGTGGATCACCGATATCCGCGGCGACGTGCGTTGGCGCGACTTCAGCTGTTCCGGCGTGGACAGCTGCAGCATCACGGAGACCGTGCCGGAGCTTTCGTTCCACGAGTCGGTCGCCGTGCAGTGCAACGGCCAGGACATCAAGGAGATCGTCCGCCCGAACGGTGACCACGTCGGTAACTGGGCGCACAACTCCTGCAGCGTCTCGATCAAGGAGCCGCCGCTGGGGTAATGAAGTCCTCGACCGGGGTCGGCCTGCCCAGCGTCAGCGACCCGAACGCGCGCGTCGGCGGCGCGAGCCACATCCTCGAGAACCCCGTGCTCAACGGCGAGGTCATTCGCCTCGACGGGGCGCTCAGGATGGCGCCGCGCTGATCGGCGACAAGGAGCACTCGATGCAGTTCTTGGCCCAGGAGCGTCGGTGGGGTCATGACGGATGATGTGCATGGATCCTCTCTTCGTGTTAGGTCTGCGGCCTGCGCGTCGGCTCAGCGCGCGGCGGCCGCGCGACAGGGCACCCTCATCCCCGCGACGCAGATAGTCAGGTAGGCGTCGAGCAGGCTCGCACCTCGACCTCATTGCGCGGCACGACGCGCCCATGGTCGAACGTCGTCGTGACGCTCGGGCGGGGCGGTCACAGAGCGCAGGGGGAGGGATTCGAACCCTCGGTGGACGGGAGATCTCCCCGGACCCCCTTGGATTTGGCTTCGCGGCGGCGCATGGCGTCACGCCAGACGGAACGGCACCGGACGTCGCTTGTGAACAGTGCTTGCCATGCCCGACGACGCCCCCATCGACGTCGCCTGACTGGTCACGTCGTCATGCCGGTCGGCGGTGCCGGCGGGCGACGGTAGGTCCTCGGGGGTCCCAGCGGCACCGCGCCGTCAACTTCGTCGGCTTCGCGGAACAGGCACAAAACCAGGTGCTCGGGGCGCGCTGCGCTCGGAGCTAGGACGCCACTGAAGCCGTCTCGCCGGTTGCTCGCCGACGTGTTGGAACGCGGGCCACTCGCGCTGGGTCGCGTGCGGCGCGGGGAGGGCGACGGCGGCGAGACGGTTGCCGTCCGAGAGGTCGGCGACGCGCTCGACGTCGATTTCCCAGCGCCACAGGGCGGGTCGGCGCGAAACAGCGGGTCGCCGCCGTGCGGCACCTGGCGCCACCAGACGCCGTCGACGACGATCGCGTCGACGTCCACTAGGTAGTCGGCGACTCTTCCAGCGCGGAGACGAGCTTGGCCACGCGGCGATAGTCGCCGCGGCGGATGACCTCGAGCGGGCGCGGAGCTCGTCGATGACCTCCTCGACGGTGTGCGGTCGTTCGATGGGCACGGCCGGGCCGGGACGCAGCATCAGCGCCGCACGCGTCGGTGCCGTCGAAACGGTCTGACGCCGAGCTCGTCGACGCAGCGGCGCGCCGCGAGCGCCCCCGCGCGCGCGGCCGATATCGTCACGACTCT
>VAWY01000309.1 GCA_005888335.1 Actinomycetota bacterium
TCGAAACCGCGGCGATCGCCGCGGGGCTGGGCGCAGCCGGCGAGCCGTCGGCAATCGCTGCACCGGTTCCGGTGACGACGGCGGGCGTCGATGTGGCGTGCTCCGGCGACGTTCCGGCCGCGCGACCGTGGTAGCCGGTGCGCACGACCAGTGCGTGCTCGCCGATCGTCAGGTCGAGCTCGATGGCGTTCGCGCCGGCGCGACGCCAGGCGGTGAACTCCTCGTCGTCGCAGGTGATGCGGATGTTGTCGACGTCGGGGACCTGCACGACGCGCATGCTCGTGGCGTGTCCGGCGCGGGAGGGTGTCGCGGCGTAGGTCTGG
>VAWY01000310.1 GCA_005888335.1 Actinomycetota bacterium
CCGAAGGTCCGGGGCTCGCAGTGCTCCTCGACGTAGTCGCGCAGGCGCGCCTCGGTGACGTCGTCGCCGACCTCATGCGCCATCAGCAGCGCGATCGAGGTGGCCCGCGGATCTGGGATGAACTCGTTGATCCGCGCCTTCGGGTTGCTCCATCCGAGCTTGCGGACGGAGGCCTCGTACAGCCATCCGCCCCAGTCGGGGCGCTGGGGATAGATGTACGGCAGCGTCACCAGCGCCGCGAGCGCCGTCACGTGGTCGGGGAACGTCGCCGCCTGGCGCTCGATCGGGTCGTAGTAGAAGGCGAACCACTCGAGGTCGCCGCGGCGGTCGCGGCCCATGTAGTGCTGCTGGGCGAACTCCGTCCATGCGTCAAAGGGCGTATGCAGCCGGGTGCCGTTGACGGCGTCGTAGGCCTTGAGCCCCAGGCCCGTCGCGCCGACGCAGAACGGCCAGATCTTCGTGTTCTCGCAGTGCGGCCCCTCCGGCCGCGCGGCCAGCTGCGCGCTGATGAAACCGGCGAGCTCGGGCTGCGTCCACGTGAACGTGCGGTCCATGTAGCCGCTGATCTCGAACGGCTCGTGGTAGCGCGTGTCGCCCGAGACGTAGGCGTAGACCGAGAGCAGCAGGTTGAAGAAGCCGCGGAAGAAGACGTTGCCGTCGGCGGCGATCGGGTCGGGGTTCAGGCCCCAACGCTGGTCGCCGTTGCCGATCCAGCCGGGTGGGGCATAGGCGCCGCGCAGGCGCTCGGGGATGTAGATCTGCCACTCGGGCGGATAGCGATCGACGTTGGGGTCGTCACCGATCAGCACGAGCGCGTCGATCGCCGCCCAGAACGTCATGTGCCGCTCGCAGAACTCGCGCGCGATGCGCGTGTACACCTCGCGCCACGCCGGCGTGACCTCGCACATCAGCGGCAGCGCGTACGAGCTCTCGCCCAGATCGAATCTCGGGAACGCGCACATCGGCGCACTGGAGTCGCGGTCCCACCACTCATGCGGCGTACCGGAGCTGCTCCAGTCGTCGGGCGTCGTGGCCTTGTCCCACAGGTGGCGCAGCCACCCGCGGGCGCGCGCGTTGAGCGCTGTGACCTCGCCGCTCATCCCGGTGGCAACCGCTCCCCCGCGGCAGCTCGCAGTTGCAGGAGCTTCTCGCGCGCCGCCCACGCCTGCGGCCAGTCGCGGCTGAGCTCGCGGACCGGGGGCTCGCGGATGATTCGTTGCGCCCACGGCGCATCGCGCTCCGCGGTGCGGATCGGCACCGGCGCCGGGCGGCGCGGGCGGCGCGTCGAACCGATCGGCGCGACGATCCGCGTCAGGCCGTGGAACCACAGCAGCAGCGCCGGGTTGCCCTCTATCCGCGTGCCACCGGTGTTCATGCCCTCGACGATCCGGCCGATCGCCCGCGGTGACAGCAGTGCCCGCAGCCCTTCGCGCGCGGTGGGGAAGATCAGCGTGCAGTCGGCGTGTTCGACGGGGCGGCGGGGCAGCCTCAGCCGCCGCGTGGCCGCGTGCAGCCGGTACTGCTGTCGCGCGCCGTCGGCGCTGCGGATCTCGAGCAGCAGGTCGCGCGTGACCTGGCGCCGGAAGCGATCCACGCGCCGGCTGGCCAGCAGCATCAGCGCGCCGAGGACCGTCAGCAGTGTCTGCAGCGCCGCGACCTCGATCCGGGCGCGGGCCGCGGTCATCTCAGGCGGGGACTGCTGGGAGAGCGCCGGGCCCGTCGACGATCTCAATGTCATCCGGCCCGGCCGCCTCGTGTCCGCTCGTGCACGTGAGAGTGACCCGCAGCTCCTCGCCGCATCCGGCGTGCCGAGCGAGGACGGGTGGGCCCTCGGGATCGGCGTGGTGGCGGTCCCCCCACTGCATGAGCGCGAGCAGGATCGGGGTCAGCTCACGGCCCTTGTCGGTCATTCGATATTCCTTGCGCGCCCGGCTGCCGGGCTCGCGGTACTCCGACCGCTCGAGGATCCCCTCATCGACGAGCCGGGTCAGCCGTTCGGACAGGAGGTTGCGCGGGCAGTTCAGGACCCGGTGGAACTGCTCGAACCGCGTGGCGCCGTAGAAGCTCTCGCGGATGATGAGCAGCGTCCACTTCTCGCCCAGGACCTGCAGGGTGCGGGCGATCGAACAGTTGCTTGCCTGGTAGCTGGTGCGCTCCATCTGACGATGCAGCTTAGCAGGCTGAGTTGTTTCTCTGTATGTAGCTTCGACTAGCGTTCGACGTCGACGTTCTGCAGGCACACCTGACCGCGGGCGATCAGCTTGTCGTCCCCTGGACGGCGGATCTCGACCTGCCAGAGCTGCTGGGTTCGTCCCTGCTGGATCGGGACCGCGACGACCTGCAGCGGGCCGGTCCGGTGGGGACGCAGGAGGTCCGTGGCGTTGGCAAGGCCGACGGCTTGCCGGCCGCAGCCCCTGACCGCCTCGAACGCGCCCGTCGTCGCGAACGTCTCGATGACGGCCGCGTAGAGACCGCCGTGGACGATCCCCCACGGCTGGTGGTGGCGCTCGTCGGCGGTGACGGAGCCGC
>VAWY01000307.1 GCA_005888335.1 Actinomycetota bacterium
AGGACGCCGTGCGGCGCGCGCTGGAGGAGGTCGGCGCCGAGATCGTGCCGACGCGCGGGCTGCGGTTCGTCGACCCCTGGGGCAATAACGTCGAGATCGTCGAGTACGACCAGATCCAGTTCTCGAAAACCGACGCCGTGCTCGGCGGGATGGGGCTCGGCCACCTGACGAAAACCGAGTCCGCCCGCGCCGAGCTGCGCGAGAAGGGCCTCGGCACCTAACAAAGCACTACTAGTGGGCCCGTCCGTAAGTCCGGCGTGGAATCACTAGCCCGGACGTCAGGATCCGACGCGGCGCAGACCGAGCATGGGGAGCTCGCGCACCACCGCCTCCTCCGGGGCGCCCTCGAACCCGTTCACGCGGACCAGCATTCGGAGGATCATGCGGCTGTAGAGCGGGTGGGCCTCGCGGTAGGCCTTGATCGCGGTGCGCCGCTCCGCTTCGTCGAGCTCGCGCCACTCGACGTGCCGCTCCTCGCCTCTGACGTGCACCTCGACGAGTCCACCGGCGACGACGTTCCGATACCAGTCGGAGCCTCTCCCCCACATCGGCGAAACGACGAGTTCGCGCTGCGCGGGGTCGTCGGCCAGTATCTCGACCGGCGTCTTGTACAGCTTGCCGCTCTTGCGCCCGCGGTGGACGAGGACGATCACCGTCGCCGGTGAGAGCGCCTGAAGCATCCAGCCGGTGCGCTTGCGATCGAGCACGCCCGGCATCCGCAGCGTGCGGCCGAGCACCCGCGCGGCGCGCGACTTGGCGCTCACGCCCGCACTCCCGGTGTTGACCGCACCATCTCGAACCGCATCGCGGCACCGTAACTCTCCGGCGGGCTCACGTGAACCCGTCGCGACCTCGGCCGATCAAGCCGCCCAGTCGCCCCCGGCGGCGGCGAGCTTGCCCAGGGCGCCGCATTCGAGCTGGCGCACGCGCCTGCCCGCCGTGATCGCGTCGAGGGTGCGCTCGTACTCGACCTCCGCCCGCGGGTCGGCCAGCAGGTCGTCGAGCGTGCTCGCGTCGTCGTCGTCGTCCTCAGCGACTCGTCGGTGGAGCGCGCCGTCCGCTCGACGGCCAGCAGGCTTCCCACCTGGTGCGCCGGCAGCGTGATCGCTCGGTCACAGCGACATCGCTTGCCTCAGCGAGGCCGGTCCATCATGTAACGATCGGCACGAGCGGGTGTATCGGAGCGCGTAGGCATCGAACGGTCTGAAAAGGAGGTTGTCCCGATGCTGAATGTCTCCGACGCTCACCACTTTCGCAAGGTGGTCGCGGGCGTCTGCATGGTGTGCGCGCCGCTGCTGTTCCTCGCGTCGGCGATCGTCTCACCGCCGCTCAAGGGGGACGAGGGACCGCTGCTGAGCAGCATCTCCGGCCACCTCGATCGCTGGTACATCGCCAGCGTGCTCGGCTTCGCCGGCCTGATCATGTTCCTGCCGGCGATCCTCGGGCTCATGCACATGCTGCGCGAGCGCAAGCCGGCGTTCGGTCACGTCGGCGGTGCGATCGCGCTGATCGGCTTCGTCGCGGCCGCCGCCAACGCTGGCCTGACGTTCGCGATGTGGCAGATGGCCCGCGCGGGCGACCGGGCGCAGATGACCGCGCTGCTGCACCGCATCGACAACACGGCCGGCAGCTTCGTGCCCTTGATGCTGCTGACCTTCGCGCTCTCGCTCGGCGTGATCGTGCTCGCCTGGGGCCTCGCCCGAGCCCATGCCGTGCCGGCGTGGTCCGCCCTGTGCATCGCCGTCGCCGCGGTGCTGTTCGCGATCTCCGGGCCCACCGCGAGCTCGCCGATGCAGCTCATCGCCGCCGCGGTCCTGCTCGTCGGCCTCGGCGCCATCGGCTGGATGGTCCTCAGCGAGACCGACGACCAATGGGAGCACACACCCGAGGTGCACGGCTTCCGCCCCGCGGCGGGCACCAGCTGACACCGGCCGCTCGTCACACGGAAGGGCGCCCGCGAGGGCGCCCTCCCGCTGCCGTGTGCGCGCGCTGAGCCCGCCAACCAAACGGGTACCCCCTCGCCATGAGCGATCCCGCTGATGCACGAGAGACCCCCGACGTTCCACGGCCGCCGGATCTGCCCGACGTCGAGAGCCCGCCGCCCGAAGAGGTGCTCGGCAGCGTGCCCTCGAAGGAGGAGGTCGTCGAGCACGCGGAGTCCGCCGACGAGGTCATCGACGCGCAGCCGAGCGTCGACGACATTCTCGGCCGCGACCGCTAGCCGCGCTCTCGCGCGCCGCACTAGCCTGAGCGCCGGTGGAGTTCGGCGTCGGCTATTTCCCGACCCACGACGGCATCGGCCCGGGGCCCCTGGCTCGCCTTGTCGAGGAGCACGGCCAAGAGTCGCTCTTCTTCGCCGAGCACACGCACATCCCGGCTGCCCGCGAGAGCCCCTGGGTGGGCGGTCGCGACCTGCCGAAGAAGTACTGGCACTGCTACGACCTGTTCGTAGCGCTCACCGCGGCAGCGGCGGCGACCTCTCGGCTGCGCGTGGGCAGCGGCATCTGCCTGGTGATCGAGCGCGATCCGATCGTCACCGCCAAGGCGGTTGCCAGCGTCGACCACCTCTCGGGCGGCCGTTTCGAGTTCGGCGTCGGCGCCGGCTGGAACCGCGAGGAGATGCGCAACCACGGCACCGACCCGCGCCGGCGCATGGCGGTGCTACGCGAGCGCGTCGAGGCGATGAAGGTGATCTGGGCCGAGGAGGAGGCGACATACGCCGGCGACCACGTCGCCTTCGAGCGCATATGGTCGGAGCCCAAACCCGTCCAGCGTCCGCACCCGCCGATCCTCGTCGGCGGCGATGGCCCCACGGTGCTCGATCGTGTGCTGGCCTTCGGAGATGCGTGGTTTCCGAACTATCGCCGCCCCCAGGCCTTGTTCGAACGCGTCGACGAGCTTCGCGCGCGCGCCGACCGGCACGTCGAAGTCCAGGCGATTGGACTTCCGGCCGACCCAAGGGACCTCGAGCGCGCTCAGCAGGCCGGGCTGACTCGCGTCGTGCACTGGTTGCCCTCCGGCGGCCGCGCACACGTCGAACGTGCCTTGGAGCGGTGGGAGGCGGCGGTCGCCGAATTCAACGGCGAATGAACACCGACACTCGGCTCGCCCTATCGGCTGAAAAGCTCG
>VAWY01000308.1 GCA_005888335.1 Actinomycetota bacterium
CGTGAGACGACGACGTCGGTCACCTCGCGTCCGCTCGCGCCGGTCTCCAGGCGCTCGACCTTGGCGTGGCGGACGAGCTCGACGTTCTTGTGGCGCTCCAGCGTCGGGCGCACGCACAGCACGTGGGAGTCGGCCTTGCCGTCGGTCAGGCACGGGAAGCCGTCGAAGCGATCGCAGCGCACGCAGTTGCTCTGGCCGGGGTTGGCCTCGTCGAGCAGCACGCCGACCGGCAGGTGGAAGGGATTGAGGCCCGCGCGGCGGAGGTCGTCGTGCAGGCGCTGGATGCGCGGCTCGTGCGAGACGGCCGGCCACGGGTACGGTCCGGAGGCCGGCGGTTCGGTCGGGTCCTCGCCGCGCTCGCCGTGCACGTGGTAGAGCGCCTCGGCCTCGTCGTAGTAGGGCGCGAGGTCCTCATAGGAGATCGGCCACGCCGGCGACACGCCGCCGCGATGGCGGATCTCCCCGAAGTCGCGCTCGCGCAGGCGGAAGAGGATCGCGCCGTAGAACTTCGTGTTGCCGCCGACGAAGTACTGCTGGTGGGGGCGGAAGCGGGTGCCGCCCTTGTCCATCCACTCCTCGTCGGGCAGGTAGTGCCCGTCGAGGAAGACCGCCTTGGAGTCCCAGTTCTCGGGCTCGCGCGGCAGGTAGCCGCCGCGCTCGAGCAGCAGGATCCGCTTGCCCGAGGGCGCCAGGCGGTGGGCCAGGGTGCCGCCGCCGGCGCCCGTGCCGATGATGATGACGTCGTAGTCGTTTCGCACGGTGTCCTCCTCAGACGAGCGCGATGGGCGAGGTCCACGCGCCGGTCGCGCCGCGTAGCTTGGGATGGGTCAGGACGAGGGCGAACTCGCGCACGCCGTCGGCGGCCAGAGCGCCGAGGTCGAGGTTCTCCACGACGAAGACGCCGTGCTCGACGTTGAGCGTCTGCGGCACGAGGAAAGGTCGGTCCGCGTCCTCGGCCGGCACCGGGCCATAGGACCACGTGTCGCAGCCGGTCAGCGCCACGCCGTGCTCGACGAGCCACGGCACGAGCGCCATGCCCGGCCCCGGCTCGCCGCTGACGTAGGTGTCCGCGTCGTCCCAGTGCCGTCCCCAGCCGGTGTGGAACAGAACCGCGTCGCCGGGCTCGGGCACGATCCCGCGCACGTGCTCGGGGCCGATGACGTCGCCGGCGCCCAGCGGCGCGACGTCGACCAGCCAGCCGCGCGTGACGATCTGCGGGACGGTCTCGATGCCCAGGCGCGTGGCGCCCGACGGCGTGGTGTCAGCGAGGCTCCAGCCGTCGTAGCCGCGGTCGCCCATCCGCAGGTGGCAGAGAGCGTCCAGGTGGGTGCCCAGCTGCATCGTGGCGCTGACGACCTCGGTGGTCCAATCGACCTGGTTGTCGCCCAGCCGCGGGCCGGGGTTCGGGACGAGGGTCTGGCGGAAGTGGCGCCCCGGGAAGACCGGGATGCCGTCGTGCAGTTCGCGACCGAGGTCGTACACGCGTCCGGCGCGCACCAGCCGCATCGCCGCCGCCCGCTTGGCGTCGTCGATGTGGCGCAGCGCGCCGAGCTCGTCGGTCACTCGGACGACCACGGCGTGGCGAAGCTCGGGTACAGCGTCAGGCCGCCGTCGACGAAGATCGTCTGGCCGGTGATGTAGGCCGCCTCGTCGCTGGCCAGGAAGCAGGTCACGCCGGCCATCTCGTCGGCGGTGCCGGCGCGGCGCAGCGGGATGTGCTCCTCGACCTGGCGCGCCTTCTCCGGGTCGTCGACCCACGCCCGGTTGATCGGCGTGATCGTCGCCCCCGGGCCGACGCCGTTGACGCGAATGCCCTCCGTCGCGTACTCGAGCGCCAGCGTCTTGGTCAGGTTCTGCATCCCGCCCTTGCTGACGCTGTAGCCGAGGTAGTTGGGCTTCGGGATGACCTGGTGGACGCTGGAGATGTTGACGATCGCGCCGCCGTGGCCCTGGTCGAGGAAGCGCTTGATGGCCTCGCGCGCGCACATGAACGAGCCGCGCAGGTTGATGTCGATGACCTTGTCGAACGCGCCGTTGTCGAGCTCGTGCGACGGGCGCGAGATCTGGATGCCGGCGTTGTTGACCAGGACGTCGATCGAGCCGAGGCCCTCGACGGTCTCCTCGACCATACGCACGACGTCGGCCCCCTTGGAGACGTCGCCCTGGACGAGCAGGTCCTGCACGCCGTGCTGCTGGACCTTGTTGATGCAGGTGTGCACCTGCTCCTCGGTTCCGGCCGCCTCGTCGGGGGTCGTGAGGTAGTTGATGGCCACGTTGGCGCCGTACTCGGCGAAGCGCACGGCGATGGCCTGGCCGATCCCCGAGCTGCCGCCGGTGATCAACACGTTCTTGCCCTGTAGTCCTCGCATCCGGTCCTCCGTGAGACGGCGTTGGCGGGACTCAGTCACTCGAGTCCCCGAGCTGTTACGCCGCGATCCGTAACGCGCGCGCCCGTCATCAGACAGAGGGCCATGACCGACGTCCTCGCCACCGAACCTGCGCGCCTGCCGGCGCGCGACGGCGACTTTCGCCCGATCGCCGACTACGGCCTGCTGGCCGACTGCACGTCCGCCGCCCTGGTCGACCTTGCTGGATCCATCGACTGGCTGTGCCTGCCGCACTACGACAGCCCGGCGGTGTTCTCGCGCCTGCTGGACCCGGCGGCCGGGCACTGGTCGATCACGCCGACGACCGCCTTCGAGGTCGAACGCCGGTACGCGCCGGCCTCGCTCGTCATCGAGACGACCTTCAGGACGG
>VAWY01000030.1 GCA_005888335.1 Actinomycetota bacterium
CGCTTCGGCGGCAGCGCCCGCGACGCGCCCGCCAGCGCCAGGAACGACAGCTCGGGGTGGACCTCGACCACCCACGCCTGGCGCGCCGGGCGCTCGGCCAGCAGCGCGTCGGCCTCGGCGATCCTCGCGAACAGCCCGACGGCCTGGTGGCTGAGGACGGGGTGCTCACCGGCGCGGCGGCGCACGACCTCGCGGGCCTGCTCGAACGTGCACCCGAGCAGCTCGCGATCCGGCGCCGGGAAGACGCACGCCCGGCGCGGGCCGAGCCGCTCGCGCGCCGCGCGGTCGCATGCGCGCAGGCCGGCGCGGCGCGGCAGCCCGATCGGGACGTCGACGCCGACGCTCGGCGGCGGGCGCATCGCCTCGCATGCCTCGACGAGCGCGCGCAGCCCGCCGTGCCGCGCGCGCAGCAGCTCCGGCTCGGTGCGGACGAGCGCGCCGCCGGCGTCCTCGTAGCCTCGCACGACGACCCACCCGGCCCGACAGCCGTCGACGCCGACCGCCGCCAGCCGCAGTGCTCCTCGACCGCTCACCGTCCGCATCCTCCGCCACCACGGCCCGCGAGCGCGCGGCGCGCGCCGGGCTGTACGCCGGCGGCTACCTCGGCCCGTTCGGCGGCGGCGTCATCGCGGTGCTCATCCCGGAGCTGCGCGACGCCTTCCACGCCTCGACCGCCGAGGTCAGCGCCGGGATCACCGCCTACCTCGTGCCGTTCGCCGCGCTGCAGGTCGTCTCTGGCACGTTCGGCGAGCGCGTCGGCGTCGCGCGGGCGATCCGCGCGGCGTACATCGCGTACGCGATCGCGTCGGTCGCCGTGGCGGCGACGACCTCGGTCGCCGCGTTCCTCGTCGCTCGCGGCCTGCAGGGCGCAGCCAACGCGTTCACGAGCCCGCTGCTGCTGTCGGCGGTCGCGGAGGCGACGCCGGAGACCGAGCTCGGCCGCGCGATGGGGACGTTCGCCTCGGTGCAGACGGCCGGCGTCGTGTCGGCGCCGCTCGTGGGCGGGCTCGCCGGCGCGGTCGAGTTCCGGCTCGCCTTCATCGTTCCCGCCGTGGTCGCGCTGCTGCTCGCCGTCGCGCCGCTGCCTCGCGCCGCGAGCCGCGCGCATCCCGAGCCGCCGCGGCTGCGCGCCGCGTTCACCCGCCGCGCGGCGTGGACCTCCGCCGCCGCCTTCATCGCGTTCCTGGCCATCACCGGCGTGAGCTTCCTCGTCGCGCTGCGCGCGGCCGACGCGTTCGGCCTCGGCCCGACGCCGCGCGGTCTGCTGCTGGCCGGGTTCGGCGCGGCGGGCGTCGTCGCCGGGCGGCCGGCCGGCGCGCTCGTCGACCGCCTCGGGGCGGCGCGGGTGGCGTCGGCGGGCGCGGTTGTCGCCGCGGCCGCCGTGCCGCTGCTGGGCGTCGTCGGCAGCCCGGGACTGCTCGCGTTCGACTGGGCGGTCGCCGGGCTCGGCTCGGCGCTCGTGTGGGCGGGGCTGAACACGCTCATGGTCCGCAGCGCGCCCGCCAACCGCGCCGGGGCGGTCTCGCTCGTGGGCGCGTTCAAGTTCGCCGGCAACGCGCTCGCGCCGCTCCTCCTGCTGCCGCTTTACGAGGCGCGCGCGTGGGTCGCCTTCGCCGGCGCCGGCGCGCTGAGCGCGACGATCGCGGCCGCCGTCAGGCGCGCGAGCTGAGGGCTGCGCATAATGGCCCTGCCCCTTACCGAGCCCGCCGGGAAGTAGAGCACCGTGACCGAGACCCCTGTCGAAGTGCATCCGCTCCGCTGCGGCGACGCCCTCGCGCCGCCCGGCTGGTTCTTTCGCACCGACGCCTCCAACCCGCTGCGCGCGCTCGGGATCGGGGTGCCCAAGTCGCGCTGGGTCGGGTGTCCGATCGGCGCGTTCTTGCTCGTCCACCCGAGCCGCGGACCGCTGCTCGTCGACACCGGCCTGCACCCCGACGCCGCCGACCGCCTGGCCGACAACTTCGGCCGCTTGAACGCTCGCTTCTTCAGCACGCTGCGCGCGACGCGCGACCGCACGGTGCCGGCGCAGCTGCGGGCCCGCGGGATCGAAGCCGCCGACCTCGACCTCGTCGTCATGACGCACCTGCACGTCGATCACGCCAGCGCGATGTCCGAGTTCCCGCGCGCGACGTTCGTCTGCGCGCGCGAGGAGTGGGGCGCGGCGACCGCGCGCTTCGGCGTCTGGCAGGGCTACGTGCGCAGCCAGCTGCCGGCGAGCTCGGCGCTGCGCCTCATCGACTTCAGCGGTCCCGAAGCGCAATCGTGGGGACCGTTCCCGGCGATGATCGACCTCCTCGGCGACGGCAGCGTGCGTCTGCTCTCCACGCCGGGCCACACGCGCGGCCACCTGTCCGTCCTGGTGCGCTCGCCCGGTCGCGACGTGCTCATCGTCGGCGACGCCCTGTACACGCTGCGCAACCTGCACGAGGACCTCCTGCCGTGGCGGACGGCGGACGACGACCTCTATCGCCGGTCGATGGCGCGCATCCGCGAGTACGCCGGCGCGCACCCCGACGCGCAGCTCATCCCGACGCACGACGCTGACGTCTGGGACCAGGTCGCCGCCTGAGCGACGCGTACCGACAGTCGGTCTGGCAAACTGGCGCGCGCCATGGCCGATCGTCGCCGCCTCGACATCGCGTGCGGGCTCTCGGGGCTGATCTTTCTGGTCGGCTTCCTCGTGCAGGGCAAGCCGCCGGGCCCCGACGAGCCGGTCGCGACGATCGCCGGCTACCTGGCCGACCACCGCTCGGCCATCCTGGCCGGCGACGTGCTGATCGCCGCGGCCGCCGTGCCGTTCCTCTGGTTCCTCGGCGCATTCCGCGGCTATCTCGGCGAGGCGGGGGAGACGCGGCTCTCGGCGGCCGCGTTCCTCGGCGCCGGGGTGGGGACAGGCGTCGTCCTGGTGGGGGTCGCATTGCAGGCGGGCCTGGTCCTCCACAGCATCCAGGCGCCGGACGCGCTTGTGCGCTTCGCGTTCGACAGCTTCAACGCGCTGATCACGATCGCCGCGGCGGCGCTCGCCGTGGGCGTGGGCGCCGCGGCGGTCTCCGGCGCGCGCAGCGGCGCGCTGCCCGCGTGGCTCTGTCGCGCGGGGTTGGCGACGGCGCTGCTGCAGGTGGCGACGCTGCCCGGCCTCGTGGCGGACGGCGGGCCGTTCGCCGCCGGTGGAGCGGTTGCCCTGCTGGCCTTCGTCGCGCTCGTCGCGTGGTTCACGACGCTCACGGCGCACCTGCTCGCCCGCCGGTCAGGCTGACGGCCGCAGCCCGTCGATCAGGCGCTCGAGCGACCGGCCGAAGCGCCGCCGCGCGGCCTGGACGTCGTCGGCGCGCGCGATCGCCAGGCCCGCCTCGTTGAGCGCTCCGAGGAGCAGGTGGGCGAGCGGTTCGGGGTCCGTGCGCACGATGACGCCGTCGGCCATCGCCTGTTCGAGCCCTTGGCGCGTCATGCCCAGCCCGTACGCGGCGTCGATCTCGTGCCAGGTCTCCCAGCCGAGGACGGAAGGTGCGTCGATCAGCACGATCCGCTGGACGTCGCGGTCCAGGCACGCGTCGAGGAACGCGTTGAGGCCGGTCTTCAGCCGCCGCTCGGGGCGCTTCTCTTCCGCCACCGCCGCTCCGATCTGCACGCCGAGGTCGCGCTCGACGTCCTCGAAGACGGCGAGGAAGACGTCGCGCTTGTCGGCGAAGTGGTGATAGAGCGCGCCGCGCGTGACCTTGGCGCGCCGGGTGATGTCCTGGATCGATGTCTTGGCGTAGCCGCGGGCGGCGAACAGCTGCCGCGAGACCCGGACGAGCTTGGCCCTCGTCGCCTCGCCCTGCTCGGCCTTCGTGCGGGTGCGGACCGGCGGCACGGAGGCGATGGTAGTCAGCCAGGATGCATACCGACGGTCGGTCTGTTACGCTCCCGAGCGCCATGGACTACCGCGACTACCAGGCGGCGCTCCGGACCGTCAGGACGCCTCACGGCGAGTTCGCCTACATCGACGTCGGCGAGGGCCCGGTGGCGCTGTTCGTCCACGGGCTGTTCGTCAGCGCCTACATCTGGCGCCAGGTGATCGCAGAGCTGCGCGACGAGCGCCGCTGCATCGCCTACAACCTCCCGCAGCACGGCGGCAGCCGGGTCGCCGACGACGCCGACCTCTCGCTGGCGGCCAACGCCGAGATGCTCGCGTCCTTTTGCGCGGCGCTCGGCCTCGACCAGGTCGAGCTCGTCGCCAACGACACCGGCGGCGCCGTCAGCCAGGCGTTGGCCGTGCGTCGCCCCGACCTCGTCCGCACGCTCACCCTGACCAACTGCGAGGCCCGCGACGTCCTGCCCTCCAGCGACCCCCTCGCACAGATGGTCGCCCAGCTCGCCGAGCAGGGGCAGCTCGCGCCGGCGCTCAAGGCCGGCTACGACGACCGCGAGGCGGCGCGGCGCGGCCCGTTGGCGGCGCCCTACCAGTGGCCGGAGCGCTTCTCCGACGACGACCTGCGCGGGATCATGGAGCCCCACCAGGCTTCCGTCGAGGCGGCGCGCGAGCTGGAGCGCTTCATGGCGTCGCTCGACTCCGACCAGCTCGTCGCGCTCGAGCCCGGCCTGCGCGACCTCCAGATCCCGACCCTTTGCGCGTGGGGGACGGGCGACACGCTGTTCCCGCTCGAGCTGGCGCACTGGCTGCGCGACACGATCCCCGGCTGTCGCGAGGTCGTCGAGATCGATGGCGGCAGGCTGTTCTGGCCGTTCGAGCGCGGCGCGGAGCTCGTGCCTCACCTGCGGCGGCTCTGGGCGCTGGATCGACAGCCCGCCTAGCCTGACGGGGCAGGTGCCGAGCGCTGACGCGTCCTCCGTCGGTGACCGGTGAGGCTTCTCCGGTCGCCTTCGCCGATACTGTGTCGCGAAGGTCATGACCGAGGATCCGCGCGAGACCAACGACCCGGCCCGCGGCGGGGAGGATCCCAAGGCGCCGGCGCACGACGCCGACCTCCTGCTGGACGCCGACCCCGACGAGGTCCCGGCCGACGAGTCCCTCACCCGGCCGAGCCCGACCAGGCCCGACGCGCCGGCGGCACCCGCCGAAGCAGCGCCGACCGAGGCCGGCGGTGAGGCTGTGGCGCCGGAGGCGGCGACGGCGGACGAGGCTGAAGCGGCGGAGGCGGCAAGCCCCGAGGCGACGGAGCCCGCTCCGAGCGAGCCGGCCGCGCCGCCGAAGCCGGCCGCGCCTCCCGAAGCGGCGCCGACCGAGGTCGCGGCAGAGGTTGCGGCGGGCGAGCCTGCCCCGGCCGAAGCGGCGCCCAGCGAGGCGCCGGCGCAACCGGTGGCGGCGGAGGTCGCGGCGGGCGAGCCTGCACCGGCCGAAGCGGCGCCCCCCGAGGCGCCGGCGCAACCCGCCGCAGCCGAGGCTGAGCCAAGCGAGCCGGCCGCGCCTCCCGAAGCGGCGCCGACGGAGGTCCCGTCGGAGGTCGCGGCGGGCGAGCCTGCCCCGGCCGAAGCGGCGCCCAGCGAGGCGCCGGCGCAACCGGTCGCGGCGGAGGTCGCGGCGGGCGAGCCTGCACCGGCCGAAGCGGCGCCCCCCGAGGCGCCGGCGCAACCGGTCGCTGCCGCTCCGGGCGAGCCGGCCGCGCCGCCGGAGCCGGCCGCGCCTCCCGAAGCGGCGCCGACCGAGGTCGCGGGAGAGGTTGCGGCGGGCGAGCCTGCCCGGGCCGAAGCGGCGTCCACTGAGGCGCCGGCGCAACCCGTCGCAGCCGAGGCCCAGCCGAGCGAGCCGGCCGCGCCTCCCGAAGCGGCGCCCACTGAGACGCCGGCGCAACCCGTCGCAGCCGAGGCCCAGCCGAGCGAGCCGGCCGCCGCTCCCAGGCCGCCCGCGCCTCAGCGGCCCGCTCGCCCTCGGCGGCGGCGGTTGACCGCTGCCGAGAAGCATCGGCGGGCGTTCTTTGCGCGCTTGAACGAGTTGCGGCGTGCCGCCGCTCCCGCTCGTGACGCGGGCGAGGGGGAGGGTGAGGAGGCGCCCACTGCGCAGGCGGAGCCTGCGGGCACGCAGGAGGCGCCCGCCCCCCAGGCGGAGCCTGCTGGCACTGAGGCCGAGGCCGCCGGCGCGCCGGCCGAGGGTGACGTTGCCGCCGCTCCGCCCGTCGCGGAGGCCGAGGGCGCGGCCGCGCCGGTCGAGGAAGCCGCGGAGCCGGCCGCTCCTGCGCCGCCCCCGCAGCGCGCGCCCGCGCCGCCGCCGCCCGTGAGTCGGCCGCGCCTGCTGGCCGCGATCGACCGCGTCGGCGGCGCCGAGGCGGTGCGCCAGGCGCTGCGGCCGCAGCACGACGAACAGGGCAAGCCGCTGAAGTGGGCCGCGTCGTGCTGCGAGGCCGCGCGCGGGCTCAAGCCCGGCGACCCCGCGTACACCGCCTGGCTGCGCCTGGCCGGCACGCCCGTGCGCGAGGTCAAGGCGCTCGTCGACGATCGCCCGGCCGACGACCGCCGCGGGCGCCGCGGCGGCGGCCGGCGCCGGGATCGCGACCGCGAGGGCGGCGGGCGCCCGCCGCGCGGCGACCGCGACCGCGACCGTGATCGGGACCGCGGTGGGCGGGATCGTGACGACCGCCAGGGCGGCGAGCGCGCCAGCCGCGACGACGTCGCCGCCCACGGGCGCGACGAGGCGTTCAAGCCCACGATCCGCATCGTGACGGCCGAGGACGCCAAGGAGCGCCGCGAGCGCGAGCGCGCCGAGAAGGCGGAGAAGGAGGCCAAGCGCCAGGCCGAGCGCGACCGCCTCTCGAAGTTCGGCTATTGAGCGCCCCCCGGCGCAACCTCGAGCTCAAGGCGGTCGACCCCGACCCGCAGGCCACCCTCGACGCGGCGCTCGCCCTCGGCGCGCACGACGAGGGCGTCCTCTTTCAGCGCGACACCTACTTCCACGCCGTCCAGGGCCGCCTCAAGCTGCGCGAGGCCCGGGTGGGTGGGACCGAATTCGCGGAGCTGATCGCCTACACGCGCGCCGACCGCACGGAGCCGCGCGTCAGCAGCTACCGCGTCGTCGCGGTCGCTGACCACATCGCGCTCGCCGACGCCCTCGCCGACGCGCTCGGCGTCAGAGCCGTCGTCGAGAAGCAGCGGCGCGTGCTGCTCTACCAGAGCGTCCGCATCCACCTCGACCGCATCGCCGGGCTCGGCGACTTCGTCGAGCTGGAGGCGCTCGTCACCGGCCCGGGCGGACCCGCGGCCGAGCAGCCGAAGCTGGCCGAGCTGCAACGCGCGCTCGGCGTCACGGACGACCGCCTGGTCGCCCGGTCGTACGCCGACCTGCTCGAGCGGCGCGGGATGGCGGTCCCGCGCCGCTGAGGCAAAAGAGGCTAAGCGGCTTCGCGCAGCCGCTGGAGCTCGGGGATCCCGGCCAGCCGCTGCAGGGCGCGCTCTTCGATGCGTCGCGTCTCCGCGACCGACATGCCGAGGTGCCGGGCCGTCTGCTCGACGGTCCGCTCACCCTCGCCGTCCGTCCCGAAGCGCGTGCCGACGACCTTCATCTCCTCGGTGGGCAGCGAGGCCAGGCCGGCGCGCACGACGCGCTCGGTCTCGCCCCGGACGGCCTGGTCCTCGAGGGACTCCTCGTCGACCGGCAGCAGGGCGCCGAGCGGCGTCTCGCCGTCCTCGCCTACGCCGGCGTCGAGGGAGGCCAGCACCTGCTGGTAGCTGCCCAGGCGCTCGATCTCGTCGGTGTCCGTATCCAGTTCCTTCGCCAGCTCCTCGAGCGTCGGCTCCCGGCCCAGGCGGAGCGCCATCTCGCGCTCGGCCCGGCCCAGGCGCCGCACGCGCTGGGAGATGTGTGCGGGCAGGCGGACGGTGCGGCCGGTGTTGTCCAGGCCGCGCTGCAGCGCCTGCCGGATCCAGATCGTGGCGTACGTCGAGAACCGGTAGCCCTTGCGGTAGTCGAACTTCTCCGCCGCCCGGATCAGACCGAGCATGCCCTCCTGGACGAGGTCGGCGAAGGACAGCCCCTGGCCCTGGTACTTCCGGGCCACGGAGACGACCAGCCGCAGGTTGGAGTTGATCAGAAGGTCCTTGGCGTCAAGGTCGCCGCGCTCGATGCGCTGCGCCAGTTCCAGCACCTTCTCGTGCGGAAGCACGGGGTAGCGCTGCGCGCGGCGCAGGAGCTCGTCAACGGGGTCAAGCGGCGCGTCGAAAACCATCGTCGCGCCGCGGTTCAAGGTGTTCGCGGTCACTCGTTCCTCAGATCCGACTTCTATGGTCGGAATTGTACTTCATAAACGTTGCTGGCGCAACTACTATGGAGGCCGGCCCCGGTGGCCGGCCCACTTCTAGTAACGCCGGAGACGGCTTTTGGTTTCGCGGAAGTCCGCCAAACCCCTGCCACCGACGCCAGAGAGGACGCGGGCACCGGCGCCCGCGTCTTCATATGGTTGCAAACCGCGCAAGAGAACGCGCCCAGGTGTGATCGGCGTCACATGGACGTCCGCATGCGCCCAGCCGGAGTACCCGGGAAGGGCCCCTCCATGAACCTCCTTGTTCGGATTAGCCTGGCCGGCCCATGAGCGCGCTGTACGAATCCGCCGGCGACGGGGGCTGGCGCCCGGACGAGGCGACGCGCGGGCCGTGGAACCCCACGCACCAGCACGGCGGGGCCCCGGCCGCCCTCATTGGCGGTCTCATCGAGCGCGCCGAGCCGGGATCGCAGCTGCGCGTCGTCCGTGTGACCGTCGAGCTCGTCCGCCCGGTGCCGCTCGAGGAGCTGCGCTCTGAGGTCGAGATCGTCCGCCCCGGCCGGCGGGTGCAACTCGTCGAAGCCCGCCTGCACGCCGGCGATGACCTCGTCGCCCGCGCCCTCGGCCTGCGCCTGCGCCGCGACGAGACGAGCGCCGCGCCGCCGAGCGAGCCGGCCCGCGCGGCGCCCGCCCCGCCCGACGCGTCGCTGCCCGTGCGCGCTCAGCACCTGCGGTCCGACCTCGCCTGGTTCGGGCAGGACGGCGTCGACCTGCGCTACGCGCGCGGCGACTGGGGCGTGGGCTCGGCCTTCGCCTGGGTCGCGCTGCGCAGACCGGTGATCGCGGGGGAGGAGCCCAGCCCCCTCCAGCGCGCGCTGGCCGCCGCGGACTTCGGCAACGGCATCAGCGCCGCCCTCGACTGGAGCGGGTGGGCCTTCATCAACCCCGACCTGACGCTCTACCTCGAGCGCGAACCGATCGGGAGCTGGGTGGGCCTCGACGCGACGACGCGCGCCGGACCCGACGGGATCGCGGTGGCCGAGTCGGTCCTCCACGACGAGCGCGGGCGGGTCGGGCGCGCGGTCCAGGCGCTCCTGCTGGAGCCCCGTCCGGATTAGGGTGGACATGTGCCCCGGTCCCTCCTGGCGCTGCTCGGCGCGATCGTTGCGCTCGGGGCGCCTGCGTCCTGCCTCGCCCAGCTGCAGCCCTCCGTCCTGGGCGCCGATCCGGCCATCGGGCACGGGGTCCTGCGCTTCCCGCAGGCGCTGGCCTTCTCGCCCGGCGGCGCGTTCGTCTGGGTTGCCGACCAGCGCTCCTCGGTCGTGCAGGAGTTCAGCCGCGACGGCACCTGGGTCAAGGACGTCGGCTGGCGCGCCGACGACCGCGAGACCGGCCGGATCGGAACGGTCGGCGGCCTGGCCGTGGACCGCGCGGGCCATCTCTACGTCCTCGACTCCGAGAACGACCGCGTGCAGGTCTTCCGCACCGACGACGGCACCTGGCTGGGCGCCTGGGGCTCCAACGGGACCACGCCCGGCCACTTCCGGCTCGGCGACAACACCGGCGCCGGCGGCCTGGGGATCCTCCAGCCGACCGCGACGGACCCCGTGCTCGCGTACGTCGCCGACCAGTTCAACCACCGCATCCAGCGCTTCACGCTCACGGGCTTCCTGCCGCCCGGCGCGCGGGACCCGCAGAACCCGAACGTCGTCCCGGCGCCCACCCCTGACCGCGTCTGGGGCCATCACGCCGACTGCAGCCAGTCCGGGTGCGGCGACGCCTCGTTCAACACCGCGCTGAACTACCCGCAGGGCGTCGCCGTCGACCCGGTGGCCGACAACCAGGGCCGCCACCGCGTCTTCGTCGCCGACGACGACAACCACCGCGTCGTCGTCTACGACCCCAACGGCGGCTTCCTGGCCCAGATCGGCGGCTTCGGCCAGGGCGACGGGCAGTTCCGCTTCCCGTACGACGTCGGGATCGACGCCCGCAGCCCCCGGCGCCTCTACGTCGCCGACAACAACAACCATCGCGTCCAGGCCTTCGACGCGGCGACGCTCGCCTTCGACGCCACCTGGGGCGGCTTCGGGCCGGGCCCGGGCCAGCTCGAGTTCCCGCGCGCGGTGGCCGCCGTCGCCGACGACCCCCAGGGCGGCGTCTACGTGACCGACACGGGGGGCGACCGGATCGAGGGCTTCAACCCCGACGGCGGCCTGATGGCCGCCTGGGGGATCGCCGGGCGCGGCCCGGGCTACGTGACCCGGCCGGCCGGCGTCGCGGTCGACGACGACGGCCGCGTCTACGTGGCCGACACCGACGACAGCCGGATCGAGCTTCTCAACCCGGACGGCAGCTACGTCGGGCAGTGGGGCTACGTCTCGAGCGCCTCGGGCTACTCCGCGCCAAACGACGGCGCCGGGCAGTTCTCCGAGCCGGCGGCGGTGGCCTACGACACGGTGACCGGCAACGTCTGGGTCGCCGACACGGGCAACAACCGCGTCCAGGAGCTCGGGCGCGACGGCTCGTCGGTGGCCGTCTACGGCGGCCCGTCGCCCGGCGCCGACCCCGGCCAGTTCTCGGGGCCGCGCGGCATCGCGGTCGGCCCCGACGGCGCCGTCTACGTCGCCGACACCGGTAACGACCGCGTGCAGCGCCGCGACCCGGACGCGGGCACCTGGTCGGTCGTCGACCCCGGCACGCCGCTGCACGCGCCCGTCGGCCTGGCCGTGCACCGCGACGGGACGCTGCTCGTCGGCGACCAGGGGCGCGTGCTGCGCGTCTCCGACGGCGCTGCGCAGGCACTCCCCGCGCCGCCGGACGCGCCGCTCGAGACGCCGGACGGCCTCGCGCTCGACGGCGATCGCCTCTACGTCAGCGACGCCGCCGGTGACCGCCTGCTGCGCTTCGACCTCGCCGGCGGCGCCTGGGAGGTCCTCGGCGCCGAGGGCAACGGGCTCGGCTCGTTCGTGCAGCCCGAGGGCGTGGCGGTCGCGCCGACCGCCGACCGCGTCTACGTCGCCGACGCCGGCAACGACCGCGTCCAGCGGCTCGTCGACCCGGCCGGGCCGCCGCCGCGCACGCTGCACGTCACGGTCTACGGCCCGGGGACCGTGCGCAGCGATCCGCCCGGCGTGGGGTGCCGCACGCCCTGCGATGCGACGTTCCCCGCCGGAACGGCGGTCACGCTGACCGCGACGCCCGACGCGGGCGCGGTGTTCGACGGCTGGGGCGTGGGGTGCACCGGCCAGGGCGCCTGCGTCGTGCGCATGCGCGGCGACGCCGGGGTGAGCGCGGTGTTCCTGCCCGCGCCGGCGGCGCCGCCCGCGGCGGTGGCGCCGGCGCCGTCGCGCGGCGACCACCGCGCGCCCGTCATCAGCGCGGTCCGCGTGTTGCCGCGTGCCTTCCGGGCGACCCGCTCGCCGTCGGGGCGCCGCCCGCGCGGCGGCCGCCTGCGCTTCCGCCTCTCCGAGCGCGCGACGGTGCGCATGACGATCGTGCGGATCGTGCGCGGGCGCGAGCGCCGCGTCGGCACGCTGCGCGCCGTGCCGGCCGGCCCCGGTGCCGTGACGCTGCGGCTCACCGGCCGCGTCCGCGGCCGCGCGCTGAGGCCCGGCCGCTATCGCGTGGTCGTTGCGGCGACCGATCCCGCCGGCAACCGCGCTCGCACACGCCGGGCCGGCTTCTCCATACGCGCCTAAAAGCGAGAAATCGCCTGCTGCTCGCGCAAATTGCTCTAAAGACTGCCGCCGTTCCGTCCGATGCTTCACGTATCAAGGCACACGAAGTGCCGTCGGATCTGGAGGGCAGCCATGGCCGCCTCTCGCGCACCATCGATGATCGAGCAGCAGCGTGCGGAGCAGTTCCTCGCGCTCGGCTTCAGCACTACGCAGGCGTTCCTGTTGGCGGCGACGCGCCATGACGGCCAGTACGTCGAGGCCGGCGACGTCCAGCGCATGCTGAACGCGGGCTGCTCGCACGACATGGCGTTGCGGATCCTGCTGTAGGGGCTGGGGCCTGGCGCGCCGCTCGGGCGGCGGAGCGCAAGAACCCCTAGTCGCTCAACTCCGTCGGCACCACGACCACCCCGCGTGCCTCCCCGCCGCGGACGACCTCGAGGCGCAGCTCGCGGCCGATCGCCTCCTCGGTCATCCGCCGCTGGAGCTCGCCGACGTCGCCCAGCGCGGCGCCGTCGAGGCCGACGATGAGATCCTCGGGGCGCAGGCCGGCGCGCTCGGCGGGCGAGCCCGGCACGACCTCGACGATCTCGATCGCCCGGTCGCGCCCCAGCCGCGCCGCGACCCGCGGCGGGACCGGGCGCGAGCCGCCGGCGATGCCGAGGTAGGCGCGGCGCACGCGCCCGTGGCGCATGAGCGCGGCGAGGATCCGCCGCGTCGCGGCATTGACGGGGACCGCGAGCCCGAGCCCGATGCCGGCCACCGCGGTGTTGACGCCCACCACGCAGCCGACGCCATCGACGAGCGCGCCGCCCGAGTTGCCCGGGTTCAGCGCGGCGTCGGTCTGGATGACGTTCTCGACCACACCGGCCCGGCGCCCGCCGCGCGTCGGCAGCGAGCGGCCCAGCGCGCTGACGACGCCCGCGGTGACCGAGCCCGCGTAGCCGTGCGGGTTGCCGATGGCGACGACGAGCTGACCGACCTGCAAGGCATCGGCGTCGCCGAGCTGCGCCGGGCGAAGGTCGCGGTCCTCGGTGCGCAGCACGGCGAGATCGGAGAGCGGGTCGGCGCCGACGACCGAGAAGCGCGACTCGCGCCCGTCGGTGAACGACGCCCGGCCGGTCGCGCCCCCCTCGACGACGTGGGCCGACGTGACCAGGTAGCCGTCGGGCGCGATCACGAACGCGCTGCCGCCGCCGAGCGCCCGGCGCTGGCGGACGCGCAGGTTCGCCACGGACGGTGCGAGCGTCCGCGCAACCTCGGTGACGACGCGCGAGTAGGCGTCCAGCGCAGGTCCGTCAGGCAGCGGTTCGGCGGCCATGGCGGGACGCTAGCAAATCGCAAGTCACCCGTTCGAACGGCCGGGGTTGCCGGGTGCGAGAGGCAGGAGTAGCGTCGCGGCCCGTCCCACAACATCCCGACCCTCAGGGAGGCAGGCATGGCCCAGCACCGCGTCCGGCTAGAGGTCAACGGGGAGCAGCACGAGCTGGAGGTGGAGCCGCGCCTGCTCCTGGTCCATCTGTTGCGCGACAGGCTCGGTCTGACCGGCACGCATGTCGGGTGCGACACGTCCAACTGCGGGGCCTGCACGGTTCACCTCGACGGACGGGCGGTCAAGAGCTGCACGGTGCTCGCCGTCCAGGCCGACGGTGGGCAGGTGACGACGATCGAGGGCCTCGGGAACGAGGACGCCCTGCACCCGATGCAGGACGCGTTCTGGGCCAACCACGGCCTGCAGTGCGGTTACTGCACGCCGGGGATGATCATGGCCGCCACCGACCTGCTGCGGCGCAACCCGAACCCGAGCGAGGACGACGTGCGCCGCGCGCTCGAGGGCAACCTCTGCCGCTGCACCGGCTACCACAACATCGTCAAGGCCGTTCTCGACGCGGCCAGACGAGGCGAGGCGCGCGAGAGCGCAGCGCCGCCGCCACCGCCGGTCGAGGAGCCGGCGGCGCCCGTCGCGCCGGGGGTGGGGGCATGAGCGTCACCGACAAGGCGCCGACGGTCGGCGGCAACGGCCACGTCGGCCGCTCGCTCAAGCGCAAGGAGGACCCGCGGCTGATCACCGGCCGTGCGACGTACGTCGACGACGTCGTGCTCCCGGGCATGCTCCACGCCGCCTTCGTGCGCTCGCCCGAGGCGCACGCCAGGATCACCTCGATCGACACGTCGGCCGCGGTCGAGCATCCGAGCGTGCGCGCGGTCTTCACCGGCGAAGACATCCAGCTCGCCGCGCCGCTGCCCATGGCCTGGGTGCCGCCGGGCGTCGAGGTCCGCACGCCGGAGCACTGGCCGCTGGCCCGCGGCGCGGTCAAGCACGTCGGCGACCCAGTCGCGGTCGTCATCTCTGACGACAGGTACGCGGCCGTCGACGCTGCCGAGCAGGTCGTCGTCGACTACGACCCGCTGCCCGTCGTCACCGACCCCGAGAAGGCGCTCCAGGAGGGCTCGCCGCTCGTCTGGGAGCAGTTCGGCACCAACGAGAGCCACCGGTGGTCGCTCGGCGGCGGCGACGTCGAGAAGGCGATCGGCGAGGCGGAGGTCGTCGTCGAGCGGCGGATCGTCAACCACCGCACGTCGGGCGCCCCGATCGAGCCGCGCGGGAACGTCGCCGACTACCGCGCCGGCCAGCTGACCGTCTGGAGCGCGACGCAGATCCCGCACCTGGTGCGCTCGTTCCTCGCGGGCGAGCTGCAGATCTCCGAGGAGAAGGTGCGGGTCATCGCGCCCGAGGTGGGCGGCGGCTTCGGCGCCAAGCTGCAGCACTACGGCGAGGAAGCCGCGTGTGCGTGGGCGTCGCGCAAGCTCGGCCACCCGGTCAAGTACGTCGAGACGCGCAGCGAGCACATGATGTGCACGCACCACGGGCGCGACCAGATCGATGACGTGCGGCTGGCGGGCATGCGCGACGGCACGATCACCGCGATCCACGCGAAGGTCACCGCCGACCTCGGCGCCTACCACCACCTGCTCACGCCGTTCATCCCGTCGTTCACGGCCTTCGTGCTGAGCGGCTGCTACAAGATCCCGAACGTCCAGACCGACGTCGTCGGCGTCTTCACGAACAAGATGTCGACCGACGCGATCCGCGGCGCGGGGCGGCCGGAGGCCACCCACCTGCTCGAGGTGATGGTCGACCAGTTCGCCGCCGAGATCGGGATGGACCCGCTCGAGGTCCGGCGCAAGAACTTCATCCCCAAGGAGGACTTCCCGGCCGAGGTCGCGGTGGGCGTCGTCTACGACTCGGGCGACTACCACGGCACGCTCGACAGGCTCCTGCAGAACCTCGACCTCGACGGCTTCCGGCGCGAGCAGGAGCAGGCGCGCTCGGAAGGCCGCCACCTGGGCGTGGGCTTCTCGACGTACATGGAGATCTGCGGGCTGGCGCCGTCGCGCGTCGTCGGCCCGCACGGCGTCGGCATCCAGAGCGGCTTCTGGGAGAGCGCGGTCGTCCGCGTGCACCCCAGCGGCAGCGTGACGGTCTTCACGGGCACCTCGCCGCACGGTCAGGGCCACGAGACCGGCTTCGCCCAGATCGTCGCCGACCGCCTCGGCGTCGACCCCGGCCAGGTCGAGGTCATCCACGGCGACACCGGGACGGGCCCCTACGGCATGGGCACGTACGGCTCGCGCTCGCTCGCCGTCGGCGGCGAGAGCGTCGCGCGCTCGTGCGCGAAGGTCGCCGACAAGGCCAAGCGCCTCGTCGCCCACCTGCTCGAGGCCGCGCCCGAGGACATCGAGCTGGCCGGCGGGCGCTTCCAGGTCCGCGGGTCGCCGGACAAGGGCATGACGCTCGCCGAGGTGGCCGGCGCGGCGTACATCCCCGAGAACGTGCCCGAGGGGATGGAGCCCGGGCTGGAGGAGACGACGTTCTACGACCCGGAGAACTTCGTCTACCCGTTCGGGGCCCACGCGTGCGTCGTCGAGGTCGACGCCGACACGGGCCGCGTCGAGGTGGTGCGTTGGGTGTGCGTCGACGACTGTGGCCCGGCGATCAACCCGATGCTCATCGACGGCCAGGTCCACGGCGGCATCGTCCACGCGATCGGGCAGGCGCTCTACGAGCAGGTCCACTACGACGAGGACGGCCAGCTGGTCACCGGCACCTTCGTCGACTACGCGCTGCCCACGGCGGCCGAGGTCCCGAGCTTCGAGACCGACCGCACCGAGACGCCCTCGCCGGTCAACTCGCTCGGCGTCAAGGGCATCGGCGAGGCGGGCACGATCGCGGCGTCGCCGGCGGTCGTCAACGCCGTCGTCGACGCGCTGCGGCCGCTCGGCGTGACGTTCATCAACATGCCGCTGACGCCCATGAGGGTGTGGGGCGCGATCCAGGAGGCGCGGTCATGATCCCCGCCGAGTTCGACTACGTCGCGCCCGAGTCGCTCGATGAGGCGATCCGCTACCTGCAGGAGTCCGGCGAGGACGCCAAGGTGCTGGCCGGCGGGCACTCGCTGATCCCGCTGATGAAGCTGCGGCTCGCGGCGCCGACGCTGCTCGTCGACCTGCGCCGGATCCCGGGCCTGCACGGGGTCAGCGGCAATGGCGACGTGCGCATCGGCGCGATGACGCCGCACGCCGTGCTCGAGGACACGCGCGAGCTCGGCCTGCTGGCGCGCGCGGCCGCGACGATCGCCGACCGCCAGGTCCGCCACCGCGGCACGATCGGCGGCTCGCTGGCCCACGGCGACCCGGCGAGCGACCTGCCGGCGGTGCTGCTGGCCGCCGAGGGCTCCGTCGTCGCGCGCGGACCGTCGGGCGAGCGGACGATCGCCGCGGCCGACCTGTTCAGCGACTACCTGACCACCTCGCTGGCGCCTGAGGAGATCGTCACCGAGGTCCGGATGCCGTCGCCGGAGGGCTGGGGCTTCGGCTACCAGAAGTTCAACCGCCGCCGCGAGGACTGGGCGATGGTCGCCGTCTGCGCGCTCGTGCGCGCGAGCGGGGGCACGGTCGAGGACGTGCGCGTCGGCCTGACGAACATGGGCTCGACGCCGCTGCGCGCGCGGGCGGTCGAGGAGGCGCTGCGCGGGCAGACGCTCAGCGCCGAGGCGATCGCGTCGGCCGCCGAGCAGGCCGCCGAGGGCACCGAGCCGCCCGGCGACCTCAACGCGACGCCCGACTACAAGCGCCACCTCGCGCGCGTGCTGTGCGCCCGGGCGCTCAAGGAGGCCGCGGGTCTAGAGGGCTGACCGCACCACCGACGCACCCGACTGACCACGTCTCGCGGCGCCGGACGCCACCCGCCCGACCGGCCCGTGGCTCCGCCACTGTGCCGGTCGTGCGTGCGGCGCCCAGCATCCGCGATCCGCGGCCATTCGGGCACGTCCGCGGCACGGTCAGCCCTCTAACGTAGGGGGCATGGATTGGACGTCGGTCGGCGAGGTGCGCGAGGCCCTCGGGCGCGAGCGCTACCTCGCCGATGAGGCGCTGTCCACCGCGCTCTTCCTGGCCGGCGAGATCGACCAGCCGCTGCTGCTCGAGGGCGAGGCCGGCGTCGGCAAGACCGAGACCGCGCGCGCGGCGGCGAGCGCGCGCGGCGCGCGGCTCGTGCGCCTGCAGTGCCACGAGGGCATCGACGTCCACCACGCGCTCTACGACTGGGACTGGTCGCGCCAGCTGCTCGCCCTGCGCGCCGCCGAGCACGGGCGCCCGGCGCCGCAGCTGTACTCGCGGGAGTTCCTGGTTCGCCGCCCGCTGCTCGAAGCGCTGGAGGCCGAAGACGACGTCGTGCTGCTCATCGACGAGGTCGACCGCGCCGACGACGCGTTCGAGGCGTTCCTGCTCGAGTTCCTCTCCGACTTCGCGGTGACGATCCCCGAGCTGGGGACGGTGACCGCGCGGCGCACGCCGCTCGTCGTGCTGACCTCCAACCGCACGCGCGAGCTGCACGACGCGCTCAAGCGGCGCTGCCTGTACCACTGGATCGACTACCCGACGCCCGAGCGCGAGGCCGAGATCGTCCGCGCACGCCTGCCGGGCGTGCCCGAGGCGGTCGCGCAGCGCGTCTGCGAGGCGGTCGCCCGGCTGCGCGGAGCCGAGCTCTACAAGCTGCCGGGCGTCGGGGAGACGATCGCCTGGGCGCGCGCGCTGCTCGCACTTGGCACCGACGACCTCGAGGCGACCCTTGGCGTGGCGCTCAAGGTGCGCGAGGATCTCGACCGCGTGCGCGCGGAGGGGGTGCTCGCGGGTGCCTGAGCCTTCGGCCTCCGCTGGCCGAAGCGGTGGCGTCGGGCCGGTCGCTCACGCGGCCGAAGACCGGTCGGTGCCGGCGGTGGCCGCCCTCACCGCCGGCACGCCACCGCCGCTGCGCGGGCTGACGGCGCTCGCCGCCCGCCTGCGCGAGCGCGGCATCCGCGCCGGGCTCGGCGAGCTGCTCGTCGCGCACCGCGCGCTGGCGGCGATCGACGCGGGCGACCCGGCGCAGGCGCGCCTGGCGCTGCGCGCCGCGCTGTGCGCGCGGCGCGAGGACCTCGCCGCCTTCGACGCCGCGTGGGCGGCGTGGCTCCACGAGGCGCGGCCCACCAACCCCCTCGACGATCCCGCGGTACAGATGACCGTCCCGCACATCGCGGTCCCGGGCGGGACCGAGGCCGAGGGCGCCGGCCGGCAGCCGGTCCCGCGGCCCGCGGCCTGGAGCGCGGTCGAGCTGCTGCGCGAGCGCGACTTCGCCGAGATGAGCGACGCCGAGCGCGCGCTCGCCCGCCGCCTGCTCGCGCGGCTGGCGCAGCACGGGCCGACGCGGCGCAGCCGGCGCCTGAAGCCGTCGGGCCGGCGCCGCGGGCGCCCCGATCACCGCCGCACCGTGCGCGCGGCGCTGCGCCACGGCGGGGAGCCGTTCGACCGCCGCTGGCACGCGCCGGCGCGGCGCGAGCGCCCGCTCGTGCTCGTGCTCGACGTGTCGGGCTCGATGGCGCCGTACGCGCGGATGCTGCTGCACTACGTGCACGCCGCGGTCGCCGCCCGCCGCCGCGTCGAGGCCTTTGCCTTCGGCACGCGGCTGACCCGGATCACCCGCGAGCTGCGCGGCCGCGACCCCGAGCCGGCGCTCGCTCGCGCCGCCGCGGCGGCCAAGGACTGGTCGGGCGGCACCCGCATCGGCGAAGCGCTCGCGGCGCTCAACCGCGAGCACGGCCGGCGGATCGGGCGCGGGGCGGTCGTCGTCGTGCTCTCCGACGGCTGGGATCGCGGCGACCCCGAGCGCCTCGGCGCCGAGATGGCGCGGCTGTCGCGCACCGCGCACCGGCTCGTGTGGCTCAACCCGCTCAAGGCCGACCCGCGCTACGAGCCGCTCGCGCGCGGGATGGCCGCGGCGCTGCCCCACGTCGACGAGTTCCTGTCCGGCCACTCCGTCGCCTCGCTGCAGGAGCTGGCCGATCTGCTGGAAGGAGGGATCGAATGAAGGACGTCCTGCAGGACCTGGACGCCTGGGTCGCGCGCGGCGACCGCGTGGCGCTGGCCACCGTGGTCGGCGTGCAGCGGTCCGCGCCGCGCCCGCCGGGCGCCAAGATGGCGATCAACGACCGCGGCGAGGTCAGCGGCGCGGTCTCGGGCGGCTGCGTCGAGGGCGCGGTCGTCGAGGTCGCCGAGGAGGTGCTGCGCGGCGGCGAGCCGCGGCTGCTGCACTTCGGGATCGCCGACAGCGACGCGTGGGACGTCGGGCTGCCCTGCGGCGGCGAGATCGACGTCTACGTCGAGCGCTACGAGACCTAGATGTCGGGCCATCGCTTCGCGATGCCTTGCGCGAACTTCGTTCGCGGGGCGGGCGTGAGCACGTGAGCGCGCAGTCCGAGTTCGCGCAGCTCGCGCGCGAGGGCGCGCGCGGCGCGCTGGTCACCGTCCTGCGCGGGCCGGGCGCCGGCGAAAGGCTGCTCGTCCGCGCCGACGGCTCGGCCGAGGGCTCGCTCGGCCCGCTCACCGACGCGGCGCTGCGGCACGCCGACGAGCTGATGTGGGCCGAGCGCTCGGAGGCCCGCGAGGAGGGCGAGGCGCTGCTCTTCATCGACGTGACGTTCCCCGCGCCGCGGCTGATCGTCTTCGGCGCCGTCGACTACGCGGCATCGCTCGTGCGGCTCGCGCGGGCGATCGGCTGGCGTCCCTACGTCGTCGACCCGCGCTCGCGCTTCGCCACCGCCGAGCGCTTCCCGGAGGCCGAGGAGATCGTCGTCGCCTGGCCCGAGGAGGCGTTCCGGCGCCTGGGCGGCATCGACCGCGCGACCTCGATCGCCGTGCTCACCCACGACCCCAAGCTCGACGACGCGGCGCTGACCATCGCGCTGCGATCCGAGGCCGCCTATATCGGCGCAATGGGCTCGCGGCGCGCGCAGGCCGCGCGGCGCGAACGGCTGCTCGCCGTTGGGCTGACCGACGAGGACCTCGAGCGCCTGGCCGCGCCCGTCGGGCTCGACCTCGGCGCGACGAGCTCGGAGGAGACGGCGCTGTCGGTCCTCGCCGAGGTCGTCGCCGTCCGCCACGGGCGCGAGGGCGGCCGGCTGGGGCGCGCGGGCGGGCGCATCCACGAGGTCGGCGCTTGACCGGCGGCATCGTGCTCGCCGCCGGGGAGGGCAGCCGCTTCGGCGGTCCCAAGCAGCTCGCGCAGCTCGACGGCCGCCCGCTCGTCGAGCACGTGGCGGCGGTGCTGGGCGCGGTCTGCGACCGCGTGGTCGTCGTCCTCGGCGCGCACGCCGACGAGGTGCTCGCCGGCGCGCGCCTCGACGACGTCGTGGTCTGCCCGGACTGGGCCGCGGGGACGTTCGCCTCGCTGCGCTGCGGCCTGGCCGCGCTGGGCGACGAGCCCGACGCGGTCGTCGTCGCGCTCGGCGACCAGCCCTCGCTGTCGCGCGAGCGCATCGACGCCGTGCTCGCCGCCGGCGCGCCGATCGCGCGGGCGACCGACGGCGGCGCGCCCAGCCACCCGGTCGTCATCCGCCGCGGCGCGCGCGTCACGCCGGAGGCGCTGCGCGCCGCTGCGGGCGTCGAGCTCGGCCCGCTCGCCGACGTCGACACGCGCGAGCAACTCGATGCGCTGACGGCCTAGAACCTTCGTCGAAAACCCTCGGCAGGGCGCCAACAGACGTCGATGATCCCCTGTCTATGCCGGTCGATCTCGCTGAGCCGACACCCACGGCGCTGCCCGTGGAGAGCTCGGCGATCCTGCTCGTCGAGGACGATCCCGGGAGCGCCCGGCTGACCGCCGCCCAGCTCGGCGCCGACCGGCCCGGCGGCCCGTACGAGCTCGTCCACGCGGCGAGCATCGCCGAGGGCGTCGCGCGGCTGCTCGACCGCGCGTTCGCGTGCGTCCTGCTCGACCTGCACCTGCCCGACGCGCGCGGCCTCGAGGCGCTCGCCCATGTGCGCACGGCCGCGCTGGACGTGCCGGTCCTCGTGCTCACCGGCTCCGACGACCACGCGCTCGCCCTGCAGGCCGTCCGCGAGGGCGCGCAGGACGTGCTGGTCAAGAGCCGCGTCGACGAGCGCGCCCTGCGCCACGCGGTCGCGCTGGCCATCGAGCGCAAGCGCTTCGAGGCACGGCTCGCGCACCAGGCGATGCACGACGACCTCACCGGCCTGCCCAACCGCGCCCTGTTCGTCGACCGCCTCGGCCAGGCGCTCTCGCGCCTCGGCCGCCACGCGACGACGCTCGCCGTCCTCTTCCTCGACCTCGACCGCTTCAAGGCGATCAACGACGCCATGGGCCACGCCGCCGGCGACGAGCTGCTGCGCGCGGTGGCCGCGCGCCTGGCCAGCGTGCTGCGGGCGGGCGACACCGCCGCGCGGCTCGGCGGCGACGAGTTCGCCGTCCTGTGCGAGGACGTCGCCGGCGAGCGCCACGCGATCGGGGTCGCCGAGCGCGTCGCCGAGGCGCTGCGCACGCCGTTCGCGCTGGGCGGCGACGAGGTCCACGTCCGCTCGAGCGTCGGCATCGCCCTGGCGACGCTGGGCACCGAGGACCCCGACGCGCTCGTCCGCGAGGCCGACGCCGCGATGTACCGCGCCAAGGAGCGTGGCGGCGGGGTCTACGAGGTCTTCGACGACGGCATGCGCGCGCGCACCGCGCGCCGCCACGAGACCGAGCTCGCGCTGCGCCGGGCGATCGAGCGCCGCGAGCTCGTGCTGCGCTTCCTGCCCCAGGTCGAGCTGGCCGGCGGCGCCATCTGCGGCGCCGAGGCGCTCGTGCGCTGGGACCATCCCGAGCGCGGACTGGTCGACCCCGCCGACTTCATCACCACGGCCGAGGAGACCGGGCTGATCGTCCCGATCGGCGCCTGGGTGCTCGAGGAGGCCTGCCGTCACGCCCTGCGCTGGCCCGGCCTGGTCACGGCGGTCAACCTGTCGCCGCGCCAGTCCGCCCATCCGGACCTCATCGAGGCCGTCGCCGGCGCGCTCGGGCGCACCGGCGTCGACCCCTCGATGATCCTTCTCGAGGTCGTCGAGCGCGCGGTGAGCGACGATCTGGAAGCCGGTGCGGCGACCCTGCGCCGGCTGGCCGCGCTTGGCGTGCGCCTCGCCCTCGACGACTTCGGGACCGGCCCCTCGTCGCTGCGCGCGCTGCAGCGGTTGCCCGTCGCCGAGGTCAAGGTCGACCGCTCGCTCGTGGCCCGCCTGCCCGGCGATCCGCAAGCCGGTGCGCTGCTGGCGGCCATCGTCTCGCTCGCCCATGCCCTCGGCCTGCGCACTGCAGCGGAGGGCGTTGAGACCGCCGCGCAGGCGGACGCCCTGCGCGCGCTGGGCTGCGATCTGGCGCAGGGATTCTTCTTCCATCGCCCGCTCGCGGGCGAGGAACTCGAGGCGCTGCTGGCCGGCTGACGCTCGACGCGCCTCCCGAGCCGGGAGTAGAGTCGCCCCCGAGCCCGAGCAAGGACGAGTGGGTCGTTGTTGTCGGAACCCGTGCGTCGCGTCGAGGAGGAACTGCGCCGCAGTGAGGCGCGGCAGGTTGCGATCGCCCGGTTGGGGAGGTTGGCCCATGCCGCACGCGATCCGGCGGCGCTGCTGGACGAGGCGGCCGGCGTGGCAGCCGAGGGGCTCGACGCCGAGTGGACGGGCGTGCTCGAGGTGGGCCCACGGGGCGAGCTCAACCTGCGCGCGACGCCGGACGACTCCGCGTCCGAGCCGACGGCGGTCGACGCGGTCGCGCGCCTGGCCCTCGCCGCCGACGAGCCGGTGGTCGTCGCCGACCTGCAGGGCGACGAGCGTCTGGGCGCCGCGGGCTCGGGCCCCGGGAGCGGGGTTTCCGCCGCCATCCGCTGGCGCGGGCGCTCGTACGGCGTGCTCGTCGCGTGCTCGTCGCGCCAGGGCGCGTTCAGCGCGGAGGACGCCCGCCTGCTTCGCGCGGCCGCAAACGTCCTGGCCGAGGCCCTCGAGCTGGCGCGCTCCGAGGCGGAGCAGCGCCGCCTCGCCACAGCGCTCGAGACCGAGCGCACCCGGCTGCGCGCGCTCGTCGAGAGCATCCCGGCCGGCGTCGTCCTCGCCGAGGCCCCGACCGGCACGATCACCATCGCCAACCGCCACGTCAGCACGATCCTGCGCCGTCCCGTCGCGCCGCACACCGGCTTCGGGCTCCTCCAGCCCGACACCACCTACCACCCCGACGGGAGCCGGTACCACGCCGACGAGCTGCCGCTGCTGCGCTCGATCGCCCATGGCGAGGTCATCACCGGGGAGGAGGTCGACGTCGTCCTGGGCGACGGGACGCGCGCGACGCTCAGCGTGAGCTCCGCGCCGGTGCGCGACCTGCTGGGCAACATCGTCGCGGCGGTGGCGACGTTCTTCGACGTCAGCGTCCGCAAGACGGAGCAGAGCTCGCTGCAGCTGCACCGCGCGCTGCTGGAGGCACAGGGCGAGGCCTCGATCGAGGGCATCCTCGTGGTCTCGCCCGAGGGGCGGATGATCTCGTTCAACCGGCGCTTCGGCGAGATGTGGAACCTGTCCGCGGAGGTCCTGGAGAGCGGCTCCGACGAGGAGGCGATCCGGGCGGTGAGCGAGCAGCTCGTCGACCCGGACGCCTTCCTCGCCCGGATCAACGAGCTCTACGACAGCCCCGACGCGACGTCGACCGACGAGATCGCGTTCCTCGACGGGCGCACGTTCGACCGCTACAGCGCGCCCCTGATCGGCGAGGGCGGCGAGCGCTACGGGCGGATCTGGTTCTTCCGCGACATGACCGAGCGCAAGCGCGCGGAGGAGCACCAGCGCTTCCTGGCCGAGACGAGCGCCGCGCTGGAGGCCTCGCTGGACCTGCCCACGGTCGTCAAGAGCGTCTGCGAGGCGTGCGTGCCGTTCCTCGCCGACTTCTGCGAGATCAACCTCGTCCAGGACGGCGCGATCGTCCGCCTGGCCGGCCGCGCGGCCGACGCCGCCCGCGGCGAGGCGGCGGTCGAGATCGAGCGCGAGCCCATCGACCCGCGCGGCGACCACCCCGTCGCGGTCGCGGTGCGCACGGGCGAGCTGCGCTCGTACGACACCATCCCGCCTGTCGGCGTGATCGGGGCGAAGGAGGCCGAGGCCGCGCGCCGGCTCGGCCTGCGCGGCGGGATCGTGGCGCCGCTGCGCGCGCGCGGCCGCACGGTCGGCGCGCTGGCGCTCGGGCGTACGCGCGTGGCCTCCCGCAGCGACGAGGTCGAGCTCGCGGGGGAGCTCGCCCGCCGCGCCGCGCTGGCGATCGACAACGTGCAGCTCTACGAGCGCGAGCGGACCGTCGCCGAAACCCTTCAGCGAAGCCTCCTGCCGCAGGAGCTGCCCCAGCCCCCCGGGCTCGCGCTCGCCGCCCGCTACCTGCCCGGCGGTCGGGGGATCGAGGTCGGCGGCGACTGGTACGACGCGATCCCGCTGCCCGACGGGGGCACGGCGCTGGTCATCGGCGACGTCGTCGGACGCGGGCTGCGCGCGGCGTCGGTGATGGGCCACCTGCGCAACGTCGCGCGCGTCTACGCCCTGGACGGCACGCCTCCGGCGCGCGCTGCCGCGGCGATGAACCGGCTGGTGGAGACGATCGGCCAGGGCGAGATGGCGACGATGCTCTACGCGGTCCTCGAGCCCGACCTGACGACGCTGCGCATGGCCAGCGCCGGCCACCCTCCGCCGCTGGTCGTGCACCCCGACGGGCGCGCGGAGTACCTCGAGGGCGGGCGATCGCTGCCCTTCGGGGCGATGTCGCACATCGTCTACGACGAGGCGAGCGGCCGGCTCGAGCCGGGCTCCACGCTGTTGCTCTACACCGACGGCCTGATCGAGCGCCGCGGCGAGCCGCTCGAGAAGGGCCTCACGCGCCTGGCCGACATCGCGGTGCGCGCGGGGGAGGACGTCGAGGGCTTCTGCGACCACGTCCTGAGCGCGCTCGCCGACGGTCACGATTCGACCGACGACGTCGCGCTGCTCGCGGTGCGCGTGCTACCGCCCGAGCGCGGCGCCCTGCACCTGCGCCTGCCGGCCGACCCGCTCGCGCTGGCCGCGCTGCGCCAGTCGCTCACCCACTGGCTGCGACAGAACGAGGCCTCCGACCACGAGATCTTCGAGATCGTCTTCGCCTGCAACGAGGCGGCCGCCAACGCGATCGAGCACGCCTACGGGCTCGAGCAGGGCAGCTTCGAGTTCGAGGCCCACATGAACGGCGCCGAGATGGTGGCCGTCGTTCGCGACTTCGGGCGCTGGCGCCCCGCGCGCGGCCAGAACCGCGGCCGCGGGCTCGAGCTCGTTCACCGCATGATGGACTCGGCCGAGGTGGTTCCCCATGAGCGCGGCACCGAGGTCCGGCTGCGCCGCCGGCTGAACGCCGGGAGCGCGCGGTGACCGGTCAGCTGGCGACGCTGGCGATCGCCGAGCGCGACGGGATCCCGGTGGCCGGGGTCACCGGCGAGATCGACCTCACCAACGTCGCCGAGCTCGGCGAGCGGATCGCGCGCGCCGTGCCCAACGGCGTGCTCGGCCTCGTCGTCGACCTCGAGCGGACGAGCTTCCTCGACAGCGCCGGGCTGCGGCTCCTCTTCCAGCTCGCCCGCCGCCTGGAGCGCCGCGGGCAGCAGCTGCGCATCGCCGTGCCGGACGACGCGGTGATCCGCAAGGCGCTCGACGTCGCCGAGGTGCCGCGCGTGGCGATCGTGCACCACAGCGTCGCCGAGGCGGTGCGCGAGCTGATCGATCAGTCGGGCACCTCGGGGCCGGCGGCGCCTTCGGGCCAGACGCCGAAGCCGGCGCGGTAGTCGCCGTCGGCGTCCCAGAACTCGACGGAGGCCTCGCGGTCGGGATCGGGGCCGACCGCCAGCAGCGCGCGCAGGTGGCCGGCGGTGTCCCACACGTGCACGCCCGCCGGCCCGTCGGGCCGCTCGAGCGCGCTCACCCGGCGGCGGCGCTCGCGGTCCCAGATCTCGAACGAGGCCGACCCGTCGGCCCAGGCGCCCGCGGTGACGCGGCGGACGCCGTCGGCGTCGGCGACGCGCAGGGAGGCGGACTCGTCGCTCCACTCGCCCAGGGCGACGCGCGAGCGCCCGTCCGGGTCGCGCAGCTCCAGCGACGTGTCCTCGCGCGCCGAGAGCAGGACCCGCGGGCGGCCGCTCGCGTCGCGCAGCTCCAGGCGGGCGGCGCCGTCCACGCCGAGCGCGAGCCGCGCGCGCACGCGCCCCTCGTCGTCGAGCAGCTCGAGCGCGACGCGCCCCTCCTCGCCGGCGGCAAGGCGGGCGCGCACGCGCCCCTCGCCGTCGACGAGCTCGAGCCCCTCGGCGCGAAGCGGCGGCTCGCTCATCCCGCGCCGGCCGCCCGCAGCCGCCCCGCGAGGGCGGCCGTCCACGGCTTCTCGCCGAAGCGCTCGGGGATCGCCGCCGCGCTGCGCTCGTGGTCGTAGGCGACCCGGCGGTGCTCCACGCGGCCGTCGTCGTGGACGACCGCGTACGCGGCGCGCGGGTCGCCGTCGAGCGGCATGCCGACGCTGCCCGGGTTGACCAGGCGCACGCCGCGCGCCTCGCGCGCGAAGGCGAGGTGCGTGTGGCCGAAGACGAGCAGCTCCACGCCGCCGGGGACGGCGTCGAGCAGCTCGTCCTCGTCATCGCCGGGCTCGGGCAGGAACGAGCGCATGTCGCTGGCCGCCGAGGCGTGCACGTAGAGCGTCGAGCCCTCGCGGACGTCGAAGGGCAGCCCGGCCAGCTCGGCGACCGTCTGCTCGTCGAGGGCAGCGACGCAATCCTCGGCCGCGGCGCCCGCCGTCTCGGGCCGGTCGGAGCCGTCGATCAGCCAGCGGTCGGTGTTGCCGCGCAGCCACGCGGCGTCGGCGAGCTCGCGCAGGCGGGCGACCGTCTCGGCGGGCCAGGCGCCGAAGAGCACGACGTCGCCGCCGACGATCCAGCGCCCAACGCCCGCGCCGCGCGCGTCGCCCAGCACCGCCTCGAGCGCGGGCAGGTTGCCGTGGACGTCGTAGAGGAGCCCGAGCACGGCGACATAGATTGCCGATACATGGAGGACTTCGCGGTCTCCGGTCCGACGCTGACGCTCCGCCTGCCCACGCTGACCGACGCCCCGGCGCTCTATCGCCTGGGCTCGGACCCCGAGGTCACGCGGTTCTTCTCGTGGGGCCCGTACGAATGCGAGGAGGAGGCGGTCGCGTATCTCGAGCGCCTGCCCGCGCAGCGCCAGCTCGGCGAGCACCTCGACTTCGTCGTCGAGCGCCGCGACCTGGGGCCGATCGGCATCACCGGGGTGTCGGAGATCTCGCGCCGCGACCGGCGCGGCATGGTCGGCACGTGGTTCGGGCGGCGGTGGTGGGGGACGGGGGCCAACAAGGAGTCCAAGGCGCTCGTCGCGCACGTCGCCTTCCGGCTGCTGGGCTTCGAGCGCCTCGGCGCCTACACCAACGTCCTGCATGGGCGCTCGCAGGCCGCGCTGCAGTCGATCGGCTTTCGCCGCGAGGGCGTGCTGCGCCAGTGGCACCGTCACGGCGACCGCGTCCACGACGTCGTCATCTGGTCGATCCTGCGCGGCGAATACGAGCGCTCGGCGCTGGCGCTCGTGCCCGTCGAGGTCGCCGGCGAGCCGCCCCCGGCCTTCGTTCTAGGTCCGCCGCGACTCCCAGCTGAAGCCGCGGATCGCGAAGACCACGCCGAAGATCGCCCACGCGCCTAGCACGGCCAGCGCGCCGGTGTGGGCGGCGAGGCCGCGGCCGTTGACCATCGCGCCGGTCAGGCCGTCGATGAGGTGCTTGAGCGGCAGGATCTCGGCGATCTGCTTGAGGAAGCCGGGCGCGTTGTTCGCGTCGTAGAAGACCCCCGAGATGAAGATGACCGGCAGGAAGACGGCGTTGACGTAGGCGGGCGCGGAGTCGAAGTTCGGGATCACGTGCGAGAAGGCGACGCCGAGCGAGGCGAAGCACACGACGCCGAGCGCCACGAACACGACGAGCTCGACCGGGTCCCTGAGCCCGTCGACGCCGAAGATCAGCTTGCCGGCGACGAGGATGATCGTCACCTGCAGCGCCGTGTTGGTCACCGCGTTGGCGGCGACGCCGCCGAGGTAGGCGCCGGTGGGCAACGGCGTGCCGCGGATCCGCTTGAGCACGCCGGACTCGCGCAGGAACGTGAGGTTGAAGGCCAGCGCCGAGAAGGTCGTCGAGAGCACGCTCATCCCGGCGATCCCGGGCACGATCACGTTGAGGTCCTTCTGGTTGCTGCTGAAGATCGCGCCGAAGAAGCCCAGGAACAGCAGCGGCAGCAGGAAGTTGAAGAACGCCGCGCTCGGGTTGCGCCAGAACAGCTTGCGCTCCAGGCGGTATTGGCGCCACACAAGCGCCGCTGGTCGAAGGCCAAGCGCGCGGTTGAGGGCGGCCGGATGAAGCCCAGGCGGGTCAGAGGCGGGGGCCGGATGCCCCCGGCGTGGAACCCCTGCGTCAGGCTTCATCGGCCGTCAGCTCCAGGTAGACCTCCTCGAGCGAGGGGCGCGTGACCTCGAGGTCCTCGAGCCGCTCGCCGCGGGCCAGCGCCTCCCCGGTCAGCTCGTGCAGGAGGGTGGTCGGGTCGTCGGTGACGTGCTCGACGAGGTCCCCGGCGGCGTCGCGGTAGGAGACGCGCACCCGCCGAGCCGAGTCGACGCCGAGCTCGCGCGGCGCCCCCTCGGCGAGGATCCGCCCGCCCTTGATGATCGCCACGCGGTCGGCGAGCGACTGCGCCTCGTCGAGGTAGTGGGTGGTCAGCAGGACCGTCTTGCCGAGGTCGCGCAGCGAGCGGATCGTGCCCCAGGCGGTGCGCCGGGCGGCCGGATCGAAGCCGGTCGTCGGCTCGTCGAGGAAGATCAGCTCCGGGTCGCCGACCAGCGCGAGCCCCAGGTCGAGCCGGCGCAGCTGGCCGCCCGACAGCTCGCGCGCCTTGGCGTGCTCCTTGCCCTGCAGGCCGATGAGCTCGATGACCTCGTCGGGGTCGCGCGGGCGCGGATACATCCCGCCGAAGTGCACGAGCGCTTCGCGCACCTGGATGTGGTTGTAGATGCCCGTCTGCTGCAGCACGATCCCCATGCGCTCGCGCAGCGCGCGCGGCCGGTGGCCCGGGTCGAAGCCCAGCACCGAGACCTCGCCGCGGTCGCGCGTGCGGTAGCCCTCGAGGATCTCCACGGTCGTCGTCTTGCCCGCGCCGTTGGGCCCGAGCAGGCCGAAGACCTCGCCGCGCTCGACGCGGAAGTCGATGCCGCCGACGGCCTCCAGGCCCCCGTAGGACTTGTGCAGGTCGCGGACTTCGATGGCGGACGAGGCCCTCATGGCCGACAATGTTGCAGCACGGCGCCGGTCGGCCGGCCGGCGCCCTCGAGAAGCGCGGCTCCGGACCCGGCCGGCCGCGACCCAAGACCTTTGCTCTGCGCCTGCGTCGACATCGGCTCGAACACCACGCGCCTCCTGGTGGCCGAGACCGGCAACAACGGGTTCCGCGAGATCCTCGCCCAGCGCAGCTTCACCCGCCTGGGCGCGGCGACGGGACCCGACGGGGCGATCGCGCACGAGAAGATCAGGGAGGTGGCCGAGGTCGTCGCCGCGCAGGTCGCCGCCGCCCGCGAGGTGGGCGCGCGGCGGCTGCGCGTCGTGGCCACGGCGGCGATCCGGTGCGCGCCCAACCGCGACGGGCTGGTCGAGGCGATCGCCCGCGCCGCCGGGGTGGACGTCGATGTCCTCACCGCCGAGGAGGAGGCGCGCCTGGCCTTCTCGGGCGCCACCGCGCTCATCGACCCGCCGCCCGCCGGGTCCATCGGCGTCGTGGACGTCGGCGGGGGCTCGTCGGAGCTGGCGGTCGGCACGGTCGCCGAGGGCGCGCGCTGGATCGTCTCGCTCCCGGTGGGCTCTGGCGTGCTGGCCGACGCGCACCTGCGCTCCGACCCCCCAGCGCCCGCCGAGCTCGCCGCGCTGCGCGAGGCCGCCGCGCGCGCGTTCGGCGCGATCAGCCCCCCGCACACCGACGTCGCCGTCGCCGTCGGCGGGAGCGCGACGTCGCTGCGCCGCCTCGTGGGCCCCGTGCTCGACGAGGAGTCGATCGCCGAGGCGCTCGAGGCGGTCGTCGCCGACCGCGCCGCCTCGGTCGCCCGCCGCTACGACCTCGATGCCGAGCGCGTCCGGCTGCTGCCGGCCGGGCTGGCGGTGCTCGAGGAGGCCGCTCGGGTCTTCGCCGCGCCGCTGGAGCTCGCGCTCGGCGGCCTGCGCGAGGGCGTCCTGCTGGCGGAGACGGCCTAGAGTGCGCCCCCCCGCAACATGCCGCACGAAACGGCCGACGCCGATCACCGCCTGGCGGCGTCCTCGGTCGGGGCAAGGGCTCCGCCCTGGCACCCTCCCTGCGTCCTTGCCAGCCGGCGCCGGCGCCTGCCCGTTTCGCGCGTCACGTCACGGGGGGGCGCACTGAGCCATGGCCAAGGCCCGCGAGATCGCGATCGACCCCGGCGAGCCGTTCGCCGTGGCCGCCCGGCGCGTCGTCTCGGTCCGCGCGGCCGAGCTGTTCGATCACGCCGAGAACGTCCTCGACACCGGCGACATCGAGCGGGTGCACGACATGCGCGTGACCACGCGGCGGCTGCGCGCGGCGCTCGAGGTCTTCGCGGAGGCGTTCCCCAAGGGCCGGCTGCGGCCGGTGCTGCGCGACGTCAAGCGCCTCGCCGACGCGCTCGGCGAGCGCCGCGATCCCGACGTGCACATCGCGGAGTTCACCCAGCTGCGCGCCGAGCTCGCCGAGGCCGACCACCCGGGGGTCGACCTGCTGCTCGAGTCGCTGCGCGAGGAGCAGGCGCGCGGCAACGAGCGCCTCGCGGCGGCGCTCGAGCGGGCGCGCGAGAGCGACCTCCCCGGGCGGCTGGCCGCGCTGGCGGGTCCCGCGCCGGAGCCCGAAGCCGAGCGCGAGCCGCCGCTCGGCGAGCTCGCGCCGGCATCGGAGGTCGGGACGTGAAGGCGCGCAACGTCAAGGGCCTGCGCGCCGATCTGCCGCTCGCCGACGCGGCCCAGCGGATCGTCGCCGTCCGGCTCGCCGAGCTGTGCGGCCTGGCCGAGCGCGCCCAGGACCCCGCACGGGTCGCCGAGCTGCACGACACGCGCATCGCCGCCAAGCGCCTGCGCTACGTCCTGGAGATCACCGCGTCGTGCTTCGGCCCCTACGCCGGGACGGCGCTCAGGCGCGCCAAGGACGTCCAGGACCTGCTGGGGGAGGTCCATGACTGCGACGTGATGCTGCCGCGCCTCGACGGGCTGCGCACGCAGGTCCGCGAGCGCGACGCCGCCTGGCTGGTCGGCACCGCCCGGCGCGCCGATCCCCCGCACGCCGAGGCGTATCGCGGCCTCGAGCGCCTGGCCGTCGAGCTGACCGCGCGGCGCGCCCGGCTGTTCCACGACTGGCTCGAGCTCTGGCGCGACCTGCAGCGCAAGGGCTTTCGCGCGCGGCTCGAGCACGCGATCGGTGAACGACCCGTGACGGAGCGCGCGCCGAGCCTGGACGGCGCGGGTACGGTGTGAAGGATGGCGACGTCGGACCGGGTGGCCGCGCAGGACCCGATCTCCGCAGTGTCGACCGCCGAGCTCGAGGAGCTCGAGCGCGAGCCGCGCGAGGAGGTCGAGGACAGCGACCTGTTCTTCAACCGCGAGACCTCGTGGGTGCGCTTCAACGAGCGCGTCCTCGAGCTCGCCGAGGACACGGCCGTCCCGCTGCTCGAGCGGGTCAAGTTCAGCGCGATCTACGCCAAGAACCTCGACGAGTTCTTCATGGTCCGCGTCGCCGGGCTGCACGACCAGGTCGACGCCGGAATCACCGAGCCGCTGGCCGACGGGCGCACGCCGGCCGAGACGATCGACGCGCTGCGCGAGAAGATCCTCGTCCAATTCGACCGGCTGACGCGCAACCTCAGCCGCGAGCTGCTGCCCGCGCTCGCCGAGCACGGCGTGCGGATCGTCACCTGCGGCCAGCTCACCGACGCCCAGCGCGACGCGCTCGGCGAGCGCTTCCGCCGCCAGATCTTCCCGGTCCTCACGCCGCTGGCCGTCGGGCTCGGGCGCCCGTTCCCCTACATCTCCAACCTCTCGCTCAGCCTCGCCGTGCTCGTGCGCGACCCGATCTCCGACCACACGACGTTCGCCCGCGTCAAGGTCCCCAAGGAGATGCTCGAGCGCTTCGTCGACGTCGACGACGGCAAGACGTTCGTCCCGCTCGAGCAGGTCATCGCGGCGAACCTCGACGCGCTGTTCCCCGGCATGGAGATCGTCGACCACGGGTTCTTCCGCGTCAGCCGCGACGCCGACTTCGAGGTCTCCGACGAGGCCGACGACCTGCTCCGTGCCGTCGAGGCCGAGCTGCGCCGCCGGCGCTTCGGCGAGGTCGTCCGCGTCGAGGTCAACGACGACATGGCGCCCGCCCTGCGCGCCCAGCTGATCGAGGCGCTGGAGGTCGAGCCGCGCCAGGTCTACGACGTCGGCGGGCTGATGGACCTCGAGGACCTGATGCAGCTCTACGGCCTGCCCGGGATGGCCGAGCTGCGCGACCCGCCCTGGACGCCGGTCACCCAGCCGCGGCTGCGCTCCGAGGACGGCGAGGTCGACATGTTCACCGTCATCCGCTCGGGCGACGTCCTCGTGCACCACCCGTACGACTCGTTCTCGACCTCGGTCGAGCGCTTCGTCCAGCAGGCGGTCGCCGACCCCGAGGTCCTGGCCATCAAGCTGACGATCTACCGCACGAGCGACGACACGCCGCTCATCCCGGCGCTGATCCGCGCGACCGAGCGCGGCAAGCAGGCGGTCTGCCTGGTCGAGCTCAAGGCGCGCTTCGACGAGCGCGCGAACATCGGCTGGGCCCGCGCGCTGGAGGAGGCCGGTGTGCACGTCGTCTACGGCCACCCGTCGCTCAAGACCCACGCCAAGTGCATCCTGGTCGTGCGCCGCGAGGGCGACGGCGTGCGCCACTACCTGCACATCGGGACCGGCAACTACCACCCGACGACCGCGCGGCTGTACACCGACTTCGGGCTGTTCACCGACGACCAGGACATCGGCGACGACGTCGCCGACATGTTCAACTTCCTCACCGGCTACGCGCGGCCGCGCGGCTACCGCCAGGTGCTCGTCGCGCCCGACCACATGCGCGAGGGCATCATCGACGAGATCCGGACGACCGTTGAGGCGCACGAGCGCGGCGAGCCCGTCCGGATCCGCATGAAGATGAACTCGCTGGTCGACAAGGCGTGCATCCGCGCGCTCTACGACGCGTCGCGCGCGGGGGTCCCGATCGACCTCAACGTGCGCGGGATCTGCTGCCTGAAGCCCGGCCTGGAGGGCGTCAGCGACAACATCCGCGTCGCCTCGATCGTCGGGCGCTTCCTCGAGCACTCGCGCATCTACGCGTTCGAGCGCGGCGACGAGCAGTCGGTGTGGATCGGCTCCGCCGACCTCATGCCGCGCAACCTCGACACCCGCGTCGAGCTGATGACCCGGGTGCAGGACCCCACGCTGCGCGATGACCTGCTCGACACGCTCGAGCGCTGCTTCGGCGACGACACCAACGCGTGGGAGCTGGACGCCCACGGCACGTGGAGGCGCCGCACGCCGCAGGGCCCCGAGCCCCGCAGCGTGCAGCGCGAGCTGATGCTCGGCCACGCGGCGCGCGCGGCCGAGACCGTCTCCGCCTAGACCGACGCGTAGGCCAGGCTCGGGACCTTCTCCACCGCAAGGCTCTTGCGGAGGTAGAAGAACCACGTCATGACCGCGAAGACCACGTAGGCGCCGAGGAAGACCCACAGGGCGGGGATCGACCAGGTGGCGTGCGCGGCGGCGACGTGGGCCTTCGTCGCGGCCAGCTCGGCCTTCGCGTGCGCGATCCCGAGCTTGTCGTGGGCCGCGGTCGCCTTGACGAGCGCCGCCTGCAGCGGCTTGGTCGCCTTCGTCATCTCGACGACGGTCGACAGGCTGGCCTGGCGGAAGGCGACCTGGATGAGGAAGCCGCCGAACGCGCCGATCGCGCCGGCGATGCCGATCACCGCGGCGGCCTGGCGCTTGAACGACAGCGCGGTGCCCGCGGCGTCCAGCCCCTTCTCGTCGGCCTCCTTGCGGCCGAGCGCGGCGAAGATGCACGGGATCATCCGGTAGGTCGACCCGTTCCCCGCGCCGGCGAACAGGAAGATGGCCATGTAGGAGGCGAAGAACAGCGTGAAGCTGTGGTCGTTGACGCCGGCGATCGCGCACGCGGTGAACGCGCCCATGCCGACGAAGCAGGCCAGCGTGACCTTCGCGCCGCCCATCCGGTCCGACAGCCAGCCGCCGAACGGTCGGGCCACCGAGCCGATGAGCGCGCCGACGAACCCGAGCCCGGCCAGGTAGGTCGCGATGAACGGGTGCTTGCCGAGGAACTCCGGGAAGGTGTTCTTGACGACCAGCGGCAGCGCGAACGAGTAGCCGATGAACGAGCCGAAGGTGCCGATGTAGAGGATCGACATCACCCACGTCTGGCCGTGGCGCAGCGCCATCACGTAGGCCTTCGTGTCGGCCTTGGCCTGCGTGAGGCTGTCCATGTACAGCCACGCGCCGACCGCGGCCACGATGATCAGCGGCATCCACATCAGCCCGGCGTAGGCCAGGTGCACGTCGTGCGCGGGCAGCTTCACGGCCGCGGCGGGCACGCCGGCGATGATCACCAGCGGCACCAGCAGCTGGGCCACGGCGACGCCGAGGTTGCCGCCCGCGGCGTTGAGCCCGAGCGCGAAGCCCTTCTTGCCCTCGGGGTAGAAGAACGAGATGTTGGCCATCGACGAGGAGAAGTTGCCTCCGCCGACGCCGGCAGTCGCGGCGCACGCGAGCAGGACCCAGAACTGAGCGTCGTGGCTCAGGCCTGCGAGCCACCCGCTTGGGACGACGATGGCCAGCAGCAGGGCGGGGATGAACAGCATGGACGCGCTGATCCCGGTCCACAGCCGTCCGCCGAAGCGCGGGACGGCGAACGTGTAGGGGATCCGAAGCGCGGAGCCGATCAGGTTCGGAACAGCGGTCAGCCAGAACTGCTCGGGAAGCGACAGCGTGATCCCGATGTTGCCGAGGTTGATCACGACGATCGTCCACAGCACCCAGATCGAGAAGCCGAGGTGCTCGGCGAAGATCGAGAAGGCGAGGTTCTTGCGGGCGATGCGCTTGCCCGTGGCCTCCCAGAACTGCTCGTTCTCGGGCTCCCAGTCGTCGATCCAGCGGCCCCTGGCGGGGCCCTTGGTGGCGGTGCTCTCGGCCGCCGCGGCGGCAGGGTCGGTGTCGATCGTGGTCATGCGGCGCGAAGCTAGGACCGCATTCCAGGGGCCGGTATGTGCCGCCGGTCGGGGGATCGCCGCGCGGTTTCGCCCGTCGGTCGATGGTTGAACGTGCCGGTTCACGGCACGATGGTCGCCATGCGTCGCCGTCACCTCGATCTGCGCGCCGCCGCGGCGGTCCTCGCCGACGGCGACCCCACGATGTCCGAGATCGCCGAGCGCCTCGGCGTGGCCAAGCCGACGCTCTACAAGCTGGCGGGCAGCAAGGACGAGCTGATTCGTGCCTGCATAGAGGCGGAAACAGAGCGTGTCGCGGGCCATCTGCACGATCGCCTGTCCGGCGCCTCGGGCGCGTGGGTCCCAGAGGCGCTGCGGGCCATCGCCGCCTACGCCGAGGACTCCCCTGGCGGCTTCCGGCTGCTCTTCGAGCGCCGTGGACCGGACGTCCAGGACGCGCTGCGCCGGCTCGAGGCGCGCCTGGCCGAGCTGCTGCGCCGCCGCGCGCCGGCCCACCCCGACCTGCTGGCGGCCGCGCTGCTCGGGGCCGCCGCGGCCGTCGTCTCCCGTGCGCACGCGGACGGGCGCGTGGTGGACGCCGACGCGCTGGCCGCAGCCCTCTGAACCGCCAGGTTCAGGCCTCGACCGCGTGTCGAAGACTGCTGGCCGATGTTTCGACACGGCGGGGATACCGGCGCTGGCGCCGTGCCTCTTTCCTTGCTGGCATGCACGAACGCGTCGTGATCGTCGGCGGCGGCATCGCCGGCCAGTCGGTGTGCGAGGAGCTGCGCGCCCGGGACCCCGAGGTCCCGATCACGCTGCTGTGCGCCGAGCCGCGGCTGCCGTACGACCGCGTCGTGCTCTCGCACCTGCTGAGCGGCGAGGCGACCGAGGAAGACCTGCAGCTGCGCCCCGCCGAGTGGTACGCCGACCGCGGCGTCGACGTGCGGCTCGGCACGCGCGTCGCCCGGCTCGACGCCGAGGCCGGGCGCTGCGAGCTCGGCGACGGGACGTCACTCGACTTCGGGCGCGCCGTGCTGTGCACCGGCTCGGATCCGCTCGTGCCGCCGATCCCCGGCGCCGACCTGCGCCGCGTCCACGTGTTCCGCGGCCCCGAGGACTGCGCGGCGATCGCGCTCGCCGCCCGGCGCGCGCGGCGAGCGGTCGTCATCGGCGGCGGCCTGCTCGGGCTCGAAGCGGCGCGCGGCGTCGCCGAGTACCGCTGCGCGACGACCGTCGTGCACCTCATGGACCGCCTGATGGAGCGCCAGCTCGACGCCGGCGCCGCGGCGCTGCTGGCGCCGGCGATGAAGGCGCTCGGCGTCGAGGTGCTGCTCGAGCGCCAGACCACCGAGCTGCTGGCCGACCTGTCCGACGGCGTTCGCGGCGTGCGCTTCGCCGACGGCACCGAGCTCGAGGCCGACCTCGTCGTGATCTCGATCGGCATCCGCCCGCAGGTCGACCTGGCCCGTGCGGCCGGCCTGGCCGTCGAGCGCGGGATCGTCGTCGACGACCGCATGGTGACCTCGCACGAGCGCGTGCTGGCGGTCGGCGAGTGCGCCCAGCACCGCGGCGTCGTCCACGGCATCGTCGCGCCGATCCACGACCAGGCGGCCGTGGCCGCCGCCACGCTGGCCGGCCGCGAAGCCGCCTACACGGGCTCCGTGCCGAGCGCCAAGCTCAAGGTCATGGGCGTCGACCTCGTGTCGGTCGGCGCCGCCGAGGGGCCCCGCGAGGTCGTGTGCGCCGACGCCGCGGGGACGTACCGCAAGCTCGTCGTCGGCGCCGATGGGTGCGTGGCCGGGGCGGTCCTGCTCGGCGACGTGCGCGGCCACGAGCTGCTGCTCGAGGCCGTGCGCGCCGGCGAGCAGGCCGCCGACCCGCTGGCGCTGCTCGCGCGCGCCGGCGAGGCGACGGCCGCCGACCTGCCCGACACCGCCAAGGTGTGCAACTGCAACGGCGTCTGCAAGGGCGAGATCGTCAGCGCGATCAGCGAGCGCGGGCTCGGCTCCACGCAGGAGGTCATCTCCGTCACGCGGGCCGGCTCGGGCTGCGGCTCGTGCAAGCCGCTCGTCAAGGAGCTCGTCGCGCTCGCGCGTGGCGGCGCCGACGAGGAGCCGGCCTACCTGTGCCCCTGTCGGCGCCAGACGCGCGAGGAGCTGGCCGCGGTGGTGCGCGAGCGCGGCGTGGAGTCGGTGAGCGAGCTGACCGCGGCCTGCGGCGCCGGGCGCGACTGCGGCGCGTGCAAGCCCGGCCTCGCCTATCTGGTCTCGCAGGTCTGCGAGAACCGCCACCACGAGGAGCGCCACGCCCGCTTCATCAACGACCGCGTCCACGCGAACATCCAGCGCGACGGCACGTTCTCGGTCGTGCCGCGGATGCGCGGCGGCGTGACGACGCCGGCCGAGCTGCGCCGGATCGCCGACGTCGCCGAGCGCTACGAGGTCCCGCTGGTCAAGGTGACCGGCGGCCAGCGCATCGACCTGCTCGGCGTGCGCAAGGAGCAGCTCCCCGCGATCTGGGAGGAGCTCGACATGCCGTCCGGCCACGCGTACGCGAAGGCCGTGCGCACGGTCAAGACGTGTGTGGGGACCGACTTCTGCCGCTTCGGGCTCGGCGACGCGATCGGCGTCGGCGTCGAGCTCGAGCGGCTGATGGAGGGCCTCTACACGCCGCACAAGGTCAAGTCGGCGGTGACAGGGTGCCCGCGCAACTGCGCGGAGGCCTACGTGAAGGACATCGGCCTCGTCGCCGTGGAGGGCGGCTGGGAGCTGTACGTGGGCGGCGCCGCCGGCTCGACGGTGCGGAAGGGCGACCTCCTGGTCACCGTGACGACGAGCGACGAGGCGATCCGCTGGGCGCTGGCCTTCCTGCAGCACTACCGCGAGAACGCCGACTACCTCGAGCGCACCTACGGCTACCTCGAGCGCGTCGGCATCGACGCCGTCCGGGAGGCGGTCACCGAGGGGATGGAGGCGCTGCTCGAGCGCTACCGGATCGCCAAGGCGGCGGCCGACCCGGACCCGTGGCGCGAGCGCCACAACCCGGTGCACCCCAAGCAGTTCGCCGAGCTCGACACCGACCCCGTCACCCCGATCGACGTCGTCCTCGGGCAGTGACCGGCTACACCTACATCGGGCGCGCCGACGACGTCCCGCCGCTCGAGGGCCGCAGCGTCACCGTCGCCGCGCGGCGGATCGCCGTGTTCCGCACGCCCGAGGGCTTCCGCGCGCTCGACCACGCCTGCCCCCACGCCGGCGGCCCGCTCGCCGACGGGATCGTCGCCGACCGCTGCGTGACCTGCCCGCTGCACGGCTGGCGCTTCGACCTCGACACCGGCGAGGCGCGCAACGCCGACGCGCGCGTGCGCACCTACGAGGTCGTCGAGCGCGCCGGCGAGCTGTGGCTGCGCACCGGCTCGGGGGAGCTGGCCGAGGCGGCGTGAAGCGCGTTCGCAGCACCTGCCCGTACTGCGGGGTGGGCTGCGGGCTGATCGCCGAGGTCGAGGGCGGGCGGCTGTCCGCCGTCTCCGGCGATCCCCTGCACCCCGTCAACCGCGGCGCGGCGTGCGTCAAGCCGCTGCACCTGCCGGCGGCCGTCCACGCTCGCGACCGGGCGACCGCGCCGCTCGTGCGCGGCTCGCGCGAGGAGCGCTGGCGGCCGGCGACGTGGCGCAGCACGATCGCGCTGCTCGCCCGCCGCCTGAAGGCGCTGGCCGCCGAGCACGGGCCCGACGCGATCGCCTTCTACGTCTCGGGCCAGCTGCTCACCGAGGACTACTACGCGGTCAACAAGCTGGCCAAGGGCTTCCTCGGAACCAACAACGTCGACTCCAACTCGCGCCTGTGCATGTCGAGCGCGGTCGCCGGCTACCGCGAGTCGCTGGGCTCCGACGGGCCGCCGGCGTCGTACGCCGACATCGACCAGGCCGACTGCCTGCTGCTCCTCGGCAGCAACACCGCCGCGTGCCACCCGATCCTGTGGTCGCGCATCCGCCGCCGCCAGGCCGAGGGCGCGTCGGTGATCGTCGTCGACCCGCGGCGCACCGACACGGCGGCGGCCGCCGACGTCCACCTGCCCGTGCGCCCCGGCAGCGACCTGCCGCTGCTCAACGCGATGCTCGCTGTCCTCGCCCGCGACGGGCTGCTCGACGAGCGCTTCCTGGCGCGGCGCACCGAGGGCCTCGATGAGGCGCTCGCCGCGGCGGCCGAGTGGTCGCCCGAGCGCGCGGCCGAGGCGTGCGGCGTGAGCGCCGAGGCGATCGTCGAGGCCGCCCGGCGCTTCGGACAGGCCAAGCGCGCGATGGCGCTGTGGTCGATGGGCGCCAACCAGTCGACCGTCGGGACGCTGAAGAACCGCGCGCTGAACAACCTGTGCCTGGCCACCGGCAACATCGGCCGGCCGGGCACCGGGCCGCTGTCGCTGACCGGCCAGCCCAACGCGATGGGCGGCCGCGAGACCGGCGGCCTGTCGACGCTGCTGCCCGGCTACCGCAGCGTGTCCTCGCCCGAGGACCGCGCCGAGATGCGCCGGCTGTGGGCGCTGCCGGTCGACGCGCCCGGGATCTCGCCGCAGCCGGGGATCGCCGCGACCGACCTCGTCGAGGCGCTCGAGTCACGCGCCGTGCGCGCGGTGTGGGTTGTCGGCACCAACCCGGTCGTCTCCCAGCCCGATGCCGAGCGCTTCGCCGCCGCGCTGCGCGAGGCCGAGCTCGTCGTCGTCCAGGACGCCTACCACCCGACCGAGACCGGCGCCCTGGCCCACGTCGCGCTGCCCGCCGCGCAGTGGCCCGAGAAGGACGGGACGATGACCAACTCCGAGCGGCGCGTCTCGCTCGTCCAGCGCGCGCTCGACCCACCCGGCCTGGCGCTGGCCGACTGGGAGATCTTCGCGCGGCTCGGGCGCGCGCTCGGGCACCGCGAGGCGTTCGCCTGGGGCACCGCGGCCGAGGTCTTCGACGAGTACGCCGCGACGACGGCCGGGCGCCTGTGCGACGTCAGCGGCCTGAGCCACGACCGCCTGCGCCGCGAGGGCCCGATCCAGTGGCCGTGCCGCCCGGGTCACGACGGCACCGAGCGCCTGTACACCAGCGGCCGGTTCCCGACCCCGTCGGGGCGCGCGCGCCTGGCCGCCACGCCGCACGCCGACCCGGCCGACGCACCCGACGGCGACTTCCCGCTCGTGCTCACCACGGGACGGCTGGCCGGCCAGTGGCACACGATGACGCGCACGGCCAAGTCCGCCGACCTGCTCGCCGCCGACCCCGAGCCGTTCGTCGAGCTGCACCCGGCCGACGCCGAGCGCGCGGGCGTGCGCGACGGCGCCCGCGTGCGGCTGGTCTCGCGGCGCGGCGAGGCGCACCTCAAGGCGCGCCTGACCGACCGCGTTCCGGAAGGCACGGCCTTCGCGCCGTTCCACTGGGGCGCGCTGCACCTGCCGCCGGGCGCGGGCGCGCTGAACGCGGTGACCAGCCCGGCGCTCGACCCGGTGTCGCGGCAGGCCGAGCTCAAGGCGTGCGCGGTGCGCGTCGAGCCCGCCCGCACGACGGCGCGCCGCACCGCGTGCGCGCCGCAGCGGCTGCTCGTCGTCGGCGGCGGCATGGCAGGGCTGGCCGCGGTCGAGGCGGTCATGGAGCACGACCCGTCGGCCTTCGACGTGACGATCGTCGGCGCCGAGCCGCAGCTGCCCTACAACCGCGTCCGGCTCTCGCACGCGCTGGCCGGCGACCTCGCGACCCCCGCGCTGCTGCTGCGCAACGCCGACTGGTACGACGCGCGGGGGATCGCGCTCCGTCACGGGGTGGCCGTCGAACGCCTCGGTCTCCGCGAGCGAGAGGTCGAGCTCGCGGGCGGCGAGCGGCTGGGCTGGGACCGCCTGGTGCTGGCCACCGGCTCGCAGCCGGCGCTGCCGCCGATCGCCGGGCTGCACCGCTCCGGCGTGCACGCGTTCCGCACGCTGAGCGACGCCCAGGCGATCACCGCCGCCGCCGCGCGCGGCGGGCGCGCGGTCGTCGTCGGCGGCGGCCTGCTCGGTCTCGAGGCGGCCCGCGGGCTGCAGGCGCGCGGCGTGCGCGTGACGATCGTGCACCTCGCCGACCGGCTCATGGAGCAGCAGCTCGACACGCTCGGCGCGGGGCTGCTCGAGCGGCGCATCCGCGAGCTCGGCATCGACGTGCTGCTCAACGCGCGCACCGAGGAGATCGCCGGCAACGGCAGCGCCGAGGGCGTGCGGCTCGCCGGCGGGCAGGAGCTCGACGCCGGCCTCGTCGTCGTCGCGACCGGCGTGCGGCCCGACGTGCGCCTCGCCCGCGCGGCGGGGCTCGAGGTCGGGCGGGGCGTCGTGGTCGACGACGAGCTGCGGGCCAGCCATCCCGGCGTCTGGGCGGTCGGCGAGTGCGCCGAGCACCGCGAGACCGTCTACGGGCTGTGGCCGCCGGTCCGCCGCCAGGCGCGCGTCGCCGGCGCCGCGATCGCGGGGCGGCCGGCGGCCTTCCACGGCGCCGTCCCCGCGACCACGCTGAAGGTCATGGGCGTCGACCTGTTCTGCGCGGGACGCGCCGAGGCGCGGCCGGGCGAGGAGGAGGTCCTGGCGCTCGACTCGCGCAGCGGGCGTTACCGCAAGCTGATCCTCGCCGGCGACCGGCTGGCCGGCGCGGTGCTGCTCGGCGACCTCGGCGAGGCGCCCGCGCTCCACGACGTCATCGAGCACGGCCGCCCGGTCCCCGACGAGCTGCTCAACGCCGGCGCCGCGGCGGGCGGGGCCGAGCCGCCGCCGAGCGCGCTGGTGTGCTCGTGCAACGGCGTGTCGCGCGACGCGATCGAGCGCGCGATCGCGACCGGCGGGCTCGAGCGCCTCGAGCAGGTCGCGGCGGCGACGGGCGCGAGCACGGGCTGCGGCGGATGCCGCCCCGTCGTCGAGGAACTGCTCGCGTCCGCGCACGAGCGGCGCCGCGAGCCGCTCGCCGCCACGCGCTGACCCACGCGGGCGGCGCTCGCCGGCGCGCGCGGCGGCTGGGGAGATTTCTCCAGGTCTCGGCGAAACGAGGCCGTTTTTCATGAGAAGTTTGTTCAGGGCTTGACAGAACCCTGGGCGATGCGAAAAGGTCCCGCGCCGGAGAGAGAGGTGAGTGGGTCGCTTCGATCGCTGCGGGAACTCAATCGCCTACGCGTGCTCGAGATCGTTCGCGAGCGCGGGCAGGTGAGCCGGGGGGAGATCGCGCGCCAGACCGGGCTGGCGCGCTCGACCGTGTCCAATCTGGTGGGCGAGCTCCAGCGCGACGGCTTCGTGGTCGAACGCGATCCCGCGCCCTCCTCGCACGGCGGCCGGCCGGCCGCGCTGCTGACGCTCAACCCCGGCGGCGGCGCGGTGATCGGCATGCACTTCGACCACGGCAGCGTGCGCGTCGCGCTGGCCGACCTCGACCACACCATCCTCGCCGAGGCCCGCTGCGACCTCGACGTCGACCACGAGGCGGGCGAGGGCCTGCTCGCCGCCTCGGCGCTCGTCGACCGCGTGCTCGCCGAGGCGGGCATCGACCGCGACCGTGTCGTCGGCGCCGGCGCGGGCATCGCCGGGCCGGTCGACGCCGCGTCAGGGACGGTCGGCTCCTCGACCCTGCTGCCGGGCTGGGTGGGCATCGAGGTCGCCGCCGAGCTCGAGCGGCGCCTCGAGCTGCCCGTCCACGTCGACAACGACGCCAACCTCGGCGCGCTCGCCGAGTCGGTCCTCGGCGCCGGGCGTGACGCGAGCGAGATGGTCTACCTGATGCTCTCGTCGGGGATCGGCGCGGGGCTGATCCTCAGCGGTCGGCTGTACCGCGGCGCGCGCGGGACGGCCGGCGAGATCGGCCACGTCCTGGTCGATGAGAACGGCCCGATGTGCCGCTGCGGCCTGCGCGGCTGCCTGGAGACGTTCGCCGGCGCCAACGCGCTCCTCGAGTTGCTGCGCCGCGAGGGGCTGACCGTCGACGGGATGGTCGAGCTCGCGCGCGACGGCGACCCGGCATGCGCGCGCGTCATCGCCGACGCCGGGCGCACCGTCGGCCAGGTGGTCGCCGGGCTGTGCAACCAGTTCAACCCCGAGCTCGTCGTCGTCGGCGGCCGCCTGGCCGCGGCCGGCGGCCTGCTGCTCGAGCCGATGCGCGACGCCGTTCGCCGCTACGCCATCCCCGGCGCGGCGGGCGACGTCCGCGTGGTCGCGGGCGCGCTCGGGGATCGCGCCGAGCTGCTCGGCGCGCTCGTGCTCGTCGTCGGCCAGTCCGACCGGGCGTTCTCCGGCCGCGTGAAGGCGGCGGTCGGGCGATGAGGAATCTAGGCAACCAAACGACAGGAGGAACGAAGTGGTGAAGCGGACAATCGCGTGGGTGCTTCCTGCGCTCGCCATCGCGGCGGTGGCGGTCGCCGGCTGCGGCACCAACAAGAGCAGCAGCGGCGGCGGCGGCGGAGGCGGCGGCTCCAAGTCCGGCTCCATCGCGCTTTTGCTGCCCGAGTCCAAGACGGCCCGCTACGAGTCCCAGGACCGTCCCGGCTTCGAGAACAAGCTCAAGGCGCTGTGCCCGAGCTGCAACGTCATCTACTCCAACGCCGACCAGGACGCGTCCAAGCAGCAGCAGCAGGCCGAGGCGGCACTGACCAAGGGCGCCAAGGTCCTCGTGCTCGATCCCGTCGACGCGGCGTCGGCCGGCGCGATCGTCAGCCGCGCCAAGCAGTCCAAGGTCCCGGTCGTCAGCTACGACCGCCTGATCACCAACGCCGACGTCGACTACTACATCTCCTTCGACAACGTCCAGGTCGGCAAGCTGCAGGGGCAGAGCCTGGTGAGCGAGCTCAAGAAGAGCGGCAAGAAGGGCTCGGTCGTGATGATCAACGGCGCGCCCACCGACAACAACGCCAAGCTGTTCAAGCAGGGCGCCCACAGCGTCATCGACGCCAGTGGCTTCAAGGTCGCCAAGGAGTACGACACCCCGGACTGGAGCCCCGACAAGGCCCAGTCGGAGATGGACCAGGCGATCACGGCCGTCGGCAAGAGCGGCTTCGTCGGCGTCTACGCGGCCAACGACGGCACCGCGGGCGGTGCGATCGCGGCGATGAAGGGCGCCGGCATCACGCCGTCGAGCCGGCCAACGACCGGCCAGGACGCCGAGCTGGCGGGCATCCAGCGCATCCTCGCGGGCGAGCAGTACATGACCGTCTACAAGGCGATCAAGCCTGAGGCCGAGGCGGCCGCGCAGCTGGCCTTCGACCTGCTGCAGGGCAAGAAGCCGTCGGCGGGGCTGGTCAACGACAAGGTCAACAACGGGACCAAGGACGTCCCGTCGGTGCTGCTCAAGCCGGTCGCGGTGACCAAGGACAACATCAAGTCGACGATCGTCAAGGACAAGTTCTGGTCGCCGTCGCAGATCTGCGCCGGTCGCTTCAAGAGCGACTGCACGCAGGCCGGGATCGCGTAGGGAGACGAGGAAAGGATGTCCGTCATGAACGCGACCGCGCCCCTCCTCGAGCTGCGAGGGGTGAGCAAGCGCTTCGGCGCCGTCCAGGCGCTCGACGACGTGGACTTCGGCGTCCGCGCAGGGGAGGTGATCGGCCTCGTCGGCGACAACGGCGCCGGCAAGTCGACACTGGTCAAGGTCATGTCGGGCATCTACTCGCCCGACCAGGGCGAGTACCGCTTCGACGGCGAGCCGCGGACCGTCCACGGCCCCAACGACGCGACGCGGCTCGGCGTGGCGACCGTCTACCAGGACCTCGCCCTGTGCGACAACCTCGACGTCGTCGAGAACCTGTTCATCGGCAGCGAGGTCACGACGGGGCCGCTGCACGTGCTCGACGAGACCGCGATGGAGCAGCGCTCGCGCGAGCTGCTCAAGACGCTGTCCACCACGATCCCCAGCGTGCGCTCGGAGGTCGGCACGATGTCCGGCGGCCAGCGCCAGCAGGTGGCGATCGCGCGCTCGCTGCTCGGCGAGCCGAAGGTCGTCCTGCTCGACGAGCCGACCGCGGCGCTGGGCGTCCCGCAGACCCGCCAGGTCCTCCAGCTCGTGCGCAACCTCCGCGAGCGCGGCCTGGCCGTCGTCCTCATCAGCCACAACCTCGAGAACGTCTTCGAGGTGTGCGACCGCATCTTCGTGATGCGGCTCGGCCGGCGGGCGGGCGACTTCGGGGTCGACGAGGCCACGCACGAGCAGATCATCGCCGCGATCACCGGCCTCGGCCTGTCGGCGAAGGCCGGCTCCAACGGAGGGGAGAACGCATGAGCACGGTCACGCAACCGGCGCCCGCGGGCCCGACGCCCGCGGACGTCATCCCGCACTCGCGCGCGGAGTTCGTCCGGCGCTTCGGCCAGGGCGAGTTCGGCTCCCTGCGGGTCATCATCATCCTCGCCGTCATCTGGGCGATCTTCCAGGCGGCCGAGAGTCGCTTCCTGACCTCGGTCAACCTGGTCAACCTCACGCTGCAGATCGCGGCGGTGGGCACGATCTCGGTCGGCGTCGTCCTCGTCCTGCTGCTCGGCGAGATCGACCTGTCGGTCGGCATCGTCAGCGGCCTGTGCGCGGCCGTGATGGCCGTGCTCAACGTCAAGCACGGCTGGCCCGGCCCGCTCGCGGTACTGGCCGGCGTGGTCGTCGGCACGGCGATCGGCACGTTCCAGGGCACGGTCTTCACGCGCTTCGGGATCCCGTCGTTCGTCGTCACCCTGGCCGGCCTGCTGGGCTGGGCGGGCGTGTTGCTGTGGGTGCTCGGCTCGACGGGCACCGTCAACATCAGCGACAGCTTCATCGTCAACCTGGCCGGGACGTTCTTCGACGACGTCACGGGGTGGGGCATCGGCCTCGTCGCGGTCGCGGCGTTCGCGGCGACGACGCTCAACGGCCGGCGCAGGCGCGTGGCCGCCGGCCTGGAGGCGCCGCCGGCCGCAGCGATCGGGCTGCGCATTGCGGTGGTCGCGGTGGCGATGGCGGCGACGATCGCCATCGTCAACGCCGACCGCGGGCTGCCGCTCGCGCTGGTCATCCTCGTCGGTTTCGTCCTGCTGTTCCAGTGGATCACGACGCGCACGCGCTTCGGCCGCTACATCTACGCGGTCGGCGGCAACATCGAGGCCGCGCGGCGCGCCGGCATCCCGGTCGACAAGGTGCGCATCGCCGTCTTCGCGCTGTCCTCGACGATGGCCGCGTGCGGCGGCGTGCTGGCCGCCTCGCGCCTGCTCGCCGTCAACCAGTCGTCGGGCGGGTCGGACCTGCTGCTGCTCGCCATCGCCGGTCCGGTGATCGCGGGCACCAGCCTCTTCGGCGGCCGCGGCACCGTGTGGTCGGCGCTGCTCGGCTCGCTGGTCATCGGGTCGATCTCCAACGGCATGGACCTGCTGGCCCTGCCGTCGGAGGACAAGTTCATGGTCACCGGCGCGGTCCTGCTGCTCGCGGTGATCATCGACGCCATCACGGGGAGCAAGCGCCGGCAGGCGGGCCGGGTCTAGACATGGCGACCCTCGACGGAAGGGTCGCGCTGATCACGGGGGCCAGCCGCGGCATCGGTGCCGCGGTGGCCCGCGCGTTCTCGGCGCGCGGCGCGCGGCTCGGCCTGCTCTCGCGCTCCGGGGGTTCGCTGGACCTGCCCGACGCGCTGGGCATCGCCTGCGACGTGCGCGACCGCGCTGCCGTCTTCGCGGCCACCGCGCAGGTCGTCGAGCGCTTCGGCTCGCTCGACTGCGTGGTGGCCAACGCGGGGATGGGCGCCTACGGCCCGTTCCTCGAGCTCGAGCCCGAGCTCCTCGAGGCGATGATCGACCTCAACCTCAAGGGCACGCTGTACACCGCGGCGGCGACGTTGCCGCACCTCATCGAGGCGGGCGGCGGGGACTTCCTCGTCGTGGCCTCGGTGGCCGGCCTGCGCGGCTTTCCCGGCGAGGCGGTCTACAACGCCTCGAAGTTCGGCCAGGTCGGCTTCACGCGCTCGCTCGACCACGAGATGCGCGAGCACGGCGTGCGTTGCACGACGATCGCCCCGGGCGGGGTGGCCACCGACTTCGCGATGGGCACGGGCCGGACGCACGACTCGGTCGCGGGGATGATGAGCGCCGAGGAGGCGGCGGAGGCGGTCGTCTTCTCCGCGACGCGGCCGCGCTCGTACCGGATGCTGACCGTGAGCTACCGGCCCATGAACGAGCCGTCTTGGGGGTGAGCTGTCGCTGGGCGACAGCTCATTGCGCGAACGCTTCGCGGTTCGCGCGGGCCGGCCGGCGATGAGTGACGTTCGCGTCGGAATCGCCGGGTACGGCGTCGCGGGCGAGGTCTTCCACGCGCCGCTGGTCGACGCGGTCGAGGGCCTCGAGGTGGCGGGGATCGTCACGAGCTCGCCGGAGCGCCGGGAACGGGCGCGCGCCGCCTATCCGGGGGCGGCCGTCGTGGCGGACCTCGACGCGCTCTGGGACCACATCGACGTGCTCGTCGTCGCGGCGCCAAACCGCGCGCACGTCCCGCTCGCGCTCGCCGCGCTGGAGCGCGAGCTGGCCGTCGTGGTCGACAAGCCGCTGGCGCCGTCGGCCGCCGAGGCCGAGCGGCTCGTGGCCGCCGGGGGCGCGCTCACCGTCTTCCAGAACCGGCGCTGGGACGGCGACTTCCTCACGATTCGGCGGCTGGTCTCCGAGGGGGCGCTCGGGCAGGTCGTGCGCTTCGAGTCGCGCTTCGAGCGCTTCCGCCCCGACGTCCAGGGTGACCGCTGGCGCGAGCTGCCCGACGCCGCGGAGGGCGGCGGGCTGCTGCTCGATCTCGGGCCGCACCTCGTCGACCAGGCGCGCGAGCTGTTCGGTCAGCCGCTGCGCGTCTACGCCGAGGTCCGCGCGCTGCGGCCCGGCGCGCAGGTCGACGACGACGTGTTCATCGCGCTCGAGCACGGGGGCGGCGTGCGCTCGCAGCTGTGGGCGAGCATGGTCGCGCCGCTCGCCGGGCCGCGCTTTCGCGTCAGCGGCCGGCGGGCGGGCTTCGCCACCGACGGCCTGGACCCACAGGAGCCGCAGCTGCGCGCGGGGCGCCGGCCGCGCGACCCCGATTACGGCCACGGGCGCGACGGCGTGGTCGTCGAGACGGGCGGCGAGCGGCGCGTGCGCCTCGAGCGCGGGAGCTACCAGGTCTTCTACGAGCGCGTGCGCGACTGGCTGCGCGGCGACGGGCCGGTCCCGGTCGACCCGGCGGACGGCCTCGCCGGGCTGCGCGTGCTCGAGGCGGCGCGGCGCAGCGCCGCGCAGCAGACGGTCGTGGAGGTGCAGGCATGAAGACGAGCCTCGGCATCTGGGCGTTCGGCCCGATGGTCACGCGCTTCGTGCCCGGCGGCTACCAGCCCGAGCATTCGCGGGAGACCACCGCGGAAAAGGTTGCGAGGGCTGTCGCCGGCCTCGGCGATCTGATCGACGGCTACGAGTTCCACTATCCGTCGGAGCTCTCGCCCGACAACGTCGACGAGGTGCGTTCGGCGCTGGCGGGCCACGACGTCTACTGCATCGCGACCGGCCTGCACCTCGACCCGCGGTTCGGCAAGGGCGGGCTGACGGCGCCCGACGCCGGGCTGCGCCGCGAGGCGCTCGACATCACGCTGCACGCCGCGGACTTCGCCGCCGACATCGGGGCGCAGCTCATCTGCTGGCCGGGGATCGAGGGCTACAACTACCCCTTCCAGACGCCGTACACGGAGTCGTGGGCGTGGTTCGTCGAGGGCCTCGGCCGCGTCGCCGAGCGCTGCCGCGACCGCGGGATCCGCCTGTTCCTCGAGCACAAGAACTCCGAGCCGGCGATGAAGATCTTCATGCGCAACATCGGGATGACCCTGCACGTGATCCACTCGCTGCGCCGCGAGGGCGTGGGGGAGGCGGTGCAGGTCAACATGGACTGGCAGCACCTGCTGATGAACGGCGAGAACCTCGCCGAGTACGCCGCGCTGCTGGCCGGCGAGGGGCTGCTCGGCCACCAGCACGCCAACTCGGGGTGGGGGACCTTCGACGACGACAACATGGTCGGCGCGACGGCGTTCATGGAGACGCTCGAGCTCGCCCTGGAGCTGCGGCGGGCCGGCTACGGGCGCGACGGCGACGCGCGGCGGCTCGGCTTCGACCTGTATCCCTACACCGAGGACCAGGTGGCCGCGGTGCGGCGGTCGGTGCTGCAGTGGCGCTTCATCGACGGGGTGGCGGCGCGCATCGACGAGCGCGCGCTGCGCGAGGCGCAGGGCCGCAAGGACGCGGTGCGCGCGTACGAGGTGGTGTACGCGGCGCTCGGCGAGTGAGCTCCGCTCTGCTGGTTTCTGCGGCTTTGTGCAATGATTTGCGGCGATGGCGAAGCGAGTCCTCGCCCCCGAGCGCCGGCAGCGGCTGGTGCGCCTGCTCGCCGACGAGGGCCGGGTCGTCGCCTCCGAGGCGGCGGCGCGGCTCGGCGTCTCACTCGACACCGTGCGCCGCGACCTCGACGAGCTGGCCGCCGCGGGCGCGGTCCACCGCGTGCATGGCGGCGCGCTGCCGCCGTCGCCCTCGGCGCGGCGCTTCGTCGATCGCCGCGAGCACGATGTCGCGGCCAAGGCGGCGATCGCCGACGCGGCCCACGGCCTCGTCGCCGACGGCCAGGTCGTCGTCATGGGCGGCGGCACGAGCGTGCTCGAGCTCGCGCGGCGGCTGCCCGAGGCGCTGCGCGCGACCGTGGTGACGAGCGCGCCGGACGTCGCCGTCGCCCTGCTCGAGCACGAGGGCCTCGAGGTCGTCGCGCTGGGCGGGCCCGTCCACCCGGAGACCCGGACCGTCGTCGGCGCGGAGGCGGTCGACGCGCTGCGGGCGATCCGCGCCGACCTCTGCATCCTGGGCGCGTGCAGCCTGCACCCGGACGCCGGGGTGACCGTGCTGCACCGCGAGGAGGCGATCGTCGAGCGCGTGATGCTCGAGCGCGCCGCGCGCGTCGCCGTGCTCGCGGCGGCGGGGAAGCTCGGCTCGGGCGGGCCGTACGTCGTCGGGCCCGCCGAGGCGGTCGACGTGCTGGTCACCGACGCCGCGGACACCGCCGAGCTCGAGGCTCGCGGGATCGAGGTGGTGCGCGCGTGAGCGGCGCCCGCGGCCCGCTCACCGCGACGTTCGCCGTCAACGGGCTGCTCTACGGCGCCTGGGCGGCGCGCATCCCGGCGGTCAGCGACCGCCTCGACCTGCGCCCGGGCACGCTCGGCGTCGCGCTCGCCTGCATCGCGGCCGGCTCGCTGCTGGCCATGCCCGCCGCGGGGTGGGCGTCGGCGCGGTGGGGGAGCCGCCGCACCACGCGCGCGGCGCTCGCCGCGTTCACGCTGTCGAGCGGCGTCGTGGCCCTGGCGCCGAGCCTGCTCGCCCTCTGTGCCCTGTGCCTCGCGCTCGGCGCGTCCGCGGGGTCGCTCGACGTGGCGATGAACGCCCACGGCGTGGCGCTCGAGCGCCGCCTCGGCCACCCGATCCTCTCCTCGCTGCACGCCGCCTTCTCGCTCGGTGGGCTGGCCGGAGCGGGCACCGGCGCGCTGGCGGCGGCGGCGGGCGTCGACGCCCGCGTCCAGCTGGCCCTCAGCGCGGCGGCGTGCGCGGCGCTGGTGCTGCCCTGGACGCGCCGGCTGCTGGGCGCGGGCGCCGATGCGGGGAGGCGCGTGGGGCCGGATGCGGTGGGCGCCGCGGAGGGTGAGCTCGCGCCGGGCGCGGGCGCGCCCGCGCCGCGTCGCCCCGCCCCGAGCGCCGCCCGCCGTCGCCTCGCCGCGCTCGGGCTGCTCGCGTTCTGCTGCCTGCTCGCCGAGGGCGCCGCGGCCGACTGGAGCGCGGTCTACGCCGACCGCTCGCTCGCCGCGCCGGCGGCCGTCGCCGCGCTGGCCTACGCCGCGTTCTCGGCGACGATGGCGCTCGGCCGGCTCGCCGGCGACCGCCTGACCGCGCGGCTCGGGCCGGTGGCCCTGGTGCGCCGTGGGGCCGCCCTCGCGGCATGCGGCCTGGCTGCTGCGCTGGTCATCGGCCGCCCGGGCGCGGCGCTGGCCGGCTTCGCCTGCCTCGGCGCCGGCCTGGCGGCCGCCATCCCCGCCGTGTTCCGCGCCGCCGGCAGCGTCCCCGGCACGCGGCCGGCGCCCGCGCTCGCCGCGGTCACGACGACCGGCTACGTCGGCTTCCTGGCCGGCCCGCCGCTCATCGGCGGCCTGGCCGAGCTCATCTCGCTCCCGGTCGCGCTCGGGCTGTTGCCGCTGCTCGCCGCCGTCATGGTGGTGCTCAGCGGCGCGGTCGCCCCGGCGGGGCCGGCGCTGACGGCGCCGGCCGGCCGGCTCGAGCCGGCGGCGGCGCGGCGGTGAGCGGCGCGGGGCGCACGCGGAGCGACGGTCAGGTGCGCCTCCTCACCGACCTCGACGGCGTCCTGGTCGACTCGGGCCGGGCGGTCGAGCGCGCGTACCGGTGGTGGGCGGCCGACCGGGGGCTGGACTTCGCTGAGGTCGAGCCGGCGATCCACGGCCGCCCCTCGCGCCAGGTCGTCGCGCGGGTCCTGCCGGGCGCCGACGCGGCCGCCGAGGCGCGGCGCATCGAGGTCTTCCAGGCCACCGACCTCGACGGCGTCCGCGCGATCCCCGGCGCGCACGAGCTGCTCGCCGCCTGGCCCGCCGATTGCCTCGCGGTCGTGACGTCGGCCTCGGTGCTGCTCGCCACGGCGCGCCTGACGCACGCCGGCCTGCCCGTGCCCGCCGCGCTGATCACCGAGGACCGTGTGACGAACGGCAAGCCGGCGCCCGATCCCTACCTCGCCGGCGCGGCGGCGCTCGGCGCCGATCCCGCCGACTGCGTGGTCCTCGAGGACGCTCCGGCCGGCCTGCGGGCCGCCCTGGCCGCCGGGATGCGCGTGGTCGCCGTCCTCACGACGCATCGGCGCGAGGCGCTGCCCGGCGCGAGCGCGTACGTCGACGACCTGCGCGGCGTCGCGGACCTGATCCGCGGCCTCTAGCGCCGGTGTTCGCAATTACGTGCGGTCGCCCGGGAACCGTGCGTAATTGCGAATGCCGGTACTAGGCGACCTGCGGCCCGTCGCCCTCGACCGCGTCGACGGACGCCCCCTGGCCGGCGGGGGCGAGCGCGAGCTGGGGGACGGCGCCGGGCGCCGGGGCGGTCGGGAGCGCCGCGTGGCCGAGCTTCGGCCGGCGGCGGAGGTTCATGCGCCCGGTCTCGCGGTGCACGGCGACCTGGCGGCGCAGAAGCACGGCGATAAGCGTCCAGACCAGGATCGAGAGGTCGAGGCGCAGGTGGTAGCGCATCGCGTAGAGGCGGTCCATGCCCATCTTCTGGGGCAGGATGCGCTCGAGGTAGTGGGCGGTCGGGTCCTCGTCGTCGAGGATCCGGCTCTCCTCGGCGAAGGCGATCTGCGACAGACCCGTCACGCCCGGGCGGACGCGCAGGATCTCCACGAAGTCCTCGCGGTGCATCGAGACGAAGGCCGGGTCCTCGGGGCGGGGCCCGATGAGGCTCATGTCGCCGCGGACGACGTTCCACAGCTGGGGCAGCTCGTCGAGCTTGGACTTGGCGAGCCACCGGCCCACGCGCGTGAACCGGACGTCGGCGGCCGTCGTCAGCGCCGGGCCCGACGCCAGGTGGTGCATCTTGCGGAACTTGTACATCCGCAGCAGCCGGCCGCGATGGCCGATCCGGCGCGCCGTGTAGAGCACCGGCCCGCGCGAGTCGAGCTTGATGGCGAGCGCGACGAGCGCGATGACCGGCACCGCGAGGAGCAGCAGCGTCGCGGACACGACGATGTCGACGGTGCGCTTGACCGCGGCCCGCGCCAGCGTTCCCCCGACGGGCGCGGGGTCGGCCGCCAGCTCGCGGCGCAGCGCGAGCAGCTCGAGGTGATGGCCCGCCTCGAGGGTGACCTCGTCGTGCGGGGAGCGCGCGTCGGCGATGCCGAGCAGCGCCTGATCGTGGCCCGGGCGCATGGTCACAGCCATGGTTTCGGACCCCATAGATCAGACGTATGGACCAATGGTCCCCCCTCGACGAACGTTCTACCCGTCTGCTGTAGTGCGATCGCCTTTTCTGGCTGGCGGCCTGACGACACTCCGAAACCTATCCGGAAAGCGCCCCTGCGCCGGCAAAAGCCGCCTGCAAGTCACAGGTTTGACACGGGAATTGGCGCTCAACCTCCCAGCGCACCCGAAGATCCCCCCTTCGATGTCCGCCGTCACCGCACGTGATCCGCGTCCCCGGCGGCCCGCGCCAGCGCCCCGCTGGGACGCCCTGGCGGCGCGTCTGGTGCCCTGTCTGCTGGTCCTGGCGCTGTGGTTGGCGGTCATCCCGGCGTCCGGCGGCTACTTCCCTCGTACCTGGTACCCCGCTGCGCTTGCAAGTCTCCTGCTTTTCTGTGCGATGTGCGTCGCTAGACGCCGATCGGTGCCCGCTGACGGCACGGCGCGCGCGGTCCTGGGCCTGTTCGCGGCCCTCGTGGCCTGGTCCTTCCTCTCGATCGCCTGGGCCGGCTCTCCCGGTGACGCGTGGGAGGCGGCCAACAAGCTCCTGCTGCCGCTGGGCGCCGCGGCGACGATCGCGCTGATCCCCTGGACGCGCGGGACCCTGACGACCGTCCTTGGCGTCTGGTCGCTCGGCGTGGCCCTCTTCTGCGCCTCGCGCCTCGTCACCTGGCTGCGCGCCGACGACCTGCTGGCGTTCGTCGAGCCGGCGTCGGGGCGGATCGACGACCCGCTGGGCTATCCCAACGCCAGCGCCGCCCTGCCCGTCATGGGGATGCTCGGCGCGCTGGCGCTCTCGTCGGTGCGCGAGACACCGCCCGCCGTGCGGGCCGCCGCGCTGCCGGTCGCCGTCTTCCTGGCCGAGTTCTCGCTGTTCTCGCAGAGCCGCGGCGCGATCGTCGGCGGCGTCGTCGCCCTGGTGGCCCTGGTCGTCCTCGCGGGCGATCGCGGCCGCCTCGCCGTGCGCCTGGCGGTGGGCGCGGCGATCGTCGCGCCGGCGGTCGGTCCCGTACTCGCGGTCGGCGACGCGGTGCTCGACCTGCGGCTCGCCACCGGCCCCCTGCATCACGCGGCGCGATGGATCGCCGCGACCGTCGTCGTCGCCGCGCTCGCGGGCGCGGCGCTGGCCGTGCTGGACGCGCGCGTGCGCCCGTCGGCGCGGACGTCGCGCGTGGCCGGCGTCGTCGCGACCGGCCTGGTCGCGGTCGCGCTGCTCGGCGCGGCCGTCGCCTACGGGGGCCGCGTGTCGGACTGGGCGCGGGAGGCGTGGAGGGCGGGCACGGCGCCGAGCGGCGAGAGCCGGCTGCTCAGCCTCGCCCCCGAGGAGCGCCCCGACTACGCGCGCGTGTCGCTCGACCTGTTCACCGAGCGGCCGCTCGAGGGCGCCGGCGTCGGCAACTTCGGGCGCGAGTACGACGCGCGCCGGCACTTCGAGAAGCACTCGCGCTACGCGCACGACATCTGGCTGCGCGCGCTCGGCGAGACGGGCGCGGTCGGCTTCCTGCTCCTCGTCGGGCTCGTCGCCGCGCTCGCCGTGGGCGTGCTCTCGCGGTGGCGCCGGCACGGGCCGTACGAGCGCACGCTCATCGCGGCCGCCGTGGCCGTCGGCACCTACCTGCTCGTGCACGGCTCGCTCGACTGGCTCGACGAGTATCCGGCGCTGGTCCTTCCCGCCGTCGGCCTGCCGGTCGCCGCGCTGGCGCTGCACCGGCCGGGCCGGCGCCGGCGGTCAGGACGGCCCAAGCCCTTCGCCCAGCGCTCGCCGTGGCCGTCGCGGCTCGCCGGCGCCGCCGTCGGCCTCGCCGTGCTCGCGGCGCTGGCGTCGTTGCTGCCGGCCTGGGTCGCCGTCCGCTACGAGGAGCGAGCGCGCCAGGCGTGGACCGCCGCTCCGGCCGCCGCGTTCGACGACCTGCGCCGCGCCGCCGAGCTCAACCGGCTGTCGATCGATCCGCTGATCACCGAGGGCTCGCTGGCCCTCCAGCTCGGCCGGGCCAACCGCGCCCGGTCGGCCTTCCGCCAGGCGCTCGGGCGCGAGCAGCACTGGTACCCCTACCTCGCGCTCGCGGTGCTCGAGGCTCGCGACCGCCGTTACCCGGCCGCCCGCGCGCTGCTCGCCCGCGCCGCCGCGCTCGACGCGCGGGACCCGGTGATCGCCTACGCGCGCGCCCGGATCGACCACGACAGGCCGGTCGATCTCGCCGGACTCACCCGGCAGGCGCTGGACAACCCGCTTTTCAGACCCGTCCAAATGCCGTAGACTCCGGCGCCGCATGAAGTTCAATCCAAGAGGGGACTCACCAGGCATGCGAACAAGGATGTGCATCATCGCCTCGGTGTTGGTCGCGGCACTCAGTGTCCCGGCCGTGCCCGCGATCGCCGCGACGCCCACGCAGGATGCGTACGGGCAGGTGATTGCTGAGGTGGTGACCCCGAGCAAGAAGGCTCCCAAGCCGGTGCAGCAGGTCCAGGCGCAGCAGAACGCGCCCGTGGCCACGGCGCCGACCCGGGGAGCTCTGCCCTTCACCGGCCTCCAGGTCACGCTCGTGCTCCTGGCCGGGGCCGCGCTTCTGGGCGTCGGGGTCGCGCTGCGCCGGGCGACGAACCGCTAAACCAGACAACTTCATGCCGACGCGGGGGGCCGTCTAGCGGCGGCTCGCCATTACGCACGGTTCCGGGCGCCGCCGATCACCGCCTGACGCCACCCGACAACGGGATCATGTGCCTCGGCACAGTTCCGGTCGCCGTGCGGCGTCAGCCGGCGCCGGCGACACCCGGGCGACCGCACGTAATTGCGAACACCGGCACTAGCGGCGGGCCGCCGTGGGTGCACCGCGGCCCTGTGCGGCCACGGCGTCGATGACGCGATCCTGCTGCTCGCGCGTCATGTGGGCGAAGAGCGGCAGCGTGACCGCGCGCGCGGCGTAGGCGTCGGTCACCGGCAGCTCGGCGCGCGCGCCCGCGTAGATCGAGAACCCGTGCACGGGCGGGTAGTGCACGCTCGTCTGCACGCCCCGCTCGGCCAGCGCCGCGCGGAAGGTGTCGCGGTCGGCGCCCTCGTCGAGGACGATCGCGAAGAGGTGATGCGAGGACTCGAGCCCGCCCGCCGGCGCGAGCGCGCACGTCACGCCGAGCTCGCCGAACGCTCGCCGGTACCGCGCGTCGAGCTCGCGGCGCGCGGCGTTCTCGGCGTCCAGGCGGGCGAGGCGCCTGGTGGCCAGCGCGGCGCGCGGCTCGTCGATGCGGTAGTTGAAGCCGAGCGCGACGACGTCGTAGCCGCTGGCGTGCCCGCGGTGGCGGTCCCACGTCAGCGTCGTCATCCCGTGCGAGCGCAGCAGGCGGGCGCGCGCGGCCAGGTCATCGTCATCGGTGACGAGCAGCCCGCCCTCGCCGACGGCGAGATTCTTGTTCGAGAACAGCGAGAACGCGCCGGCGCGGCCGAACGTGCCGAGGTGGCGGCCGCCCAGGCGCGAGCCGGCGGCGTGAGCGGCGTCCTCGAGCAGCAGCAGCCCGCGGCGCTCGCACAGCTCGCGCAGCGCGGCCGTCTCGCCGGCGTGGCCGCCGTAGGCCATCGTCATGACCGCCTTCGTGCGCGGCGTGATCGCCGCCTCGGCGGCGGCGGCCGACAGCCACGGCTCGGTCAGGCCGGCGACGTCGGCGAACACCGGGGTCGCGCCGGTGTAGGCGATGGCGTTGACCGTCGCCACGAAGGTCAGCGAGGGGACCACGACCTCGTCGCTCACGGCCAGGCCGGCGGCCAGGCAGATCAGGTGCAGCGCGGCGGTCCCGTTGGCCACCGCGAGCGCATGCCGCGCGCCCGTGTACGTCGCAAAGGCCCCCTCGAGCTCCTCGGTGCGCGGCCCCATGCTCAGCCAGCCGGAACGGTAGACGTCGGCCACGGCGGCGATGTCGGCCTCGTCGACCGTGACGTCGGCGAGCGGGACGGACCACCCTGCCATGGGGCGCACGGTACTCAAGGCCCCCTCCGCTGCGCCGACTACCGGCGTGCCGGGGGTATCCTCGCTCACTTCGCGGGGCGCCCCTTGCCGCCGAATCGCTGCGCCCTCGCTCCAGATGGTCCACGTCTCCGATCCCGCCGACTCCCGCTCGCGCACCCGGCAGACGGTCCTCGTGACCGGCGGCGCGGGCTACGTCGGCGTCCCCCTCGTCGACGAGCTCCAGCGCTCCGGCCGCGACGTGCGGGTGCTCGACGTGCTGCTGCATGGGCAGGAGGGCGTCGCCGCGCGGCTGCGCCAGCGCGGCGTGGAGGTCATCGTCGGCGACATCCGCGACCCGGACGCGCGCCGCTGCGCGCTCGACGGCGCCCAGGCCGTCGTCCACCTCGCCGCGATCGTCGGCGACCCGGCGTGCGCGCGCGACCCCGAGCTCTCGCAGGCCGTCAACGTCGACGGCTCGCACGCGCTGGCCGCCGACGCCCGGGCGCTCGGCGTCTCGCACCTGGTCTTCGCGTCGACGTGCTCGAACTACGGGCGCATGGCCGACCCGACGGTTCCGATCGGCGAGGACGGCGTGCTGGCGCCCGTCTCGCTGTACGCGCAGCAGAAGGTGGGCATCGAGCGCGAGCTGCTGGGCTCGTCGAACGGCATGGCGACGACGTGCCTGCGCTTCGCGACGGTCTACGGCGTGGCGCCGCGCATGCGCTTCGACCTCACCGTCAACGAGTTCACCCTCTGGCTGTGGGCGGGAAGGACGCTCGAGGTCTTCGGCGAGCAGTTCTGGCGGCCCTACATCCATGTCAACGACGCCGCGCGCGCCGTCCGCACCGTCCTCGACGCGCCCGCCGACCACGTCGCCGGCGAGGTCTTCAACGCCGGCCGCTCGGCGGAGAACTACCGCAAGCTCGACCTCGTCGAGGCCATCCGCGAGCAGCTGCCCGACCGCGGGGAGGTCCGCTTCGTGCACCGCGACGAGGACCCGCGCGACTACAAGGTGAGCTTCGAGAAGATCCGCCGCGTGCTGGGCTTCGAGACCTCGCTGACGGTTCCGCTGGGGATCGCCGAGATCATCGCCACGCTCGAGCGCGGCGCCCTGCCGGACGCCTTCGATCGCCGCTACCGGAACATTCCCTAGTGGGCCTCCTCGCAACGTCTCACACGAAATGGCGGACGCCGATCACCGCCTGGCGGCGTCCTCGGTCGGGGCAAGGGCTCCGCCCTTGCACCGACCCTGCGTCCTTGCCAGCCGGCGCCGGCGCCTGGCCATCTCGCGCGCGACGTCGCGAGGAGACCCACCGCTGCCCATGAGAGCCGTCATCCTCGCCGGGGGGCTCGGAACGCGCCTGCGGCCGTACACGACGATCATCCCCAAGCCGCTCGTCCCGGTCGGCGACCGCCCGATCCTCGAGCACATCATGGGGCGCCTGGCGGGCTGCGGCGTGACCAAGATCGACCTCTGCGTCAGCCACCTGGGCGAGCTCATCCAGCTCTACTTCTCCCAGGAGGGCATGGTCCCGCCGGAGGTCGAGCTCGACTGGCACTGGGAGGACGAGCCGCAGGGGACCGCGGGCGCGCTGCGCAGCGTCCCGGGGCTCGACGAGACGTTCATCACGATGAACGGCGACATCCTCACGTCGCTGGACTACCGCGAGCTCGTCGCCTTCCACCGCGAGCAGGGCGCGACGCTGACGATCGCCACGCACGCGAAGGCGGTGCCCGTGGACCTCGGCGTCATCACGTCCGATGCGGGGCGCGTGGTCGGCTACGACGAGAAGCCGACGCTGCACTACGACGTCAGCATGGGCATCTACGTCTACGAGCCGCGCGCGCTCGCCTACATCGCCCACAACGGGCCGTGCCAGTTCCCCGACCTCGTCGTGCGCCTGCTCGAGGCGGGCGAGCACGTGGCCGCGTTCAACAGCGACGCGGACTGGTACGACATCGGGACGCTCGACGAGTACGAGCGCGCCATCGCCGACACCAAGCTCTTCGCGAACGACGCGCCCGCCACGCGCCGGACCATCGGCCGCAACGGCGGATGAGCGCGGCGCCGACCGTCGACGTCGTCATCCCCGCCTACGAGGAGGAGCGCCACATCGGGCGCTGCCTCGAGTGCGCCCTGGCGCAGGACTATCCGGCCGAGAAGGTCAGGATCTACGCGGTCGACGCCGGCGGCCGCGACGCGACGGGGCGGATCCTGCGCGAACGCGCGGCGGCCGAGCCCCGGCTGACCGTGCTGGGCGGCGAGCGGCGCCGCTGGCAGCCCGAGGCGCTCAACCTCGCGCTTGCAGCGGGCGACGGCGAGCTGGTCGCGCGCGTCGATGCGCGCTCCTTCATCGCGCCCGACTACCTGGTGCGCGCCGTCGAGGCGCTCGCCGAGGCGGGCCCGGAGGTCGCCGTCGTCGGCGGGCAACGCGACCACCGCGGCGAGACGCCGTTCGGGCGCGCGGTCGCGCTGGCCCAGACCTCCCGGCTCGGGGTGGGCGGCAGCGTCTACGCCAGCAGCGCCGAGCCGCAGCGGACGCTGGTCGACACGGTGCCCTACGGCGTCTTTCGCCGCTCGGCGCTGGAGGCGGTCGGCGAGTTCGACACGGCGCTGCCGGTCGCCGAGGACGAGGACATGACGTGGCGGCTGCGCCAGGCCGGCTACAAGGTCCTGCTCGACCGGGCGCTGGAGCAGGTCTACGTGCCGCGGTCGTCGTTCGGCGCCGCGTTCGCGCAGTACCGCGTCTACGGCCGCAACCGCGTCCGTGTCGTGCGCAAGCACCCCGGCTACCTGCGCCCCTACCACCTGGTCCCGGCCGCGGCGGTCGCGCTCGGCGGCGCGGCGGCCGCGCTGGCGCCGTTCTCGCGCGCGGCGCTGCGCGCGCTGTCGGCGGGCGCCGCGGCCTACGGCGGGCTGCTCGCGCTGACCGCGCTGCGCGCCGCGCCGCGCGAGCCGGCGCTGGCCGCGCGCGTCGCCGCGGCGTGCGTCGCGCTGCACGCCGGCTACGGCGTCGGGATGCTGGGCGAGCTGACCGCCGGGAGCCCGCGCGCGGCTTCCTAGACTCGACGTCGCCGCACGCCATGGCCAGCCGATCCGCCTCCCTGCCGGAAGCCACGCCCACCGCGGTGGCCGCCGGGGCGCTGGGCGCGGCGGCGCTGATCGGGGGGCTGATGACGGTCAGCGTCCCGGCGGGGATCGCCGTGCTCCTCGGCGCGTGCTACGCGCCGCTGGCGCTGGTCAACCTCCGGCTGGGGCTTGCGCTGTGGGTGCCGCTCACCTTCCTCGAGGGCCTACCGGTGTTCAACGCCGGGGGCAAGGCCGCCGGACTGGTCATCGCGCTCGCGTGGCTCGGCTCGGCGCGCCAGGTGTCCCCGCGGCTGTCGGCCTTCGTCGGCCGCCACCGGGGCACCGCCGCCGGGCTCGCGGGGTTCATCGTCTGGATCACGCTGTCGCTCGCCTGGGCCGCCTCGCCCTCGACGGCCGCCGCCGACCTGTGGCACTGGTACGTGCTGGGGCTGATCTTCCTCGTGCTGGTCACCGCGGTCGGCGACGCGCGCACCGTCCGGATGGTGCTGCACGCGCTGGTGGTCGGCGCGGTGCTCTCGGTCGTGATCGGCGGGTTCTACGGCGGGCTGTCGACGGCGAGCGTCGACCTTCAGGCCGAGACGAGCGGGCGGCTCTACGGAGCGGCGGGCGACCCGAACTTCCTCGCCGCGGGGCTCGTGCCGGCCATGGTGATCGCCGCGGGGCTGATCGCCGCCACGCGCTCGTGGCTCATGCGCTCGTGGCTGCTCGTGGCCCTCGGGGTCGTGACGGTCGGGCTCGCCGCCTCGGAATCGCGCGGCGGGGTGATCGCGATGGTCACGACGCTGTTCGTCGCGCTCGTCTTCTTCCGCCAACGCAGGGCCTATGTGTTGTTGTTGCTGCTGCTCACGCTCGGGCTCGGGGGCGCCTGGTTCGCCACGACGCCGGGCGCCTGGCAGCGCGTGACGACCTTCAACGACCAGGGCAGCGGGCGCAGCACGATCTGGCGCATCGCGGTGCGCGTCGCCGAGGACCACCCGGTCACCGGGGCGGGGCTCGCGAACTTCCAGGTGGTCTCGAAGGACTACGTGCGACGGCCGGGGACCCTCAGGTACCTGGCGCTCGTCGTCGACCGGCCGCACGTCGCCCACAACCTCTACCTCGAGACGCTGTCCGACACCGGCGTCGTCGGGCTCGTGCTGTTGATGCTGTTCATGGGCGGGTGCCTGCGCGCGGCGTGGGTGGCGGGCATGCGCTTCGAACGCGCGGGCGACTCCGAGCTCGAGGCCCTGTCGCGCGCGGTGCTCGTCGCCGGAATCGCGTTCATGACCGCTGCGGTGTTCATCTCGGCGGGGGAGGACAAGCGGCTGTGGATCCTGCTGGCGTTGGGACCGGCGTTGCGGGGGGTGGCGGCGCGCAGCGCGGCTGTGGGGGTGGGGCGGCGGCCGGTGGTGGTTGCGAGGGCGCCGGCGGGGGTGGCGTAGGTCGCGTGGCGCTCCGCT
>VAWY01000193.1 GCA_005888335.1 Actinomycetota bacterium
AGCCCGACGGCGTGCCGGTCAGCGCGGTGCCGTGCTTGGAGAGGAGCTCCATCTTGCGGAGCTCGTCGGAGAGGATGGCGCTGATCTCGCGGAAGTCGGCCTGGCGGTCGTCGTGGGCGACTTCGAGCATGGCCTTCTCGGCGCGCTCGACGAGGTCGCGCGGGGCGTAGCGGTGCTCGCCGACCTCGGCCTGGATCCGGTACGTGGTGGTGAGCAGGCGGCGCAGCAGCGCGTGCTCGCGGACGATCTGCGCGTAGCGGCGCGCGCCGCTGACCGATGGCGGAGCGGCCGCGAGGGCGTCGACCGCCGAGGCGCCGCCGGCGTCGTCGAGCCGGCCGCGCTGGCGAAGGTGGTCGGTGACGGTGACCACGTCGACCGGCTCGTTCTCGTGGTAGAGCGCGAGCATCGATTCGTAGATGAGCCGGTGGCGCTCGCGGTAGAAGTCCTCGCCCTTGAGCCCCTCCTCGATGACCAGCGCGTACAGCGTGCGGTCCGAGATGAGGATCGAGCCGAGGACCGACATCTCGGCCTCGAGATCGTGGGGCGGCGCGGCGAGGCCGGCAACGTCCGGCGCGGACGGCGAGGCGAGGGCGCTGTCGGGCGGCGGTGCGGCCATGGCGAGCGGCGAAGCTACCAACGGCTTCGGAGGGCCTCACGCGTTCTTGCCGCTCCTTGCGCGGGACCGTTTCAGGCCCGTCGCAAAGTGGGTGTGCGGCGCTGCTGAGCCGCAGGCCGAAGCGCGTTCTACTTCTGGTCGACGACGAGCGTCTTGATGGTCGCCGTCACGTCGTCGGCGACCTCGACGACGACCATGTAGGTGCCGACGTTCTTGATCGGCTCCTCGAGGTGGATCTTCCGCCGGTCGACCTTCAGCCCGCGCGCGTCGCGGATCGCGTCGGCGATGTCCTGCGTGGTGACGGAGCCGAAGAGCCGGCCGTCGTCGCCCGCCGGCTGCGGGATGGTCAGCACGGTGCGCGAGAGCGTCGCGGCGTTCTCCTGCGCGCGCTCGACCGCCTCCTGGGCGGCGCGCTCGGCGCGCGCCACACGCTCCTGCGCCGCCGCGACCGCGCCCTTGGTCGCCGGCTGGGCGAGCTTGCGCGGAATCAGGAAGTTGCGCAGGTAGCCCTTCGAGACGTCGATCACCGCGCCGCGCTCGCCGACGCCCTCGACGTCCTGGAGCAGGATGGCCTCGGGCATCGCTAGCGCTCGTCGCGGTCGCGGTCGCGGTCGCGGTCTCGCCCGCGACCGCCGCGGCGCTCCTCGGTGGCCGTCGCGTCGACGTAGGGCAGCAGCGCCAGCTCTCGCGCGCGCTTCACCGCGCGGGCGATCTGGTTCTGGTGCCGGCGGCAAGCGCCCGTGATCCGCCGCGAGCGGATCTTCCCCTTCTCGGAGATGAACTTGCGCAGCGTCACGACGTCCTTGTAGTCCGCCTGCTCGATCTTGTCCTTGCAGAACGGGCAGGGCTTGCGCCGGCCTGCGCCGGGGCCGCCTCTCTTCTCACGCCGCCGGGCGGGCTTCCCGCGGCCACGCTGCTTCGCCAAAGGTCCTTGGTCCTTCTCGTCTCGGAGTCAGTCCGGCGCTGCAGGATAGCCGCCGTGTCGTCAGGCGGGGGCGCGGCAGCCCGCCGCCCGGGTGATGGCGAGCCCGGTTCGTTGCGATCGGCGGCGACCAGGCGCGTGAGGTCCCCGGGGTGACCGGTCGCGCGGCGTCCGACGGCCGCGGTGCCGGCATGGCGTGCCGAAGCCTGGCGATGGGCGGCGCGTCACGCGGCGTGGGAACGCCAGAAGAGCCCTCACGCAGAGGACGTGTAGGCGTTTGTCGGCGCTCCGCTCCGGCGTTGGCTGCGGGGTGCAGCGTGGTTGGTGGCACCGAGGGGAAGCGAGCGGTCTGTCCGTGGGCCGCGCGGTCGCTCCCCGGGGCGATCCTCGCGGGCGCTGTCCTGCCCTGTGGTCGCTATGTCGACCTTAGGCAGGACAGCGACTCGTGGGCTGTGTCACCTGATGTTGGTACTGCGAAGACGAGGTGACACACAGCGATCCTGACTGGCGCGTAGGCGCTCGCCTCGCGCCCGGGAAGCCCGAACCGCCCACCATGCCGCGCGGCCCGGGCGCGGACCAGGCTCGTTCCTGCAGCGCAACGACAACGGGCCCCCGCGCAGCGGAGGCCCGATACCAGCACTGCGCGATGACGATCAGAACGGGATGTCGTCGTCCGGCGCGTTGCCGCCGCCGACGGGCGCCGGCGCGAAGTCGTCGGTCGAGACCGGGATGTCGCTCTTCGGCGTGAACCCGTTGCCCGTGCCGCCGTTGAAGCCCTCGGGGCTCGAGAGGAACTGGACGTTGTCGGCGATGATGTCCACGGCCTGCCGCTTGTTGCCGTCCTTGTCCTGATACTCGCGCCACTCCAGACGGCCATCGATGGCGACCGGGCGGCCCTTGGAGAGGTACTGCGCGGCGTTCTCCCCCTGGCGGCCCCAGATGGTCACGTCGAAGTAGTTCGGCTTGTCAACCCACTCGCCGGTCTGGTTGTCCTTGCGGCGCGTGTTGCAGGCCACCCGCAGGCTGCAGACCGACATGCCGCTCTGCAGCGACCGCAATTCCGGGTCCCGCGTGAGGTTGCCGGTGATGATCACCCGGTTGATGTTCGTCGCCGCCATCGACGGCCTCCTTTCGGCACTGAACGATCTCGGGGGCGAGTCTAGGTCGGGGATCGGCCAGAATCGCGCGGATCCGCGCTTTCTCCGGCGAATCGTGCCGAAGGCGTTGCGAACCGCTACGCGGTGGGCGCGGTCTCGGCCGCGTCCGGCTCAGGCTCGAGCTCGGCCTCGCCGATCGGCTGCGCCGACGGCGGGGGCGGGGTGCCCGGCTTGAGCTTGATGATCCGGTAGCGGACGACGCCGTCGGCGATGTGCAGCAGGCGGTCCAGCTGCTCGAGCGCGGGGCGCGGCGCGTGGAACTGGAGCAGGTGGTACTGGGCGTCCGGCTTGTGGCGGATCTCGTACGCGAGCGCACGCAGGCCCCAGTCCTGGTCGCTCACGATCTCGCCGCTGCCGGTGATGATCCGCTCGACGTCGCCGAGGACCTTCGCCCGCTGATCCTCGGAGGCCTCCGAGTCCAGCAGCAGCACGAGGTCGTAGAGCGGTGCGGGCCGGGCCATGAGCGGCGCGCCACGATAGCAGCCATTTCGGGGGCGAGCCGGCCGCGCCCAGCGGCTAGAACGACCATGAACGGGGACGGCGACCTGCCCCTCCACCGGCGCGTGCGCTGGGGCAACGTCGCGCGCCTGGCGGCGGGCGCGGCCGCACTGGCGCTCGTGATCGCGTGGCCGCGACTCGGTGGCGGCGGGCCGTCGCTGCCGCCGGCCACGGTCACGCCCGCGCCTGGAGGCGGGTCGACGTCGCGGGGTGGGGCGGACGAGCCTGGCGGGCCGGCGGCGGACGGTCGTGGACAGCGGCCGAGCGCGAAGCGGAGCCGCCAGGTCGGCCGCGCGGGCGGACGGCGAGCGCGGGCCGGCGCCGGCGCCAAGAGCCGAGGGCGCGCGCGAAGGCCGGGTCCGAGAATTGGCCGCCGGCGCCCCGGAGAGCAGCGCGGGCGCGCGCGAAGGATGGGACCGGGCCATGACCGCCCTCGGCCTGCAGAGCAGCGCGGACGACGCACGACGCGCGGCCGCGCGCATGGGCGGCCGGGCCGGCGACCCGGCAGATGGCGCGCGCATGCCCGCCGCCATGCTGTCCGCCGGCCCCCGGTCCGCGCAGCCCCTCCACCCACCGGCAGGCGGCCTGCGCCATGCTGCCCGCCGCGACGTACCCCCGCCGGCCCGCGCCAGGCAGCGGGCGAGTTCGTCTTCGGCTGAGGCGACCGCCCGCCGCGCCGACCACCGCACGAAGGAGGCGCAGCCGAGTTCGTGCTTGAAGGATCGACGGAGTCGATCCTCACGACCGCACGAAGGAGGCGCAGCCGAGTTCGTGCTTGAAGGATCGACGAAGTCGATCCTCAGGCCCGTGCCCCGGCCTCATGCTTCTTCCGGATATCCGCCAGCTGCTCGTCGAGCCAGTCGCCGGGATCGCGCGCGGTCACCGTGGCGACGAGGCCGCGCCAGCGGCGCTCGCGCTCCTCCTCGCTCATGGTCAGCGCCGCGTGGATCGAGTCCGCCATCTCCTGGATGTCGAACGGGTTGACCGAGAGCGCGTGCTCGCCGAGCTCCTCGTGGGCGCCGGTGTTCTCGGACAGGATCGAGACGCCGTGGCGCGCGTTGACCACGGGCCCCTCCTTGGCGACCAGGTTCATCCCGTCGAACATCGCGTTGACCAGGAGCACGTCGTAGTTCTTGTACGCCGCGACCGCCTCCTCCAGATCGTCGCGGAGCTTGAGCTGGATCGGCATCCAGTCCGGCGTCCCGTGGCGGTGGTTGACGACCGCGACCAGCGCCTCGATGCGCTCCAGGTACTCCGCGTACTCCGGCACGTCGGTCCGCGACGGCATGAGCTGGGCGACGAACGTCACGCGCTCGCGGAACTCCGGGTGCTGCTCCAGGAACAGATCGAACGCCGAGAAGCCGCGCAGCACGTTCTTGGACAGGTCGGCGCGGTCGACGCGCAGGATCAGGTGGTCGCGCCGCCGCCGCAGCAGCTCGCGCTCGAACTCGGCGACCGCCTCGCTCGCCGCCACGCCCCGGATCGCGCGCACGTCGATCGGCAGCGGGTAGGCGCGCACCCACACCTCGCGGTCGTCGCAGTGCACGACGCCCGCCTGCCAGTCGATCTCCAGGCCCATCAGATCCCGGCAGCACTGCAGGAAGTTGTGCCGGTACGCCCGCGTGTGGAAGCCGACGATGTCGTTGGCCAGCAGGCCTGAGTAGATCTCCTCGCGGATCCGCGAGGGCAGCACGCGCCACGCGTCCGGCTGCGTCCACGGGATGTGCACGAAGTGGTGCAGGAACACGTCCGGGCGCGCCTGGCGGACGAGTGCCGGCAGCGTGTAGAGGTGATAGTCGTGGACCATCACGACGGGCTCTCGCTCGCCCTCGATCTCCTCGAGGACCGCGCGCGCCAGGTCCTCGTTGACGACGTTGTAGCCGAACTCGAAGGCCTCGATCTCGTGGCGGCGGATGTCCGGCGCGTTGGACAGGTCCCACAGGTAGTGCTGGATGAACCACAGCATCGGGTTGGCGAAGACGTTGTAGAAGCGGTCGTAGGCGTCCGCGTCGCTCTCGACCAGTCGCACGAGGTAGTCGCCGCCCTGCGGCGCGGTCACCTGGAACGGCCGCCCGTGCGCCTCGCGCGCCCGCTGGGCGTCGGCGTCGGTCATCGCCGAGGCGATCCACACCGCCTCGCGGTGCGAGGCCAGCCCGGTCAGCGCGGTCACGAGCCCGCCGCTGCCGCGCTTGACGCTGCCGTCGTCGTGGAACGTCACCGGCCCGCGGTTCGAGACCAGGACCAGTGGGGCGTGGGAGGGGTCGCCGGAGCCCGTCACGTCGCCTCGGCAGCCGCCTCGGCGTCCCTCGCCGCCGGCGCGGCCTCGAGCAGCTCACCGAAGATCCGCAGGTAGTCGCGGAGATACCGCGGGGTCAGGAAGTGCTTGCGCACGTGCTCCTTGCCGCGGCGCCCGATCGCCTTGCCCAGCGCCGGGTCGCGCAGGATGTCCAGGCAGCGCTCCGCAGCGGTCTCCACGTCGGAGACCAGGTACCCCGACAGGCCGTTCTGCACCTGCAGCGGGATTCCGCCGACGTTGCCGCCGACGAACGGCCGGCCCTTCCACAGCGCCTCGGTCACGGTCAGGCCGAAGCCCTCGCGCGTGGACTTCTGCAGCACCACGTCGGCGTGCGACTGGAACGCGTTGACCTCGATCGCCCCGACGTTGTTGAAGTTGTTGAGGATGTGGATGTCCGGATCGCCACCCGCGTGCGCGATGGTCGCGTTGAAGAAGTCCCACCCCTCCGGGTCGTCGCTGGCCATCGAGCCGACCAGGGCGAGTTGCACCGCCGGCAGCTTCTCCTTGACGATCCGGTAGGCATCGATCACGCCGAGCGGGTCCTTCCACGGGTCGAACCGCGAGACCTGGCACATCAGCGGCCGGTCGATATCGAGCCCGAACTGGTCGCAGACGTAGGCCGCGTCCTCCGGCGAGAGCGCCATGTTCTTGGGCGCCAACGGGTCGATCGCCGGCGGCACGATGCTAACCTTGCCGTGCATCCCCTCGGGGACGTAGTCCGCCATGTGGAACAGCGCCTGCGGGTAGTCGGCGATGTACGGCAGCAGGCGCTCGATCGTCGCCTCGTTGGGCGTCGAGAGGTCGATGTGGCAGCGCCAGATCCAGCCGCGCGCCTTCTCGAGGACGAGCGAGAGCAGCGCCGCGGGCTGCGCGTCGTGGACGATCGCGACGTCCCAGCCCGGCGCGAGCTCGCGCGCGTTCATCTCGTTGTAGCGCTCCCACGTCTCCCACTCCTCGGGCGAGAGGTCCTGCGGGTTGCCCTGCAGCGCGTTGTGCATGAGCTTGGTCGCGTTGAAGAACTCCTCGCGCCCGTAGATGACCTGCCACTCGCAGTCGAGCCCGACGTCCTTCATGAGCGGGACGAGCGTGTAGAGGATCTCCGCGACGCCGCCGCCGAACGACGTCGCCGACACGTGGACGATGCGCGCGCCCTGGAGCGGCTCGGCCAGCGTGCGGATCTCATCGATCAGGTCCCGTCCGACGATGTGCGTGTAGTCCGCGAGGGACTTCGTGCCGACGTTGACGGGCTGGAGCACGCGGGGAGCGTACCTCGCCTAGGGGCCGGTCTCCCTGGGTCGCGCCGCCAACCGGACCGTCACCGTCTTGCGCTTGCCGTGGCGCACGATCTCGAGCTGCACGCGGTCTCCCGGATGCAGCGGCTCGAGCGCGGAGCTGAGGTCCGTGCCGCCTTGGACCGGGTGTCCCTCGACGGCGACGATCACGTCGCCGCCCGGCTGGTAGGGCTCGGCCTGGAAGCGCACCGGCCGTCCCGACCCGCCGCGGATCCCCGCCTTGTCGGCCGGCCCGCCGCCCGAGACGTCGTGCACCCACGCGCCGCGCGCCACCCCGAGGTGGAAGTGCTCGCCGAGCTGGGGATAGACGTCCTGCGTGCTGACCCCGAGGAAGGCGTAGTCGACCTTGCCGTGCGCGCGCAGCTGCTCGACCGAGCGCTTGATCGTGTTGACCGAGACGGCGAAGCCGACCCCCGAGCCGCTGCCGCTCGAGGACCTGATCTGCGAGTTGATGCCCAGGACGCGGCCGTGGGCGTCGAGCAGCGGGCCGCCCGAGTTGCCGCGGTTGATCGCCGCGTCCGTCTGGATGGCGTCGTTGATCTGGAACCCGGTCAGCGAGTCGATCGAGCGGTTGAGCGCCGAGACGACGCCGACGGAGAGCGACTGCTCCTCGCCGAACGGGGAGCCGATCGCGGCCACCGGCTCGCCGACCGCGACCTTCGACGAGTCGCCGAGCGGCAGCGCGCGCAGCTTGAGGTCGCCGGGGTCGATGCGCAGCAGCCCGACGTCGGCGTTGGGGTCGTAGCCGACGATCTTCGCGCTGAGCTGGTTGCCGTCGGCGAACTGGACGTAGACCTCGCGCGCCTTGTGCAGGGCGGCGCCCTCGCCGTCGGCGACGACGTGCGCGTTGGTCACGATCTCGCCCCTGTCGGAGATCACGAATCCCGACCCCTGGCCGGCCTGCGCGCCGCCGCCGAGCAGCCCGCCGCCGCCGGAGAAGACGCTGATGATCGTCACGACGCTGGGCGCGTCGCGCTGGTAGATCGCCGCCGGGTCGAAGTCCGCGCCGCCGACCGCGCGCTCGACCTTGACCTCGGTGGTGATCGTGCGGCGCACCTCGGGGGCGGAGGCGTTGTCGTTGCCGCCGCCGCACCCGGCGAGTGCCACGATGGCTGCGATCGCGACGAACGGTGCGCGCGTCATACCGGCAGCTCGAACGAGAACGTCGTTCGCCCGGGCTGCGAGTCGACCGCGAGGCGGCCGGCCATCCGCTCGGCGAGCTCGTGCGCGATGGCCAGCCCGAGGCCCGACCCCTGGGCGTCGTCGGAGGTGAAGAACGGCTCGAAGATCCGGTCCATCGACGCGCGCTTGATCCCGGGCCCGAAGTCGCGGACGGCGAGCTGGACGACCCCGTTGGCCCGCGAGGCCGACACGACGACGTTGGTCCCCTCCGGCGTGTGGATCAGCGCGTTGTCGATGAGGATGCGCAGGATCTGCGCCACGCGCTCAGGATCGCACACCGCCTCGACCCCGTCGCGGGGCAGGCGCAGCTCGAGATGCGACCCGTGGCGCGTCAGGGCGGGGATGAACTCGGCGGTCACTGCCTCGGCGAGGACGCCGAGGTCGGTCGGCTCCGGGCGCAGCTCCAGCGAGCCCGCCTCCAGGCGGCTGAGATCGAGCAGCTCCGTGGCGAGGGTCTGGAGCCGCGCGACCTGGTCGCGCATCAGAGCGAGGAACGACTCGCGCTCGGAGTCGTCGAGGTCCTCGTCCTGGAGCAGCTCGACGAACCCCCCGAGCGAGAAGATCGGCGTGCGCAGCTCATGCGACGCGGTCGCGATGAACCGCTTGCGCGCCGAGTCCAGCTGAGCGAGCTGGCGCTGCATGTCGTCGAGGGCCATCGCCAGGTGGCCGAGCTCGTCGGTGCGTTCGACGGGGAAGCGCGCGCTGAAGTCGCCGCGCGCCACGCGGCGCGCCGTGTTCTCCAGCCGCTTGATCCGCTGCGAGAGCATGCGCGACACGAGCAGCCCGAGCAGCGCGGCGAACAGCACCGCGAGCCCGCCGGCGACGAGGACGCGGCTGCGGATGAGACCGACGGTGTCGGCGACGTCGCTCAGCGGCGACGAGAAGACCGCGACGCGCACCCGGCCGCCGCGCCGCAGTCGGATCGCCGCCTCCGCCATGCGCCCGCCCTGGCCGGACTCGGTGGCGGTCACCACCCGCTTGGCCGCCGACGCCGAGACCGCCACCGCGAAGTCGAGGTCGGGATCGCGGACCTGGCCGGCGGAGTCGGCGATCGGGATGGCCTGACGGCCCTTGACCGGGCCGACGACGTTGAGCAGCGTGACGCGCGCGTTGGCCTGCTGGGCGACGTCGGAGACCAGGCCGTCGACCTGCTGCGAATTCAGGCTGGAGGAGAACGTCTGGCGCAGCTCGGGCCCGAAGAGGCGCGCGGACTCCTCCAGCGCGTGCAGCTTGTCGGCGCGCAGGCGCGACTCGAGCGTCGGAATGACGTAGGAGAAGACCACCCCGAGCGCCGCCAGGGTGATGACGAAGAACCCCAGCGTGAGACGGGCGGTGAGGCTCATCCGGGCGGGTGGGCGTGGTGGCGCTCGCGGTCGCGGAAGCGGTAGCCCACGCCCCGGACCGTGAACAGGTACTCGGGGTCCTTGGCCTCGCGCTCGAGCTTCTCGCGCAGATGGCGGATGTGGACGTCGATCGTCCGCGGGTCGCGGAACGCCGAGTCGCCCCAGATGCGCGTGAGGAGCATGTCGCGGGTGAAGACGCGGCCGGGGTTGCTGGCCAGCGCCTTGAGGATCTCGAACTCCACGAAGGTCAGCTCGACGTCGGCGCCGCGCACGCGAACCGCGCGCTTGGAGGGGTCGATCTCGAGGTCGACGACCTGCAGGGGCGCCTCCTCCTCGAGCGACTCGGTGCGCGCCATCCCCGCGCGGCGCAAGGCGGCCCGCACGCGCGACCGGAACTCGCGCAGCGAGAACGGCTTGGTGATGTAGTCGTCGGCGCCGAGCTCGAGGCCGAGGACCTTGTCGATCTCCTCGGCCTTCGCCGTGAGCATGATGATCGGGACGGTCGAGCGCGCGCGCAGCCGCCGGCACACCTCGAGCCCGTCCATCTTGGGCATCATCACGTCGAGCACGACGAGGTCGAACGGCCCCTCGCCGAAGCGCTGCAGCGCCTCCCGGCCGTCGTTGGCGCGTACGACCTCGTAGCCGTCCTTCTGGAGCGGGAAGCTGAGCAGCGTCTGGATCGGCTGCTCGTCGTCGACGAGGAGGATGCGTGGAGGGCGATCGGCCATGTGCAGCACACTGTGCCACTCCGCATGCTCAATCTGCGCCTGTATCGCACCGCGTGGCTGCCGGTCCTCTTCTGCGCGGTCATCGTCGCCTTTTCCCTGCACGAGCGGCCCCGCGGGGTCCCGACGACCCTGGCTCCGGACGCGTTCGACGGACCGCGCGCGGCGCGGACGCTCGAGGGGCTGGCCACGGCGTTCCCCGACCGCCGCCCGGGGTCGCCCGGCGACGACCGGCTGGCCGAGCGCGTGCGGGCGGGCTTCGTCCACGCGTTCTGCGCGGGGGTCGACCGCGCCGAGTGCTCGGATCGCGTGCGCGAGCGCCGCTTCAGCGCCCGGACGATCGACGGTCACCGCGAGCTGCGCACGGTCGTCGCCCAGCGTCCCGGACGCCTGGAGGGGCGCATCGTCGTGCTCGCCCACCGCGACGCGGCGGGCCGTGGGGCCAAGGCCGATTTGTCGGCCACCGCGGGGCTGCTCGAGCTCGCCCAGGTCCTGGCCGGGCGCGTGACCGAGCGCACCGTGACCCTGGTCTCGACGAGCGGCGGCAGCGGCGGCTCGGCCGGCGCCGCCGACTTCGCCGCCCACGCCGGCGGGCCCGTGGACGCGGTGATCGTGCTCGGCGACCTCGCCGGCACCGTGTCGCACAGCCCGTGGGTGGTGCCGTGGTCCAACGCGCGCGGCTCGGCGTCGATGCGCCTGCAGCGCACGGCCGAGCTCGCCGTCCGTGAGGAGGCCGGCTCCCCCGGCTCGCCCGGGGTCGCGACGCAGTTCCTGCGCCTCGCCTACCCGCTGACCGTCAGCGAGCAGGGACCGCTCGACGCGGCCGGCATCCCGGCCGTCCTCATCGGGCCGGGCGGCGAGCTCGGCGCGACGCCCGACGAGGCCGTCGACGCCAACCGCCTGCGGATCTTCGGCCGCGGCGTGCTGCGCACGATCACCGCGCTCGACAACGCCCCCGACGTCGAGCGCGCTCCGGCGACCGGGCTGGTCGTCCACGGGCAGGTCATGCCCGAGTGGGCGATGCGCCTGCTCGTGGCGGCGCTGCTGCTGCCCGCCCTCCTCGGCGCGGTCGACGGGCTGGCGCGCGTGCGCCGCCGCCGCGCGCGCACCGGGCGCTGGGTGCTGTGGACGCTGGCCGCCGCGCTGCCCTTCGTGGCGGCCGCGCTGTTCGCCATCGCGCTGCGCGCGGTCGATCTCCTCGGCGCCGCGCCGGCCGCGCCAGTCGGCCCCGGCCGCGTGCCGATCGGCGGCGTCGCGCTGGTCGCCACGCTGCTGGTGCTCGCCGGCAGCTGGATCTTCGTTCGCCGAGCGGCCGTCGAGAGCCTCCGCGCCGGCCGGCCGGACACGGCCGCTGCGGCGGCGGGCGTGGCCACCCTGACCGCGCTGGTGGTCACGGTCGTCTGGGTGCGCAACCCGTACTCGGCCGCGCTGCTCGTGCCCGCCGCGCACCTGTGGCTGTTCGCGGTGGCGCCGGACGTTCCGATCGGCCGCGGCCGGGCGATCGCGCTCGCCGCCGGCGGCTTCGCGCCGCTCGCGCTCGCGGCGCTCGGCTACGGGCTCGCGCTCGGCGCCGGCCCGCTGGCGCTCGCGTGGATCGCGCTGCTGGCCGTCGCGGGCGGCCACGCGGGACCGCTTGGCGTCGTGCTCGGCGCCGTCGTGCTCGGCTGCGGGGTCTCGGCGCTGCTGGTCGCGCGCTGCCGCGTCGCCCCGCCGGGGCGGATCGCGCCGCCCGACGTGGTCTCGCGCGGGCCGCTGACCTACGCCGGCCCGGGCTCGCTCGGTGGAACCGAGAGCGCGCTGCGCCGATGAAGGAGACGATGCGACAGGTCCTGCGCGCGCTCTCGACCGTGCTCATCGTCTCGGGGACGCTGCTCATCGCCGACGCCGCGGCGACCGTGACGTGGCAGGAGCCGCTGTCGGCGCTGCTCGGGCGCCTCAGCCAGGACAAGCTCTCGGGCCAGCTCGACCGGCTCGAGAGCGTCGGGCTCACTCCGGTCGAGCGGCGGGTCGTCCGGTCGCTGCCCGACCCGCGGCGACGGATCGCCTTCCTGGCCCGCTCGCTCAAGCGCCGAGCCGCCGATGGCCAGGCGATCGGCCGCATCCGCATCCCCGAGCTCGGCGCTTCGTACGTCGTCGTCAAGGGCACGGGCGCAGGCGACCTGCGCAAGGGGCCGGGCGCCTACCCGCAGACGCCGCTGCCCGGCGCGCCGGGGACGGTCGCCATCGCCGGGCACCGCACGACGTACGGCGCGCCGTTCCGCCACATCGACCGCCTCAGCCACGGCGACGCGATCACGATCACGATGCCGTACGCCACCTTCACGTACCGCGTCGAGCGCCGGCGCATCGTCGGTCCCAACGCGCTCTGGGTCATCAAGCGCGTCGGCTACGACCGCCTCGTGCTGACCGCCTGCCACCCGCTCTACAGCGCGGCCGAGCGCATCGTCGTCTTCGCGCGGCTGGTGCGCATGCAGCCGCGCGGAGCGGCCGCCGGGTCGACGGAAAATCGATCGAGTCCGACGGCCTGAACGCCGATGCCTTCTGCGCAGGGGCAGAGGCAAGGGGGACCCGAGGTGAAGCGAGTGAGGACGACGCGCCGGACGACGTTCGTCACCGGCTACGAGATCGACGCCGACGCCGTGGCGAGCGCCATGTTGCGCGACGACATGACGCGGCGCCTGATCACCGGCTGGCTCAGCGCAGGTGGTCGTAGCCGCGCAGAGCGACCGGGCTTCCCGCGCGACTGAGGCGCGCGCCGGGCGGCCCGGCGACGACCTCGCCGACCCAGGTGATCCGCGCCGCGCGTTCGGCCGCGGCGCGCGCGGCCGCCGGCACGCAGGCCAGCAGCTCGAAGTCCTCGCCGCCGGTGGCGGCGAGCTCCGCCGCATCGGTCCCCAGCTGGGCTGCGACCTGCGCCACGCCGGCGGCCGCCGGGAGGCGGTCGAGGTCGATCGCCAGGCACGCGCCCGACCGCGCGCCGACGTGGGCGGCGTCGCCGGCGATGCCGTCCGAGAGATCGATCAGCGCGTGCGCGCCGGCGGCGGCGAGCGCGCGCCCCTCGGCCAGCCGCGGCTCGGGGCGCAGGTAGGCGTCGACGAGGGCGCGGGGGCCGTCGGCGCGCCCGTCGAGGACCGCGAGGCCGGCGGCGGCCGCGCCGAGCGCGCCGGTCACGCCGACGAGGTCGCCTGGCCGCGCCCCGTCACGGCCGACGAGCGCGCGCTCGTCGTCGGTCCAGCCGACGACGGTCACGCTGATCATGAGCGCCGGTCCGCGCGTGACGTCGCCGCCCGCGATCGTCGTCTGCGTCCGGGCCGCGAGCGCCCCCATCCCGCGCGCCAGCTCGAGGACGCCGGCGGCGTCGACGTGCGCCGGCACGACGACCGCGACGTAGGCCTCGCCCGGCTCGGCGCCCATGGCCGCGAGGTCCGACAGCGCGGCGGCGAGCGCGCGATGGCCGGCGTCGGCCGGCGTCGCCGGCCCGAGCCGGAAGTGCACGCCCTCGACCATCGCGTCGATCGACGTAACCGCGTAGCGCCGCGCGCGGACCACCGCGGCGTCGTCGCCGCTGCCGCGCACCACGCGCTCGCCGGGCGGCCCGAGCTCCGCGACGATCGCGTCGATGAGGCCGAACTCGTCCGTGGCTGCTAGATGATCGATTCCGAATCGCCCGTCGATGCCAGGTGCGCGGATCGTGGTGCTGGGCGTCGGCCGAAGGCGAAGGGAATGCTGGTCGCCTTGGCAAGCCTTCGGCCGGCGATCCAGCGCCGCGAGGCGCCCGGCTGGCGCGGCGGAAATTCGGAATCGGTCATCTAACGGTGGCGGTAGACGATCCGCGCGCGGTCGAGGTCGTAGGGCGACAGCTCGACGCGCACCCGGTCGCCGGGGAGGATGCGGATCCGGAAGCGCCGCATCTTGCCCGCCACGTGCCCGAGGACGGTGTGGCCGTTGTCGAGTTGGACGCGGAACATCGCGTTGGGCAGCGCCTCGACCACCTCGCCCTCGAACTCGACCTTCTCTTCCTTGGCCACGCCGCGCGGACGGTATCAGTCGCCGGGGGTGGCGCCGCCGCTGTTGGGCGACCCGCCCGCGGGCGGAGCTGCGCCCTGGTCGGGCCCCGGCGCGGTCTGGGGCGGCGACTCGTAGGCCGAGGGATCGAAGCCGCCCTTCGGCTTCTTGCCGTCGTGCTTCGTCGGCTCCGGCTGCGTCGTCGTGGGCGCGGGCGCGGGCACCGGCGTCCCGTAGGAGTTCTGGCCGCCCGGCGGGACGGTCGAGTCCTGGCCAGGCGCGCCGCCGCGAGCGAAGTGGCCGAAGAACGGCGTGCCCTGGAACGGCTCCTGCGGCGTCGGGAACGCCGAGCAGCGGCCCTTGGCCGCGACCTGCATGAAGTCGTGCCAGATGAGCGCCGGCGCGGTGCCGCCGAACATCTCGCCGTACGGCGGCACGTTGGTCATCGACGCCGTCGTCTTGGGATAGCCGACCCAGACCGTCGTGTTGAGCCCGGTGGTGAAGCCGTCGAACCACGCGTCGGTGAAGCGCGACGTCGTGCCGGTCTTGCCGGCCGCCGGGCAGCCGATCTGCGCGGCGCGCCCGGTCCCGCGCTGGACGTTGGCCTCCATCGCCTTGATCGCCTCGTAGGTCTGGCCGTCGGTGAAGACCTTCTTGCGCTCCTGGTGCGACAGCGAGGTGTCGACGCGCCCGTCCGGGAAGACGACCTTGGTCACCGCCACCGGCCGCACGCGGTAGCCGCCGGTGTTGATCGTCGTGTACGCGCGCGTCATCTCGAGCGGCGAGACGCCGCGCGTCAGTCCGCCGAGCACCATCGACGGGTACGCGTCGAGGTGCGACGTGATCCCCATGTCGTAGGCGGTCTGGCGGACGTCCTCGGGGCCGAGGTCGAGGCCGAGCTGCATGTAGACGGTGTTGTCCGAGTGCACGAGCGC
>VAWY01000314.1 GCA_005888335.1 Actinomycetota bacterium
CCAGGGAACGGCCGTCGCTGTCGGGTTCGCGCTCGGAGCCCGGGAGCCGCTGGGACAACCGCGTGATCGTTGCCCGCGCCTTCGACCACCGCAGGAGAGGAGCGTTGAGCGCGGCGATGATCTGCGTCGGGCGCGTCGCGCGTCCGAGCCAGCCGAGGTACACGTCGACGCTGTCCAGATGCGGGAACGCTTCCGGCAACCCGAGATGCTCTGATCCGCCGACGGACATCGCCGGGCGACGCACACCGGCGTAGTGGAAAGCGCGTACGCGCTTGCCGGCGCGCTCGTCGATGAGGACGCCGGGAGATCCGGGACGCGGGCGTCGGTAGGCGAACGCGTCGTCGGCCGCTGCGCCGACCAATGTGGCGCGCGTGCCGCCCGTGGTCAGGGTGAACGCGTCGCGCAGGGTGCTCCGGTAGCGCAGCTCGTCGCCGCCGCCGGAGCGGGTGAGGAAGTAGCCGATCTCGATCCGGCACGCCCGCTCGCCCGCTCGCGTCAGGGCGAGCGCACCGGCGAGGTTGCCCGGCACGTAGTCGTAGCCGAACGCGGGCACGACGGTCGCCCCTCGCGCGGCCGCGACGGAGTCCAGCTCGAAGACGCGCCGAACGAAGGACCCCTCCCCGGTCGAGTCGAGGTAGTGAGCGCCCGCCTGGGCCGCCGCCATCACCGTCGCGATGCCCAGCTGCATGAACGGCCCGACGGTGGAGAGGATCACGTCGCTTCGGTGCAGGAGCCGCGCGAGGTCGGCCGTCGAGGTGACATCGACCTCGGCCACCGGGAGATCGGCCTCGAAGCGGTCGGCCAGCGCCAGCATCTTGCTGCGGCTTCGCCCGACCAACGTCGGCTCTTCGCCTCGTGCGAGCAGCTCCCGGAGCACCCGCTGCCCGGTGTATCCCGTCGCGCCCAGCAACACGATCCTGCGCTTCTCGGTGGGCATCGGCTCAGCGAGGCTCGAGGATCATGACCGGGAGCTCGCGGTCGGTGCGCGTGACATACGTCTTGAATGGGGGATAGGTCTCGAACAGGCGTGGCCACAGGTCGGCGGCCTCGGCACGCGTGGCCTGGCGCGCGCGGACACGGCGACGGCCACCGCGGACGTCGACTTCAACGTCGTCGGGGTGCGCGCGGAGGTTGTGGTACCAGGCCGGGTTCTTGGGGCTGCCGAGCAGCGAGGCGACGATGACGAAGTTCTCGCCGTCGCGCATGTGGATCGCCGGGCTCTGCCGGCGCGCGCCGGACTTCGCACCGGTGTGATGCAGGACGAGCAAGGGCGCGCCGTCGAGGGTGCCCAGCAGGCGGCCGCGGGTGCGCTGGAAGACGCGCACATGCATCCGGGTCATGGCCGTGTTGAGCTTCCACCCCAAGGAGCCGGGCTTGGGTGCTCGGACCGTCGCGCTGATCCAGCCTGATAGGCCGTTGTAGTGCTTGTTCATACGAGCACCGTACCGTGCTGAGTTGACTTTGTAAACTCAGATCGATAAGGTCGTGCGATGCTTCAGCACAGGAGAGGGCAGCCACGCTCGCTGTCCAACAAGGTCGTGGCGATCACCGGCGGGGCGCGCGGCATCGGCCACGCGACAGCGCGTGCGCTGGCGCGCCAGGGCGCGCGGGTCGCCATCGGCGATCTCGACGGCGAGCTCGCCGCCCAGGTCGCCGCCGAGCTCGGTGGGGACGCCTTCGGCGTCGGCGTCGATGTGACCGACAACGCGGCGTTCGCCGCGTTCCTCGACGGCGTCGAGCACCGGCTCGGTCCGCTCGACGTGCTCGTCAACAACGCCGGGATCATGAGCCCCGGCCGCATCGAGGACGAGGACGAGGCGATGACCGCTCGCGCGATCGCGATCAACCTGCACGCGGTCATCCACGGCACGCGCGAGGCGGTGCGGCGGATGAAGCCGCGTCGCACGGGTCACATCGTCAACATGTCCTCGGCGGTGAGCAAGGTCGCGGGCGAGGGCTGCGCGACGTACTGCGCGACGAAGTTCGGCGTCGCCGGGTTCTCCGAAGCGGTCGCGCTCGAGCTCCGGGGCACCGGCGTGGAGATGTCGGTGGTCCGCCCGTCGCTGTGCAACACCGAGCTGACCGCCGGCTTCAAGGGGCTGCGCGGGATGCCGTTTGTGGAGCCCGAAGA
>VAWY01000312.1 GCA_005888335.1 Actinomycetota bacterium
CGAGACCGCGAACGATCCCGACGCGCCATGTGTTCCTAGGGTCGCGACTTCGCACTCCGGCTTCCTTCCCACCCAGCCTCACGACTGAGCAGTTGCCATCGGCTTGTGGTTGGTGCCATCAACCTCCACAGGGGACTCGCACCCCCGAGCTGCTGGTCATGTCGCGCGCACACCGTCCTAGAAGGCTGGTGTGAATCGGCGTTGTGTGGGCCGAGGCGGCCGGTGAGCGTGTGGGGGAGCGTGGCCGGCGGGTCGGGTGGCGGCGGTCGGCTGGGACGCGTTGTGTGTTCGGCGCTGGTGGGCGGGCCGCGGAGGCCCCGGCGGGCCGCCTGGAGCCCGCCCGGGGGGCGCTCAGGCGGTGTTGGTCGCCCAGGCGCCGGCGTGGCGGGTCAGTCCGAGCGCGGCCAGGCGTGCGAGGTTGACGGCGGCGGCCAGCAGCGCGAAGTCGGCGTCGATCTTGGTCTGGCCGCGCACGCGGGCGCGGCGGGCGCCGTGCTTGCGGCGCATCAGGTGGCCGATCTTGCGTTCGACCTTGGGGCGCGTGGCGGCGTAGTCGGCCTTCCAGGCCGCCTCGGCCTGGCGCGCGCGGGCGCGCGTCAGCTGGGCCTCGTGGGGTCCGACGCGGATCGAGCGCCCGTCGGGCGAGGCGCTGCAGCGCTCGGCCAGCGGACAGCCCTGGCAGGCCTGGCCGAAGCGCGCGATCTGCCCGTCGCTCAGCGTGCGCAGCGTCGCGACCTGGCCGGCGGGGCAGGTCACCGTGCCCGCCTGCAGGTCGATCGCGAAGGCGTCCTTGGCGTAGCGCCCGGCGGGCGCGACGGGCGCCTGCACCTTGCACATGATGTCCGCGTCGGCGCGCTCCAGCGTCTCCAGCAGGGCGCCCGCGCCATAGGCGCTGTCCCCGTAGACGACCAGCCGCTGACCCTCGGCCGCCGGCTCGGCATCGGCCGCCGGCTCGGCATCGGCCGCCGGCTCGGCATCATCGGCGGCCGGCTCGGCATCATCGGCGGCCGGCTCGGAAGCGGGCAGGTCGTCGGCGAGCAAGTCGGGCGCGGGGGCGGCGTCGCCGACGTTGCCCGCCGTGACCGTCGTGGCGCAGATCAGCTCGCTGTCGGGGTCGACGGCGACATGACCCTTGTAGCCGTCAAACCCCCTGGCGGCGGTCTTGTGGCCGTGGCGGGCATCGGGATCGACGGTCGAGATGATCCGATCGCGGGCCACGCGCCGCGCGATCCGAAAGACCCCGTCGGCGCCCTGCTGGAGGTCCTGGCCGACGACCGCGGCCAACAGCGCCGCGGCCTGCGCCAGCGCCGCCGACAGCCGCCGCCCGTCCAACGCGACAAGCAGCGCGCGGGCATCGCGCGCCAACGCGTCGACCAGCGCCTCCCTCGCCGCCGCGTCGTCGTAGTCGCAGACCGGCTTGCCCGCCGTCCGGTAGTCGTCGTCGCGGCAAAGCAGCGCGCGCAGCTCGCCCTCCAGCGCCGCGTCGCAGGCGCCCAGCAGCCCGCGGATCGCCGAGCGCACCAGCGTCACGGTGTCCATCGTCGCGACCGCGTCATACAGCGCCGTCGAATCCAAGACCCGCCGACGGCCCACCAGCCCCGCCCGCTTGGCCGTCTCCAGCACGACCTCGAAGATCCGGTCCGGCCGCTCGGAGGCCGCCAGCCGCGCGCGCATGTCGACCAGCACCGTGTGCACGAACCCCGGATAGTCAAACCCCAGCCCGCCGGCCGCGTACTTCCAACGCACGTCATACGTGAAGCGCTCCACCGCCTCGCGATCCGAGCAGCCCTCGATGCGCTGCAACACCATCACCACCGCCACGATCATCGGCGGCACGCTGCGCCGCCCGATGTCGCAGAACAGGTCGGCGAACAGCTCATCCGGAAACAAGCCGAAGCACTCGCGATGCAGCAGCCCGTAGATCGAGCCCGGCGCCACCCGGCCCTCGCAGAAGCTCGTCGTCGTGGCGAACACGTCGGTCTGGCGCGGAGCAACACCCAAACTCATACCCTCAAGCATGACTTGAAGGTCGGACGGCACCGGACAACCAGATCAGACCCGCCGCAAAAAACACCAGCCTCCTAGGGATCCAGGCTAGGCGAGTGCGCCCCGCTTCCAGTCGCGGAAGACGTCGAGCAGGCGGTCGATGCCCGGCACGTCGGCGGGGTCGCCCTGCGTGCGGGCGACCAGATGGATCGTCGTGCGGATCTGGTCGACGTAGTTGACGCACCATTCACACGTCTCGAGATGGCGCTCGAAGCGCCGGCGCTCGCGCCCCGGCAGCGCGCCGTCGAGGTAGTCGGTGACGAGCTCGACGAGCTCCTGGCAGCTCAGGTCGTCGGCCGTCATGACAGCGCGGGCTCGGCGTCGAGGTAGCGCTCCAGCGCCGCGCGGACCTTCGAGCGGGCGCGGTGCAGGAGCACGCGCTGGTTGACCTCGCTGACGCCGAGCGCGTTGCAGACCTCCTCGGCCGACCAGCCCTCGACGTCGCGCAGCACGATGACCTCCTGCTGGCGCTCGGGCAGGCCGGCGATCGCGTCGCGCACGTGCGCGAGCGTCTCCTGCGAGAGCAGGCGCACGTCCGGGACCGTCGCCCAGTCGCCCGGGGCCGCCGCCCAGTGGCTCGGCCACCGCGGATGGTCGGCGCCGAGGAAGCGGTCGGGCTCGACGGCGGGGCCGTCGTCGTCCTCGCCGCGGGCGGCGACGCAGGAGAACGGGAGGCACCGGGCCTCGCGCTCGCCACGCGTCTTGGCCCGGTTGGCGAGGATGCGGAACAGCCAGGTCTTCAGCGACGAGCGGCCCTCGAAGCGGCCGATCCCCTCGAGCACCGCGAGCCACGTCTCCTGGACGACCTCCTCGGCGACCGCGGGGGTGCGGACGTAGGTCGAGGCGACCCTCAGCATGAGCGGCCCGTAGCGCCCGACCAGGGCGATGAAGGCGCCCTCGTCGCCGTCGCGGAGCGCGGCCACGAGCTGCTCGTCGGCGAGCTCGTCGGGGCGGCGGTCCAGCGGTCGTGCGCTGATCTCGGACATGGTGCGCAGCCTCGACCACCCCCGGGTGAGCCGTCATCACCCGGATGCAGGTTCACCCGGGTGAACGGCGGAGCGGTTGGGGAGGGACGCGTGGCCACATCGTCCAGTCACGGGGCTCGCCAGGGTGTTACAGAACGCGTAACAACGCGCGCGGTCAGCGGACTGACGGCCATGACCGACCCTGTCGCGGCCCGCCCGAGCCTGGCCGCGGGCGGCGCCTTCCCCGACCTCGCGCTGCCCGACCACGCCGGCAACGCGCGCACGCTGTCCGAGCTCGTCGCCGGCGACCCGGCGGTGCTGCAGTTCTACCGCGGCTGGTGGTGCCCCAAGGAGCAGGCGTTCTTCCGGCGCCTGCTCGCGCTCCAGGACGAGGCCGAGGTCGCGTACTGCCGGATCATCTCCGTCAGCGTCGACCCGCCGCCGGTGACCGCTGCCTTCCGCGCCGGGCTCGGCGCGCGGTGGACGTTCCTGTGCGACCCCGACCGCACCGAGCAGGAGCGCGTCGGCCTGCGCGAGACGACCGACACGGTCAACGACCCCTACGTCCCCGCGGTCTTCACGCTCGCGCCGGACCTGACGATCCACGCCGCCTACAACGGCTACTGGTTCTGGGGCCGGTCGACCAACGAGGAGCTGCGCCAGGACCTGCGCGCGATCACGCGGGCGATCCGGCCCGACTGGGACGCCCCGACGCCATGACCGCCTCCTGGTGCTGGCTGACGCTCGGCGACGACGCGCCCGCGGGGGCCACGGCGGCCGCGCCCGCGTGGGACGCCGCGACCGGCGAGTCCGCGGGCTGGCTGGCGCTGTGGGCGCGGCGCGCCAAGCCGTCGCGCGACGCGCGCCGCGTCGACGGCCGCCTGCTCGACCGCGACGGCGCCCCGGCCCACGTCTCGCTCGTCCGCCCGCGGCCCGGCGTGCGCCTGCTCTTCGACGATCTCGCCGTCCAGCAGGCGCGCCGCGACGTCCTCGCGCGCCCGCCACAGGACGCGGTCTCGACGCTGCTCAGCGACGCCAGCCACTTCGAGGGCGCGATCACCGTCGCTCGCGGCGCCGGCGTCGCGCGGCTGGCCGACGACCCCTTCGCGCGGGTCTTCCCGCGCCGGCTGCTGCGCGTCGGCGCCGGCGTGCTGGGCAGCGTGCCCGCGCCCGCCGGCCCCACCATCGAGCGCTACGGCAGCGCGCAGCCGTGGCCCTGGGATCGCTTCGCGTAACGCGGACGGGGCGGCCGGGACTGCTCGCCTCGCCGCCGTGGGAGACGAAGCGGGCGACGAGCTCGCCGTCGTCGGAGGCGAGAACGGGCGGCGCGCCGGTGCCGCTGTCCTTCGGCTTCCATCCGTGGTTCCGCCTGCCCGGCGTGCCGCGCGGCGACTGGGACATCGAGCTGCCCGACCGCGACGAGCTGGTCCTCGACGAGCGCCAGCTGCCGACCGGGGCGACGGTCCGCCGGCCCCGCGAGCGCTCACCGCTCGGCGAACGGACCTTCGACGACCTGTTCCGGCCGCTCGCCGTGCCCGCGCGCTTCGCGCTCGCCGGAGGCGGGCGGCGCATCGTCGTCGAGGTGGGCTCGGGCTACCGCTACGCGCAGGTCTTCGCGCCGCCGGACGCCGACGTCGTCTGCTTCGAGCCGATGACCGCCCCCGTCGACGCGCTCGCGACGGGCAGCGACCTGCG
>VAWY01000031.1 GCA_005888335.1 Actinomycetota bacterium
CGTCAGCCTGGCCCGCCGCGAACGCGGCCATCGCCTCCTGCTTGTCGCGGGGGCGCATCTGCCCGTGCAGCAGGACGCAGCGGAAGTCGGCGAACTCCGTGCGCTGCAGGCGCTCGTACTCGCGCGTCGCCGCCCGCGCCTCCAGCAGTTCGGACTCCTCGACGAGCGGGCAGACGACGAACGCCTGGCGCCCCGCGCGCAGCTCCTCGCGCACGCGCTCGTAGGCCCGCGCGCGCCGCGCCTCGGTGCTCGCGACAAAGGTCTGGATCGGCTTGCGCCCGCCGGGCAGCTCGCGGATCACCGTGTGGTCGAG
>VAWY01000032.1 GCA_005888335.1 Actinomycetota bacterium
CGCGCGCCGCGCGGCGGGGGTCGAGCCGGTGAGCAGCGCTGCGGGCACGAGCTCGCCGGGCATGAGCGCGGCGATCGTGGCGAAGTGCTGCTCGGCGAGCGTCTCGGTGGGCGCCATCAGCGCGGCCTGCATCCCGTGCTCGACCGCGCGCAGCAGCGCGTAGAGCGCGACGACGGTCTTGCCGGAGCCGACCTCGCCCATCAGCAGCCGCTGCATCGGATGCTCGCGCGCCAGGTCGGCGTCGATCGCCGCCATCGCCGCCCGCTGGTCGTCGGTCGGGGTGAAGGGCAGGACCTCGCGCAGCCAGCGCGCGGTCAGCTCGCCGGGCTGGTCGAGGACGGGGGCCGCGGTGGCGGCGTGGCGCGCGCGGCGGCGCCAGAAGAGCAGCTGGACGAGCAGCAGCTCGTCGAAGGCCAGCCGCCGGCGCCCCTCCTCCGAGTGCGGCCCGAAGTGCACCGCGTCCAGCGCCCCCGGGCGGTCGGGCAGCCGCTCGCCGGTGCGCAGGCGGGCGGGCAGAGGCTCGACGACGTCGTGCAGCGCCCCGCGGTGCGCGTCGACCAGCGCGTGCAGCTCGCTGGAGGTGACGCCCTCGCTGGCCGCGTACACGGCGACGCTGTCCGAGCCGGCGGCGAGCGCCTCGGTGACGCGGTGCTCGGCGACGCGAAAGCCGCGCCCGCCGAGGAACTTGCCGTGCAGCTGCAGGCGCGTGCCCGGCCGATAGCGCGTCTCCAGCCACGGCTGGTTGAAGAACGTCGCCTTCATCACACCGGTGCCGTCGGCCACCGTCGCCTCGACGAGCGGGCGCATGCCGCGCCGGCGCACCGACCGGCTGCGGATCGAGCGCACCTCGACCACGACCGTCGCGGTCTGGTCGATCTGCAGCTCGCCGATCGTCGCTCCCTCGCGCCGGTCGCGGGGAAGGTGCTCGAGCAGGTCGCCGACCGTGCGCAGCTCGAGCGCCTCCAGCGCGTCGGCCGCCTTGCGATGCGGGGCGGTCAGCGGCTCGGCCAGGCGCGAGGGCCGCGGCGCGCGGAAGGGCGCGTCACCGGGCAGCGGATCGCGGCTGGCGAAGACGGTCGGCGGCACATCGACAATGGTGACGACCGTGTGGGACGTCTCGTGCGTCAGGCGGCGGCGCCGAGCGCGACCGCCGACGCCTCGGCGGCCAGCAGGGCGAGCGCGCCGGCGAACCGGCGCCGCAGCCAGCGGCGCCCGCCGAGCGCGAGCAGCGCGTGGTCGAACGGGCCGGCGGCGGGAACGTGGGCTGCGAGCGTGACGATCGTGCCCGCGCCGTCGCGCGCGAGCGTCCAGCGCACGCGCCCGATGGTCCGCCGCCCGACACGCGCCTCGCCGACCATCGCGAACGGCGCGATCGCCGCGACGATCTGCGTCCGCGCCGTGCGCCGCATGCCGAGCGGCCCGCACGGTCGCCGATCGCCCGTCGCCGCCGACGTGGGCAATGTGCGCCCAGCGGTCGATCAGGCGCCAGTGGTTGGCTTTCGACCGCCTTCGGCGGTGTTGAGCTTGGGCGCCGTCCATCTGACGTCCGCCGACGCGGGCGGTGGTGGTGGCCATGACTGACCTCCTACTCGTGGGTCGCTTGGGTGAGCGTCGGGTCGGCGCTCGGGCGCAGCGCGCGCTCGGGCGGGGCCTGCGGCTCGCCGAGCACGCGGTGGCCGTGGACGAAGACGATGGTGCCGCCCAGGTAGCCGCCGGCGGTGAGCAGCCCCTCGGCGAGCAGGGCGGCGATCCAGCCGCCTGTGCGCACGTCACCGGCGTGGTAGCCGGGCCGCTGCAGCAGCCAGGCGAGCGCGAAGACGACCGTGGCGCCGACCATGACGAACAGGTGGTACGTCGCGGTGCGCCGGACGGATGACCCGGCCGGCATCGCGAGCCAGTCGAGCAGGCCCGTCAGGGCGGTCGGCGCGGCCATGAGCAGGCCGCCGGAGATGGCCAGCAGGCCCGCGCGGGACAACGACGGCTCGTCGACGCCCAGCGCGGCCAGGACGAGCAGCGCTGTGCCGACGGTGTACGCGCCGATGCTCACGTCGGTGAGCGGCGGATGGGAGGGGTGTCCGGGCAACCCTCTGGCCAAGGCGAGAAGTCGAGACAACGCGAGGCCTCCATTCGCTTTTTCCTACAACCGCTTGTAGTTTATTCATCAACGACATGACGCGCAAGCTCGTCCGCCTTCGCCTCCTGCGCCACCTCGCCGATCGCGGGACGGCGGGCCTCGACGAGCTCGCCGACGCGGCCGACGTGCACCCCAACACCGCGCGAGCGCACGTCCAGGAGCTCGAGCGCGAGGGCGTCGTCGTCCGCGAGGACGCGCCGTCGGGGCGCCGCGGTCGTCCCGCCGCGCGGTTCCGCCTGCGGCCCGGGTGGCGGGCGCACGCGGCCTCGCTCGAGGGGCTCGCCCGGCTGCTGGCCGAGACGCTCGTGGAGCTCGACCCCGGCCAGGAGGCCCTCGAGCGCGCCGGGCGGGCGTGGGGCGCGAGCCGCGACGGCGACGTCGTCGCCGGACTCGAGCGGCTGGGCTTCGCGGCCCGCCGCGACGGCGACACGCTCGTGCTCGCCGCCTGCCCGTGCCCCCTCGTCGCGCCCGACCGCCCGGACGCGGTCTGCCGCCTCGCCCGCGCGGTCGCCGAGGGCTACGGCGTCCGCGTCGCCGAGGCGCACCACGATCCGCGCCGCCGGCACTGCCGGCTCGAGCTCTACTCAGCTGCGAGCAGCCACCAGTAGCTCGGCTGGCCGCCGTCCTCGACCTCGACGTCGACGCCGTCGGGGACGAGCGCGCGGACCGCGTCGTCGTCGAGCGGCGCGCCCTCGCCGGCGATGAGCGTGACGAGCTCGGCGTCGCGGGCCAGCGACTCGACCACCGCCGCCAGCGTCGGCTCGGGCTCGCCCCAGGCGACGATCTCGTCCTCGACGAAGCCGACGGCCTCGCCGACGCCGAAGCGCCCCTGGACGTCCTCGCGGGCCGCGGGCGCGACCGAGCCGATGCGCAACGCCTCGAGCGCGTCCTCCATGGCCGCCGCGTTCGCGGCCGCCCCGCGGTCGGCGGACAGCGCGACGGCGGCGGTCAGGCCGGCCTGCGGCGAGCGCGTGGGCACGACGCGGACGACCTTGTCCGACAGCTCGGCCGCGCGCTCGGCGGCCATGATCACGTTGGGCGAGTTGGGCAGCACCACGACCTCCTCGGCCGGCACCGCGTGGATGCCCGCGAGCAGCTCGTGCGTGGACGGGTTCAGCGTCGGCCCGCCGTCGAGCACACGCACGCCGAGCGACTCGAACAGCCCGCGCATCCCCTCCCCCGCGGCGACCGCCAGCGCGCCGCAGCGCGCGTGCGGCTCGGCCAGGCGCTCCGCGCGCCCGCTGACCTGGTCGCGCATGTCGGCGACGTCCAGGCGCGAGACCTCCCCGGCGCCGGCGAAGACGCCGGTCGCCGCCGCGGGGTCGTCGGTGTGCACGTGGACCTTGAGCGTGTGCGGATCGCCGACGACCAGGACGCTGTCGCCGAGCGCCTCGAGCGGCGCGACGAACTCGTGCGGCTCGAGCCCGGCGCCCTCGACGACGAAGTTCGTGCAGTAGCGGAACGTCGTGCTCGCGTGCTCGGGGTGGGTGACCCGGGCGGGGGCGTGGTGCTCGAGCTCGGGCGGCGCCTCGCCGCGCAGCGCGGCGACGACGCCGGCGAAGATCAGCGTCGCGGCGTAGCCGCCGGCGTCGACGACGCCCGCGTCGCGCAGGACGGACAGCAGCTCCGGGGTCCGCTTGACCGACGCCTCGCCCGCCGTGACCGCCGGCTCGAGGATCGCCGCGATGGCCGTGTCCTGGACCTCGGGCGGCGCGTCGGGTGACAGGCGCGGGGCCGGCGTATGGGCGAGCTCGCTGGCCACGCGGTGGGCCATCTCGCGCACGACGGTCAGGATCGTCCCCTCGGCCGGGTCGCGCACCGACGCGTAGGCGCGGTCGGCCGCGCGCGCCATCGCGGCGCCGATCAGCACGGGGTCGACGAGCTCGCCGCGGCGCGAGGCCAGCTCCTCGGCCGCCCCGCGGATCAGCTGCGAGAGGATGACGCCCGAGTTGCCGCGGGCGCCGAGCAGCGCGGCGCGCGCCACGGAGTCGACGATCTCGTCGCGGCCGATCTCCTTGTCGATCTGTCCCGCCTCGGCGGCCAGGCGGTCGAGCTCGTCGAGCACCGCGCGCAGCGTGAGGACCATGTTGTCGCCCGTGTCGCCGTCGGCGACCGGGAAGACATTGAGGTCGTTGACCTCCTCCCGCCGGGCCTCGAGCGCGGCGAGCGCGCCCGCGACCACGGTGCGGAAGCGGACGAGGGCGGGGTCTCTCAGGGCTCGAGGCTAGAGGGCTTTGGTGACCTTGCCGGCCTTCAGGCAGCGGGTGCACACGTACACCCGGCGAGGCGCGGCGCCGTCCAGGATCCTGACCTTCTGCAGGTTGGGGTTGAAGCGGCGCTTGGTCGCGACCATCGAGTGGCTGCGGCTCTGGCCGAACGCGGGACCCTTCCCGCAGGAGTGACAGACCTTGGCCATGGCGCGCCAGTCTACCCTGCGGCCCCGGCGTTCCCTTGCGCAGCCGCAGGGGTACCTGCCCGAGAACCCCCCGCCATGCCCGCCGCCCAGCACACCGTCAGCCTGCCCGAGCGCTACCGCGCGACCCGCCGCATCGCCGCGGGCGGCATGGCGACCGTCTACGCCTGCGAGGACCAGGTCCTCGGGCGCCTGGTGGCGGTCAAGATGCTCGCCCCCCACTTCGCCGCCGACAGCGACGCCGCCGCGCGCTTCCAGCGCGAGGCCCGCGCCGCCGCCCGTGTCTCGGACCACCCGCACGTGGTGACGATCTACGACATCGGCGAGCACGACGGCGTCGCCTTCATCGTCATGGAGTACTTCGCCGGCGGGACGGTCAACGACCGGCTGAAGTCGGGCGAGCCGATCCCGCGGCCGACCGCGGTGCGCTGGCTCGACGAGGCCGCTTCGGCGCTCGACCACGCCCACCGCGCCGGGATCGTCCACCGCGACGTCAAGCCCGCCAACCTGCTGCTCGACGCCAACGGCCGGCTCGCGGTCGGCGACTTCGGCATCGCCCGGATGACCGCCGACTCGGGCGTGACCGCCACCGGCGTCGTGCTCGGCACCGCCGCCTACCTCTCGCCCGAGCAGGCGCTCGGCCGGCCGACCACCGCGGCGAGCGACCGCTACGCGCTGGCCGTCGTGGCCTACGAGCTGCTCACCGGGCGCCGGCCGTTCGTCGCCGAGCACCCGGCGGCGCAGGCCCGTGCGCACGTCGAGACGCCACCGCCCCGCCCCAGCGACCTCGCGGCCGACCTGCCCCGGAGCGTGGACCGCGTGATCTGGCGCGGCATGGAGAAGGAGCCCGACCACCGCTGGGGGAGCGCGTGCGACATGGTCGAGGCGCTCGAGGACGCGCTGGGCGGCATCGCGGAGCCGGTCACGGCGCCGACGGCGCCGACGCCGCCGCTCCGGTCGCGCACGGCGCCCGCCGCGGCCAAGCGCCGGCGCCGCTGGGCGCCCGTGCTGGTCGCCGCGGCGGTCGCCGGCCTGCTCGCCGGCGCGGCGATCGCGGCGCTGATCGGCACCGGCGACGGCTCGCCGAAGCGCTCGGCCGCCGAGCGCCGGGCGCCGCGCACCGCGACCACGACGCCTCCCGCTACCAGCGCCCCGCCGGCCCAGAGCGCGCCGACCCAGGCACCGAGCACGTCGCCGCCCGCGCAGACCGCGCAGAGCGCGTCGCAGCTCGAGGCGCAGGGCCACGCGCTCGCCGACCAGGGCCGCTACGACGAGGCGATCGACGTCCTTCGCAAGGCGACCGACGGCTGCCCGGTCGCGACGACCAATCCGTGCGCCTACGCGCTCTACGACCTCGGCCACGCGCTGCGGCTCGCCGGCCGCCCGCAGGAGGCCATCCCGGTCCTGCAGCAGCGCCTGCAGAACGCCGACCAGCGCGGCGCCGTCCAGGCCGAGCTCGAGCGCGCCCAGCGCGACGCCGGCGTCGCCCCCGGCAAGCCGGGCAAGGGCCGCAAGAAGGACAAGCCCAAGAAGGGCGACGACTAGTGCCGCGTCAGGCAACGTTCGCCCCGTTCGACGGGGCGAACGTCACCTGACGCAGCACTAGCGCGGCTTGATCCTCGCTTGAGGAAGACCGCGGAGGCTGGCGCGCATGACCCACCGCCTCGCCGTGCTCGGCGCGACAGCGGCGCTCGCCGGCGCCGCCGGCTGCGGCGAGACAGACGAGGTGACGCCGACCTCCGCGCCCCCCCGGCCGCCGGCGTCGACCGGCGCCCCACCGGCGCCGCCCGCCCGGCCCAGCGACTTCGTGACGTCCACGACGACGCGACATGCCGTCGTCTGGGCGGTGGGCGACGGCGCCGACGGCAGCGCGCCGGCAAAGGCGCTGGCCGCGCGCATCGCCGCCGACCGCCCCGCCCGCCTGCTCTACCTCGGCGACGTCTACGATGACGGCAGCGCCGGGGACTTCGTCGACAACTACCGCCCGGTGTACGGCCGACTGGACACGCGGACCGCGCCCACGCCGGGCAACCACGACTGGCCGCAGCACGACGAGGGCTATGACCCCTACTGGCAGCGCGTCCGCGGCCGCCGCACGCCCGCCTACTACACGTTCGGCGCCGCCGGCTGGCAGCTCATCAGCCTCAACTCGGAGATCGCGCACGACGCCGGATCGCCGCAGCTTCGCTGGCTGCGCGCCACGCTGGCCCGCCGGCGCGGCACCTGTCGCCTGGCCTACTGGCACCGGCCGCGCTTCAGCGCCGGCAAGCACGGCGACCAGGACGACACCCAGCCGCTGTGGAGCGCGCTGCGCGGGCGCACGGCGATCGTCCTCACCGGCCACGACCACAACATGCAGCGCCTCAGGCCGATCGACGGCATCACCGAGTTCGTGTCCGGCGCCGGCGGCAAGAGCCATTACGAGCTGGACCACGGCGACGACCGGCTGGCGTTCGCCGACGACCAGACGTACGGGGCGCTGCGCCTCGAGCTCACGCCGACCGCGGCGCGCTACGCGTTCGTCAGCGCCGCCGGGCGGGTGCTCGACTCCGGCAGCGTGTCCTGCCGCCGTTAATGCGCAGCCGGCTCGGGCGCGTGCGCCGGCTCGGGCGCGTGCGCCGGGCGGCGCGGCGGCGGCGGGTAGGCGTCGGCCAGGCGGGCCGGCTCGCGCAGGCGCAGGCGGGCGGCAGCGGCGTCGCCGAGCGGCAGGCCGTCGCCGCCGGCGGGCGGGCCGTGCGGCGCCTCGGGGGCAGGCCCGCCGTGGCCGTCGTCGTCGCCCGGCCACCAGGACCGCCAGTCGATCCCGTCGTTGCGCAGGAGCACGTAGACGAGCGTGCCGAGGCCGATGATGTGCACGAGAACCGTCAGCCCGAGCGCCAGCAGCTCCACGCGTCCCAGGTTACCCCGGTCAGGGCAGCTGCGTGCGGATCGCAGCCATCGCCATGACGGCCTCGGCGGCGTGGCGGCCCTGGTCGCGCTTGTCGCCGCCCGCGCGCGCCAGCGCCTGCTCCATGTTCGCCACCGTCAGCACCCCGAACGCGCACGGCACGCCGGTCTCCAGCTGGACCGCCTGGATCCCGCGCGCCGACTCGGCGCAGACGTAGTCGTAGTGGTCGGTCTCGCCGCGGATGACCGCCCCCAGGCACGCGACGCCCGCGTAGCGGCCCGACTCGGCGAGGTACTTGGCGGCAAGCGGCAGCTCGAAGGCGCCGGGCACGTCGAACGTGTCGACGTCCTCGACGCCCGCCTCGGCGAACGCGGCGCGCGCCCCGCGCTCCAGGCGGGCGGCGAGATCCTCGTAGAAGCGCCCGACGGCGATCGCGTAGCGGGCCGTCAACTGGCGTGCCGCTCCTCGCGGAGCATGTCCTCGTCGACGTTGAGCCCCTGGTGGTGGAGCATGTGGCCCATCCGCTCGGCCTTGGCGCGCAGGTACGCCTCGTTGTGCGCGTTGGGCACGTGCTCGATCGGGATCTGGGCGCTCACCGACAGACCGTAGCCCTCCATGCCGCGGATCTTCTTGGGGTTGTTGGTGAGGATGCGGATCGAGCTCAGGCCGAGGTCGACGAGGATCTGCGCGCCGATGCCGTAGTCGCGCAGGTCCGCCGGCAGCCCGAGGCGCAGGTTGGCGTCGACGGTGTCGAGCCCGTCCTCCTGCAGCTTGTAGGCGCGCAGCTTGTTGAGCAGGCCGATCCCGCGACCCTCCTGGGCCAGGTAGAGGAGCACGCCCTCGCCTTCGCGCTCGATCATCGCCAGCGCCGACTCGAGCTGCTCGCCGCAGTCGCAGCGCAGCGAGTGGAAGACGTCGCCGGTCAGGCACTCGGAGTGCACGCGCACCAGCACGTCCTCCTTGCCGGCCACGTCGCCCTTGACGAGCGCGACGTGATGCTTGTCGTCGATCAGCGAGCGGTAGCCGACGGCGACGAAATCGCCGAACCCGGTGGGCAGGTTGGTCGACACGACGCGCTCGACGAGCTTGTCGTGCCGGCGCCGGTAGGCGATCAGGTCGGCGATCGTGATCATCCTCAGCCCGTGCTTGAAGCAGTAGGCGGCGAGGTCGTCGGCGCGCGCCATCGAGCCGTCCTCGTTCATGACCTCGCAGATGACGCCGGCCGGGATCAGCCCGGCCAGCCGCGCCAGGTCGACCGACGCCTCGGTGTGGCCGGTGCGCTCGAGCACGCCGCCCGCCCGCGCCTTGAGCGGGTTGACGTGGCCGCCGACGACGATGTCGTCGGGTCCCTTGAGCGGGTCGATGGCGGTCTGCATCGTGTGCGCGCGGTCGGCCGCCGAGATGCCGGTGGTCACGCCCTCGCGCGCCTCGATCGTCAGCGTGAACGGCGTCTGGTGCGGCGTCTCGTTCTTGGCCGCCATGAGCTCGAGGCCGAGCTCGTCGCAGCGCTCGGGCGTCAGCGCGAGGCAGATCCAGCCGCGCGCGTGCGTCGCCATGAAGTTGATCGCGTCGGGCGTGATGAACTGCGCCGCCATGACGAGGTCGCCCTCGTTCTCGCGGTCCTCGTCGTCGACGACGACCACCATCTTGCCCGCGGCGATGTCCTCGAGCGCCTCGTCGATGGTCGAGAACTTGATGTCAGCGCGAGTAGGCAACGAGCTTCTCCAGGTGCTTGGCGAGGACGTCAACCTCGAGGTTGACCGGGTTCCCGGGCCGCGCCGCGCCGAGCGTCGTGCGCTCCAGCGTCTCCGGGATCAGCGAGACCGCGAACCAGTCCTCGCCGATCTCGGCGACGGTGAGCGAGACGCCGTCGACGGCGATCGAGCCCTTCTCCACCACGTAGCGCAGCAGCGACGGGTCGGCGTCGATCGACACCACCCGCGCGAACCCCTCCTCCCGGGCCTCGCGGACGACCCCGAGGCCGTCGACGTGACCCTGCACGATGTGGCCGCCGAGCCGGTCGGCGGCGCGCAGCGGCAGCTCGAGGTTGACCTGCGACCCCGGCTGCACCTCCCCGAGCGACGAGCGGCGCAGCGTCTCGTGCATGACATCCGCGCCGAACAGGTCTCCTCCGCACAGCCCCACCGCGGTCAGGCACACGCCGTTGACCGCGATCGAATCTCCCTCCGACAGCTCGGCCGCAAGGGGCGAGCGCACGCTCAGGCGCACGCCGCCGGCGTTCTGGTCGACGCGGTCCACGGTGCCGAGGTCCTGGACGAGGCCGGTGAACACCTCACCACTCCCGCAGGCGCGCGCTGACCAGCAGGTCGTCGCCGATGCGGTCGCAGTCCAGCGTGAGCGCGCGCACGGCGTCGGCGATGCGCTCGACGCCGCCGCCCTCCAGCGGGTCGCGCGACGCGCGCCCGCCGACGATCAGCGGCGCAAGGAACAGGCGGACCTCGTCGATCTCGCCGGCGTCGAAGAACGCGCCGGCGAGGTGCGGACCGCCCTCGAGCAGGATCGACGTCACCTCGCGGTCGCCGAGCTGGTCGAGCGCCGAGCGGACGCGCGCGTGCTCGTTCTCCCCGGCGGCGACGACGATCTCCGCCCCGGCCGCCTCGAGCGCGTTGGTCTCCTGGCGCGGCGCCGCGCGCGACACGACGACGGTCAGCGGCGTCTCGCTGGCTGCGCGGACGAGCTGGCTCGACAGCGGCAGCCGGGCCAGCGAGTCGAACACGACGCGCCGCGGCTGGCGGTGCACGCCGTCGACGCGCGCGGTCAGCTGCGGGTCGTCGGTGAGCGCCGTGCCGATGCCGACGACGACCGCGTCGACGGCGGCGCGCCAGCGGTGCGCGCGCTCGCGGCTCAGCTCGCTGGAGATCCACTTCGAGTCGCCGGTCGACGTGGCGACCTTGCCGTCGAGCGTCATCGCGGACTTGAAGAGCACCCACGGCCGCCCGGTGCGCGCGTGCTTGCGAAACGCCTGGTTGGCCAGCCGTGCGCGGGTGGCCAGGTCGCCATCGGCCACCGCGACGTCGACGCCCTCGTCGCGCAGGATCCCGAGCCCGCGCCCGGACGCCTTCTCCGACGGGTCGTCGCAGGCCACGACGACGCGCGCGATGCCGGCCGCGACGATCGCGTCCGTGCACGGCGGCGTCTTGCCGTGGTGGCAGCACGGCTCGAGCGAGACGTACAGCGTCGCGCCGCGCGCGGCCTCGCCGGCGGCCGCGAGCGCGTTGACCTCGGCGTGCGGGCCGCCGTAGGCCTCGTGCCAGCCCTCTCCCACGATCTCGCCGTCGCGCGCCACGACCGCCCCGACGTTCGGGTTCGGCGTGACCTGGCCGACGCCGCGCTGGGCCAGCTCGATCGCGCGCGCCAGCAGCGGGGCGTCGGTGGTGGTGAGGGCGTTCATGTGGCGGGCGTATGAGGATACGCCGCCGTTCAGGCCCGCTACCGGGCGCAGACCTTGCGGTCCAGACGGTAGATCGTCATGACCGGCCCGGGGCGCTCGTAGGCGAGCGGGTAGTAGTCGAACGACCAGTCGAAATTGAAGGGCACCGGCGCGGCGCCGTGGCGGTAGGGCGAGGCGCGGAAGGCGATCGCGCCGCGGGCGCGCAGCCGGCGGTAGTAGGTGATCGCGTCGGGCACCGCCTCGGGCTGGGCGAAGGCGCGGCCGGACTGCGTCGAGCCGCTGACGATCCAGCAGTAGCCGCCGCGCTCGAACTCGTCGATGAGGTCGGAGCGCAGCGTGCGCTCGTAGTCCTCGATGTTGACCACGCCGTCGGGGCCGCGGCTCGTCGGGTACTTGATCCAGCGGTTGCCGTTGGAGGTCAGCGGCGACGGCGCGCCGACGTCCTGCGCCCAGCCGTCGGGCACGACGCCGGGCTCGACGACGATCTTCGACCCGGCCGGCGCGTGGTCGATCAGCCAGGCACGCGCGACGTTGCGGGTGTCGTCGCGCGACAGCACCAGGTCGCCGTGGACGCTGAAGAGCAGCCCCTGGACGCACAGGGCGGCGACCGCCAGCGCCGTGAGCGTCGGGCGCAGCACGGCGCGCCGGGCGGCGAGGGCGTCGACCGCCCGCATCGCCGCGTAGGCGGCCACCAGGCAGACGATCGGGAAGACGGGCAGCAGCCAGCGCCCGAAGTAGCGGCCCTGCGTCCCCATGAAGAGCAGGAACAGCACCGGCGCGGGGACGAGGACCCAGAACAGCCGGGGGCGCTGCCAGGCGAGCACCACGGCGCCGGCGGCGGCGGCCAGCGCGGGCACCCAGCCCAGCCCCCACGTCAGCGTCCACAGGTAGTACCAGACGCCGCTGCGCTGGGTGAGCCCGAGCTTGCCGCCCACCTCGTCGGCGGCCGTCGACTGGTGGTTGAGGCCGTCGACGAAGCCGGAGAAGTCCAGCAGCGCGTAGGGGTTGGCGACGATGAAGGTGCCGAGCGCGACGGCGCCGGACAGGGCGAGCCGCCCGAGCGGCGGGCGCCCGCGGGCGAAGGCCGCGGCGACGAGCGGCAGCAGCACGATGCCCGCCGTGTACTTGGTCGCGCAGCCGAGGCCGAGCCCGACGCCGGCGAGCACGTAGTCCGCGGTCGCGCCGCGGCGCACGATGCCCCCGATGCCGATCAGCGCCAGGCACACGCCGACGAGCGTCGGAACGTCGTTGAGCGCGAGGTGCGAGTAGAAGACCGGCAAGAAGCCGACGGCGAGCAGCCCCGCGGCGAGCAGGCCGACGCGGCGGTCGAACAGCCGCGCGCCTGCCGCGTAGAGCAGCCCGACGCCGACCGCGCCGAGCAGCGCGGCGATGACCCGGGCGAGCAGGAAGACGCTGGTCGGGTCCGTCGCGAAGGTCCGCGAGACGCCCGCGCGCCCGCCGTACCAGACCGCGAACACGAGGTGCAGCAGGTACGTGAAGGCGGGCGGGTTGACGAAGTAGTCCGGGTTCCAGCTGTGCCCGAAGAAGCCGATCGCCTTGGGCACGAAGTGGGCGTTCTCGTCGGCGTTGTAGGCGTACGGGAGCCCGTGCGACGCGCCCCACACGCGCAGGACGAACGCCCCGGCGAGCAGTACGCCGAGCGCCGCGGCCCAGCGGCGGTCGCTGCGCCGGTGCGGCGCGCGCTCCAGCGCGGCGGCCGCCCAGCCCGAGGGCGCCGGCCCGGGCCGCTCGACGGCGGCCGCTGTCGGCGGGCTCTCAACAGCGGACATAGGCGGCGTAGTAGGCGCTCGTGGCGACACGGCGGAAGCCGGCGGGAGGGAGGTTGACCAGAGGGTCCACGGTGGAGTCGACGAACACCTGGCGCGCCAAGGCGCCCCGGCCGGTGACGACCAGCGCCACGCCGCGGCGCGCCGCCTGCTGCGCCGCTCGCGAGGTGTCGGCGCGCGCGACGACGCGCCCGGCGCCCAGGTCGGCCACCCACCGCACGTCCGGGATGAGCTTATGGGTCGGCGTGGAGACCGCGCCGCAGCGGATGCCCGCCTTGACGGCGGGGGTTCGCAGCACGCGCTCGAGCGCGGCGTGGGCGTCCCCGCGGAAGCGCAGCTCGGAGTCGAGCTTGCTGACGTTCACGCGCAGGGCGGTGAAGAGCACGCCGAAGATCACGAGCGCCACCGCGCCCACCGCCCAGACGGTCCGCACCCGCGAGCCGCGGCGCAGCATCGTCCAGCCGGCCAGCGCCACCCCGCAGAACACCATGACGACCAGCGAGGGCACCAGCAGGTAGCGCTGGATGACCGACAGGCCGGCGACGGCCACCGCAACGAACGTCCCGACACCGCTGAGGAACAGGACGATCAGCATCGGCGTGCGCCGCGGGGCGTACCACAGCGCGAGGGCGCCGCCGGCGATGCCGCCCGCGACGACGGGGAGCTTGTCGAGCCGGATGAGGAACTCCTGCGTCGAGCTCGGCACCGCCGCCAGGCCGGCGGCGCGGCCGAGCTCCTCGGCGGTGTCGCCGGTGTGGTGCAGCGAGAACAGCGGGTCGCCGGTCACCCGCCAGTCGAGCAGCGCCCAGGCGAGCGGGCCGATCGCGGCCAGCGCGGCGTAGCCGAACCGCGCGCGCCACGGCGCCCGCCACGCGAACCACAGCCAGTACAGGCCGATGAGGATCCAGGCCTCCGGGCGCAGCAGGGCCGCGGCGGTCAGCAGCAGGAAGACCGGCAGCCCGCGCCGCGGGCGCTCGACCTCGAACGCCGCCGCCCAGACGACGAGCGCCAGGTACGGGATGTCGATGTAGCCGCGTACGGCGAGGAACGGGAAGTCGAAGCGCGTGCACAGCAGCGCGGCGCCGACGCCGCCCACAAGCGGGCCGAAGGACAGCCGGCCAAGCCGGTAGAGGCCGGCGGCGAGCGCCACGAACGAGGCGACCGTGAAGAAGACCAGCACTCGGTCGCCGCCGTCGCCGAGCAGCACGAGCGGGATCGCGAACAGGATGCCCAGCGGGTGCTCGGTCGGCGTGCGGTAGCCGTCGAAGGACAGCGGCTGCAGGTGGAGCACCTCGCGCGCCCACAGCATCGAGTAATACGAGTCGTAATTGGGGAAGGTCGGATAGACCAGATAGCCGGCCAGAGCGGCCGCCGCGAGCACGGCCAGGCCGCCGGCCGCCCAGCCGGTCGCGGGCACGGCTCGCAGCCGCGCCGCCCAGCCGGTTCCCGTCCCGGGTCGCGTGAGCGTGGCGCTTTCCATCTACACTCGGCGGCCAGTATTGCCCATGGCCGGACGCAAGCTCATCATTCAGATCCCCTGCTTCAACGAGGAGGAGCAGCTCCCCGCGACGCTCGCCGAGCTGCCCCGGCACGTCCCGGGGTTCGACGTCGTCGAGTGGCTGATCGTCGATGACGGCTCGACCGACCGCACGATAGAGGTCGCCCGCGAGCACGGCGTCGACCACATCGTCCGGCTGACCAACAACAAGGGCCTGGCCACCGGCTTCCAGGCCGGTCTGGACGCCGCGCTGAAGCTCCGCGCCGACGTCATCGTCAACACCGACGCCGACAACCAGTACTGCGCCGACGACATCCCCAAGCTCGTCGCCCCGATCCTCGAGGGGCGCGCCGACCTCGTGGTCGGCGACCGCGAGGTCGAGAAGATCGCGCACTTCTCGCCGCTGAAGGTCACGCTCCAGAAGCTGGGCTCGTGGGTGGTGCGCCAGGCGTCGAACACGTCGGTGCCCGACACGACGTCGGGATTTCGCGCCTATAACCGCGAGGCCGCCCTGCAGGTCGCGGTCGTCTCGAAGTTCACCTACACGCTCGAGACGATCATCCAGGCGGGCAAGTTCTTCGTCGCCACCGACCACGTCGCGATCCGCACGAATCCCAAGACGCGGGAGTCGCGGCTGTTTCCGTCGATGTGGTCCTACGTGCGGCGCAACGGCGTCTCGATCCTGCGCATCTACTCGCAGTACGAGCCGCTGCGGGTCTTCATGACCGCCGCGATGATCGTCGCGCTGCTGGCGCTCGGGACCTGGACGCGCTGGCTGGTCAGCTGGATCCAGGGCAGCGGCGCCGGCCACGTGCAGTCGCTGATCCTCGGCGCGGTGCTCTTCAACGCCGCCGTCGTGCTCGCCGCGCTGGGCATCCTCGGCGATCTCCTCTACGCGCAGCGCGTCATGGCGCAGCGCACCTTCGAGCGCGTGCGGCGCATCGAGCTGCAGCTCGGGATCCCGCCGTCGCACTACGAGCCGGGCGCGCGCCCGACCGGCCAGGAGCGCACGACGGGCGCCGACGCCGGCCCGCGCACCGAGGAGCACGAGGTCATCCCGGCATGACGCCCCCGAGCGTGACGGTCGACCGCGAGGGCACGGTCACCGGCAACACCTACGACAAGTACGGCTCGACGAACTCCGTCGTCAAGCGGCTCATGGCGCGCTTCGAGGGCACGCTCGAGGAGCTGTTCCGCACGGCCGCGCCGCAGTCGCTGCTCGACGTGGGCTGCGGCGAGGGCGTGCTCACGGCGAAGTGGGCGCCGCGGATCGAGGGGCGCGTGGTCGGGATCGACCTCGACGACCCGCAGCTGCACGCCGAGTGGGCCAAGCGCCAGGCGCCCAACCTCGAGTACAGGGTCATGAAGGCCGAGAACCTCCCGTTCGCCGACGACGAGTTCGACGTGGCGACGGCGATCGAGGTCCTCGAGCACGTGCCGGATCCCGAGCACACGGTGTCCGAGATGGCGCGCGTCGCGCGCCGGTGGCTGATCGTCAGCGTTCCGCGCGAGCCGCTGTGGCGGGGGCTCAACATGGCGCGCGGCGCCTACCTGAAGGACCTCGGCAACACGCCGGGGCACCTCAACCACTGGTCGAAGCGCGGCTTCGTCCAGCTCCTGTCGCGCTACGGGACGGTGGCCGAGCCCCGGTCCCCCTTCCCGTGGACGATGCTGCTTGTCCGGCTCTGAGGCCACCCTCGAGCGCGCGATCGACGAGCAGGTCGAGGCCCCGGGCTACGGACGGGGCGCGCGAATCCTGTCGATCGGCATCGCGACGACCGGGCTGTTCACGTTCGCGTACTTCTCGGTCGCCTCGCACGTGCTGGGCGAGGTCGCGGCGAAGCGGATCGACCTGCTGTGGTCGGTGATGTTCGTGATCATCTCGGTGATCTACCGGCCGATCGAGCAGCTGCTCTCGCGCACGATCGCCGAGCGCCGGGCCCTGGGCCACGAGGCGCACCCGCTGCGCACGCCGCTGCTCATCCAGGCGGGCTTCGCGACGGCGTTCCTGGCAGTCGCGCTGGCGTTCCGCGGCCCGCTGCGCGACGACGTCTTCGACGGCTCGTCGACGCTGTACTGGGTCCTGGTCGTCGGGATCCTCTTCTACGCGGCCAGTTACTTCGCGCGGGGCTGGCTGGCCGGGCACCAGTGGTTCGGGCTCTACGGCGGACTGGTGCTGATGGAGTCGCTGTCGCGCTTCGTGTTCCCGGTGCTCGTTGCGGTGGGGATCGCCGACGGCCAGTCGTTCGTCGCGCTCGGGATCGCCGCGGCGCCGTTCGTCTCGCTGCTGGTGATCCCGTGGGCGCTGGGGCGCCGGGCGGCGGCGGGCGGAGGCGCGGCGGCGGCCGCGTCGGCACGGGAATCGACGGGCTTCGCGCTCGCCGTGGCCGGGATCATGCTCGCCGAGCAGACGCTGCTCAACGCCCCGGTCCTGACGGTCGACGCGACGGCGGCCGACGCCGCGCTGGCGGGCATCGTCTTCAACGTCCTGCTGATCGCGCGGGCGCCGCTGCAGCTCTTCCAGTCGATCCAGACATCGCTGCTCCCGCATCTGGCCGGGCTGGAGGCGACAGAGGGGCACGCCGCCTTCGCGCGCGCGATCCGCGTGACCGTGATGGCCATCGCCGCGTTCGCCGGGGCGGTCGCGCTCGGCCTGCTCGCCGTCGGGCCGTTCGCCATGAGCCACGTCTTCGGGCAGGACTTCGCGTACGGGCGGGTCGGCCTGGCGCTGGTCGGCGTCGGCATGGGGCTGCACCTCGTGGCCGGGACGCTCAACCAGGCGGCGCTGGCCCGCGGCCAGGCGGGCCGGGCCGGGGCGGCGTGGCTCGGCGTCGCGGCGCTCTACGTGGCGTGGACGGTCGTGCCGCTGATCGGCGATCAGCTGCTGCGGGTGGAGGCCGGCTATGCACTGGCTACGGGTGTGCTGTCCGGCTGGTTACTGGTGATCTACAGGACCGGGATGCGGATCCGATGACCGGTGGGTGCTTCGGCGCGTCCTGGTCGTCTTCGCGACGCTCTCCCTCACCCTCTTCCTCGCCTCGGCCGCCTCGGGCCGGGCGCTCGCCGGCAGCGCCCTCGCCGACCACCTGAACGGCTCTGCCGCCGCCGACAAGCTGTCGGGCGCCGGCTCGTCCGACGTGCTCAACGGGCTCGGCGGCGACGACGTGGTCTCGGGCGGCACCGCGGCCGACAAGCTCTTCGGCGGCGACGGCAACGACACCCTCGACGGCGGCTCGGGCGACGACCAGCTCGGCGGCGGCGCGGGCAACGACCGCGCCGACGGCGGGACCGGCAACGACACCGTCGACGGCGGCCTCGGCGACGACCTGCTCGACGGCAACGACGGCGACGACACGCTCACCGGCGGCGACGGCAACGACGCCCTGGTCGAGACGCGTTTCGGCGACGACAAGCTGCTCGACGGCGGCGCCGGCGACGACTACGTCGACGGCAATCGCGGCTCGGACCGGATGGTCGGCGGCGACGGCAACGACGTCATGCGCGGCGGCAACGGCGAGGACGCCATCGACGGCGGCTCGGGCAACGACGTCACCGACGGCGGGGCGGGCAACGACCGCCTCGCGGGCGGCGCCGGCGACGACGTGCTCGCGGGCGGCGAGGCCGGCGAGGACACGATCGCCGGCGGCGAGGGCGACGACACGATCTACACGGGCTCGGCGGTCGACGATGTCGACTGCGGGCCGGGCGACGACACCGTCTACGTCTCGTCGATGGGCGAGGCCGAGCAGACCACCGGCTGCGAGAAGATCGTCAAGGGCGATCCCACCGACGGCGGCGGCTTCGACGTCGTTGAGGGCGTCGTCAACGCCGGGCTGCAGCGCGCCGGCGCCATGGCGCAGCAGGGCTCCGCGGCCGGCAACTTCGACCGCAACGCCCCCAAGGGGACCGACGGCGCCGACCACCTCTCGGGCGGCGACGGCGTCGACCAGCTGCTCGGCAAGGACGGCGCCGACGTCCTCGGCGGCGGCGGCGGCAACGACGACCTCGACGGCGGCGACGGAAACGACGTCCTGCGCGGCGGGTCGGGCGACGACCGGCTCTTCGGCCGCTTCGGGAACGACAGGATCTTCGGCGACGCGGGCAACGACGAGCTCGAGGGCGGCCGTGGCGCCGACACGCTGGTCGGCGGCGCGGGCGACGACAGCCTCAACGGCGGCTACGGCAACGACCGCCTCCAGGCCGGCGCGGGCAACGACACGGTCCGCGCCGTCGGCGGCGGCCGCGACCGCGTCTCCTGCGGTCCTGGGCGCGATCGCGTCTTCAAGGACCGCATCGACGTCGTCTCCGGCGACTGCGAAGTCGTCAACGGCAAGTCGCGCTCCTAGGCTCAGCGGCGCCGTGGCGCTCCGGCGCCGGGTACGCTCGGCGCCATGAGGCGGTCAGCGCTGGCGATCCTGCTGGCGCTGGCCTTCCCGTCCCCCGCAGTCGCCATGATCGGGCTGGGCATCGCGGACTCCGACAGCGCGACATTCTCCGACCCCGCGTGGCCCGGGCTGAACGTCCGGCTGGTGCGGGCGGTCGCGCCGTGGGACGTCGCGCTGACCGACCCGGCGGCGGGCACCCCGGCGGGCGACCGGCGCGCGGAGTTCGACCGTTGGGTGGCCGGTGCGGCTGCGGTGGGCGCGCGCCCGCTCGTCACCTTCGAGCAGAGCCTCGACCCGGCGCGGCCGGGAGCGCCGAGTCTCGACGACTACACCGCGGCGATGCGCGCCTTCGCTGCGACGTATCCATCGGTGCGCGACGTCGCCCCGTGGAACGAGCCGAACTTTCGCGACCCGGCGGTCAACCCGTACCTGGACCGCCCCGCCGACGCCGCCGCGCTGTGGGGCGCCTTGAGCGCCGCGTGCCCTGATTGCACGGTGGCCGCCGGGGAGTTCGCCGGGATTCCGGGCGACCCGTACGTGGCGGCCTACCGCGCGGCCCTGGGTACGGCGCAGCCGGCGGTCTGGTCGTTTCATGCGCACCTCGACACGAGCGACCCGACCGCCCCGGCGACCCGGTTCTTCCTCGGCGCCCTTCCGCCCGACGCGCGGCTGTGGATCGACGAGGCGGGCTCGTACTTCCGGGACGCGACCGGCGCGATCCGCGGCGACGCGGCCCAGCGCGCGGGCGTCTCGCTCCTGCTCGGCCTGCCCGCGATCGGGCCGCGCATCGCGCGGATCTACTACTACAACCTCGACAACCAGTGCTCGACCGCCGCGCGCTGCGCGGTCCAGGACCGGGGGCTGGTGGCGCCGAGCCCGTTCGACGGCAGCGCGCTGGACTACGACGTCGCCGGTCGCGTCCGGCCGGCGTATGCGGTGGTTCGGGACCGCGGGCCCGTCGCCGTGCCCGCGGCGCCGCGCGGGTTTGGCCTGCGGGTGACGCCGAGGGCGCGGGCGGTCCGTCCTGGTCGCGCGGCGCGGTTCGTCGTGCGCGTCACGCCGCCGGGGTCGGTCGCGCTGCGCGTGCGAGGGGCGCGGGTCGCCGCCGCGCGGCTGCCGGCCGTCTGGGTGCGGGCGGCGCGGCCGGGGCGGCACCGTGTGACGGTGACGGCCGAGAGTGCGGGGACGCGGCGGAGGGCGCGGGTGGTGTTGGTGGTGCGGGGGCGGTAGGCGGGGGCGTGGCGGTGGCGCGTGGCGCGTGGTGCTCCGCGCCTTTGGCGTGGCGGGTCGCAGCCGCGCTCGTGGCACCGAGGGGAAGTGAGCCTGGTCTGCGCCCGGGCCGGAGCGGCAACGTGCCAGGCGCGGTGACCCGGGCATCGAAAGTGCGATCGACCGCGCATATCGCGGTCGATCGCACCCTCGACGCGGCCGGAGCGGCAACACGCCAGGCGGGGGCGCGCGCGGCACGAGTGTCGGATTGGGTCCCGATATGGGGGCGAATCCGACACTCGTCGCGAGCCCGGAGCGGCAACACGCCAGGCTCGGTGACCCGGAGCAGCGAGAGTCAAGAAGGGATCCGTAGCGGATCTCTTCTCGACACACGCGCGCGAAACCCTCCCAGGGAGGCGCTGCGGAGCGCGCCCGACAGGTGCGGTCACAAGGACAAACCGCTCCTTCCCCTCGGTGCCATCCGACCGGGCGGCGACCCGGGACCAGGCCCGAGCGGAGCGCAAGCAGCCAGGAACAAGCCCTAAAACGCCCCCACCCTCCGCTCCTCCCTCTCGAGCCGCCCCTCCTCTGCCGCCTCACGCGACTCCGCATCCAACGAGACGGCATACAACGTCGCCTCGACCCGCTCCAGCGTCGTCGCCGACAACCCCCGGCCGCGCCCGTCGAGCAGCCCAGAAGCCGCCGCCAGCAGCTCCCGCAACGCCGCCCGGTGCCGGGCAGTCGCGGCACGAAGGGCGTCGCCTCCCGCCCGCCGCGCGATCACATCCTGGTGCGCCGCCAGCAACCCATCCCCCGCCGCCCACAGCTCCCGCGCCGCCTTCGGCTGGGACCGCACCGCCTGATTCGCCGCCCACGCCGCGACCGACGGCTTGCGCAGCGCCGCGACGGCCTTCCCCTCGTCCCGCCGGCCGGCGGCGCGCAGCTCCCGTACCAGCGCATCCCGCGCCGGCACGAACTCCTCGAGCGGCAGCCCGTAGAGCTCGTCGGCGGCGTCACTCATAGGCCAGCGCCCGCAACACATCGAGCCGCGCGGCCCGCCGCGCCGGGCCGATCGCCATGACGACGCCCGCCAGCCCCGACAGCACCACGAGCACGACGAGGGTGCCGATCGGGAACGACAGCGTGAAGCCGTCGTCGCGCAGCGGCTGCGCCACCGCCACCGCGAGGACGCAGCCGACGGCGATCCCGAGCACCGCCCCGATCACGGACGTGATCACCGCCTCGTAGCGCACCATCCGCCGCACCTGGCGCCGCGACGCGCCGATCGCGCGCAGCATCCCCAGCTCGCGCGTGCGCTCGTGGATCGCCAGCGCCAGCGTGTTGACGATCCCGAACAGCGACACGATCAGGCTCAGCGCGAGCAGGACGTAGATCAGCGTCAGCAGCTGCGTGATGCCGCCCGCCTGGCGGTCCTTGAACTGCTTGGCGGTGAGCACCTCGGCGACCGGGAAGCGCGTCTTGAGCACGCGCTCGACCGTCTTCTGCGTGCGCCCGGCGTCCGCGCCCGGCCGCAGCGCGACGAAGACGAGCGCGACCTCGCGCTCGCCGAACGCGGTCAGGGCCAGCCTGTCGGTCACCGTGAGGTCGGCGAGCAGCCCGCTGCGGTCGTCGGCGATCCCGCTGACGGTCAGCGAGACCCGGTGCCCGGTGGGCGTCGTCAGCCGCACCGCGTCGCCGACCGCGAGATGCCGGTCGTCGGCGTACTTCTTGGCGACGACGACGCCGCGGTCGTGCAGCGCGCGCAGCGAGCCCTGCTTGAGCCTCGGCTTGTAGACGTCGGGGAAGGTCGCGGGGTCGATCGCCGAGACGGACGCCGTGCCCCGCGTGCCGGCGACCCTCGCCCGCGAGAAGACCACCGGCGAGACCTCGCGCACCCCGCGAAGGTGGACCGCCGCCGCGCCCGCTCCGCGCGGGATCGCCGAGTAGCTGTCGGTGTTCTCGATGATCAGGACGTTCGACACGAGCGCCGTGTCGACCGCGCGGGCGATCGACGACCGGGCGCTGTCGGCGAAGATCGAGGCGAAGGCGACGAGGGCGAGGCCGACCATGAGCGCGGCCGCGGTGACCGCCGTGCGCCCGGGCTGGCGTACCGCGTTCTCGCGCGCCAGGCGGCCGGTCAGGCCGGGCAGCGGCGCTCCGACCGCGGAGGCCAGCGGCGGCACCAGCCGCGGCGTCAGCAGCGCGACGCCGAGGAACACCGCGCCCGCGCCCGCCCCGATGAGCGACAGCGCGCCGTTCGTGCTCAGCCCGCCGAACAGCCCGACGCCGAGCGCGACCGCGCCCGCCGCCGTCAGGAAGACGGCGAGCGGCGTGGTGAAGCGGGCAAGGCGCCCGCGCGGCAGGACCGCGCCCTCGCGCAGCGCGGCGATCGGCGGCACGCGCGTCGCCCGCAGCGCCGGCGCGAGGCTCGACAGCACCGTCACGAGCACACCGACGACGAGCGCGACGATCACCGTCCGCGCCGCGATCACCGTCCCCGCGGCCGGCAGGTCGGCGCCGAAGAGCCTGAACAGCGCCTTCAGCCCGGGCGCGAGTGCGATGCCCAGCCCCAGACCCGCGAGCGCGCCGCCGGTCCCGAGGACGAGGCTCTCGGCCAGCACCGAGCGCAGCACCTGGCGGCGCTTGGCGCCGAGCGTGCGCAGCAGGGCGAGCTCGCGCGTGCGCTGGGCGATCGTGATCGAGAAGGTGTTGAAGATCAGGAACGCGCCGACGAACAGCGCGATCCCCGCGAAGGCCAGCAGCCCGATGCGCAGGAAGCTCAGGTTGTCGCGGATCTCGCGTGACTGGCGATCGGCCTCCTCCGAGCCGGTGCGGACCTCGACCGAGCGCGGCGTGGCCGCGCGGATGCGGCGCTTGAGCTCCGCGGGCGCGACACCGGGCCGGCCGGCGACGTCGATCGTGTCGAAGCGCCCCGCCTTGCCGGTGATGCGCTGCGCCTCGCGCAGCGTCGTGACCGCGGCGACCGCGCCGCCGAAGGTCGAGCCGCCGAACTCCGTCAGCCCGACGATCCGCAGCGTCTGCGCCGGCCCGGTGCCGACGACCCGGATCCTGTCGCCCACGCCGAGCCCCGCGCGCTTGGCAGCCGCCCGGTCCAGCGCCACCTCGCGGTCGTTGGCCGGCTTGCGCCCCACTGGGAACGAGAACGCCTCGAAGCGCCGCGAGCGCAGCGAGGAGACGAAGTTCGGCGGCCCGGCGATCCCCAGCCGCTTGCCGTCGGTCTTGAGGATGACGACCTGCGAGAACAGCCCGCCTTCGGCCTCCTGCACGCCCGGGACGCCCTGGATCCGCCGCAGGACGGACTCGCGGATAGACGGGCTCGAGCTCGAGCCGCCATGGTCGCCCTTGATCGTCTCGTGCGGCGTGACGGCGACGTCGGTGCGGCTGTTGGCCTGCTGGAAGATCTTGTCGAACGACCGGTTGATCGTGTCGGTGAGCACGTACGTGCCGGCGATCAGCGCCACGCCGAGCGCGACGGCCAGCGCGGTCAGCGCGAGGCGCAGCTTGCGCGCGCGAAAGCCCTTGAGCGCGACCCGGATCATCAGGCGGCCGCCTGTTGGCGACGATCGTCGACGACGCAGCCATCGGCGAGCTCGATGACGCGGTCGGCGTAGGCCGCCGCGTCGGGGTCGTGGGTGACCATGATCACCGTCTGGCCGAGGTCGTCGACCGAGGCGCGCAGCAGGTCGAGCACCTCCGTGGAGGCGTGCGAGTCCAGGTTGCCGGTCGGCTCGTCGGCGAAGACGACCGCCGGGCGCGAGACCAGCGCCCGCGCCAGCGCGACGCGCTGCTGCTGGCCGCCTGACAGCTCCGCCGGGCGGTGGCTGAGCCGGTCGCCCAGGCCGACGGTCGCGACCAGCCGCTCCAGCCACGCCCGCTCGGGCCGGCGGCCGGCGATCGACAGCGGCAGCACGATGTTCTCCTCGGCGTTGAGGACCGGCAGGAGATTGAAGGCCTGGAAGACGAACCCGATCTTCTCGCGGCGCAGCTCGGTGAGCGCGTCGTCGTCGAGCGCGCCCAGCTCGGTCCCGTCGACGGTCACGGTCCCGCTCGTCGGCCGGTCGAGCCCCGCCAGCAGGTGCATGAGCGTCGACTTGCCCGAGCCCGACGGCCCCATGATCGCCGTCAGCTCCCCGGCGGGGAAGGCGACGGTCACCCCGGCGAGGGCGTGCACCGCGGCCTCCCCCTCGCCGTAGGTGCGGCGAAGGTCCTTCGACGAGACGATGGGCGTAGGTGTCATCCGGCCTCCAGGTAGCGCAGAACCGCGAGCACGCGGCGATGGTCCTCGGCCGCTGGGGCGAGGCCGAGCTTTCCGAAGATCGAGGTCACGTGCTTCTCGACCGCCCGCTCGGTGACCACGAGCTGCTCGGCGATCGCGATGTTGGAGCGGCCCTCGGCCATCAGCCCGAGCACCTCGCGCTCGCGCGGCGTCAGGACGCCGAGCGGGTCCTCGCGCCGGCGGCGCCCGAGCAGCAGCGAGACGACCTCGGGGTCGAGCGCCGAGCCGCCCTCGGCGACGCGGCGTACGGCGTCGGTGAAGCGATCGATGTCGGCGACGCGATCCTTGAGCAGGTAGCCCAGGCCGCCGGCGCCGTCGGCGAACAGCTCGAGCGCCGAGCCCGCCTCGACGACCTGCGAGAGCACCAGCACGCCCGTCTCAGGTCGCGACCGGCGGATCTCCGCGGCGGCGCGCAGCCCCTCGTCGGTCTGCGTGGGCGGCATGCGCACGTCGACCACCGCGACGTCGGGCTTGTGGGCGCCGACCTTGCGCAGCAGGTCCTCGGCGTCCCCCGCCTGGGCGACGACGTCGAAGCCCGCCTCCTGCAGCAGGCGCACGACGCCCTCGCGCAGCAGCACGCTGTCGTCGGCGACTACGACGCGCATGGAATCGTGGCGCGGACGAGCGTGCCCTCGCCCGGCGGGGAGTGGACTTCGAGGCGACCGTCGAGCGCGGCGAGGCGGTCGGCCAGGCCGCGCAGGCCGGTCCCGGCGGCGGCGTCGGCGCCGCCCACGCCGTCGTCGCGGACCTCGACGACCGCGGCGCCGTCGCGGCGCGCCACGCGCACGTGCGCCTCCTGGGCGCGCGCGTACTTGGCCACGTTGGTCAGCGACTCCGCGACGACGAAGTAGGCGGCGGCCTCGACGGCGGCGGGCAGGCGCTCGCCGGGCAGCTCGTCGAGCGCCACGGGCACGGTCGCGCGGTCGGCGAGCGCCTCGAGCGCCGGCTCCAGCCCGCGGTCGGTGAGCACTGCCGGGTGAATCCCGCGCGCGAGCTCGCGCAGCTCCTCGAGCGCATGGCGGAGCTCGTCGCGCGCCGCGTCGAGCAGACGCGTCGCCGTCGCCGGGTCGGCGGCGACCTTGGCCCGCGCGAGCCCCAGCTGCAGCGACAGCGCGACCAGCCGCTGCTGCGCGCCGTCGTGCAGATCGCGCTCCAGGCTGCGGCGCTCGGCCAGGCCGGCCAGGACCAGCCGCTGGCGCGAGTCCTGCAGCTCGGCCACGCGGGCGCGCAGCTCGGCGGCGAGGCGCTCGTTCTCCAGGGCGAGCGCGGCGGCGCCCGCGGCGGCGCGGAGCAGCTCGGGCTCCTCCGCGAGCGCCGGGTCGTGCACGATCGCGCCGATCTGCTCGCCGTCGCGCTCCAGGAGCGTCACGCCGGCGGCGGGCAGCGCGGCCGCGTGCCCCTCGGCGTCGACCCACGCCTCGCGTCCCGGCCGGCGGTAGAGCAGGCGCAGCGAGGGGTCGCCCAGCGCGTCGGCCAGCGCATCGCGCAGGCCCTCGGTGTCCTGAAGGCGGCCGACGAGCGCGGCCACCGCCCCGGTGCGCGAGTGCCGGGAGCGCATCAGCCCGACCAGGTAGGCGTAGGGCACGGCGAGGAGGAACGCCAGCGCCGGGCCGCCGGTGACGGGGCCGCCGCTGCTGCCGGCGATGTCGGTCAGCGAGCCCACGGCGAGGCCGATCGCGAACAGCAGCCCGGTCCACAGCACGGGAGCCAGCGAGCGGCGCTGGATGCGCGTCGCGTGCCGCCAGCGCCGGAAGAGCGTCACTGCGACCGCGATGGTGAGCGCGATTGCGAACGCGTTGCCGCCGATGTCGATGACGTCGGCCGCGACCTTCTGCTCGCTGAGCAGGAGGGCGTTGGCCGGAGCGTTGTGGATGCCGCAGTCGCAGCCGGCGCGAAACAGCGAGATGCCGAGCGGGATGGCGATGACCGCCGCGTAGCCGGAGGCGGCGAGCCCTCGCGCCCAGCGGCCCTCCAGGCGACCGGACGGGAAGGCGAGCAGCAGGTGGACGATCACCGCCGCCCACACGCTGTTGAGCACGATGCCCACCGTGTAGACGGCGGACGTGTTGGACTCCGACAGGGCGCCCAGAAACCACGTGAAGCCGACCGCGGTCATGAGCGCGCCGACGCGGTTCTCGGGGCGGCGCCACCACGCGAACAGCCCGACGCCGACGAAGCTCAGGCCGATGAACGGCGGGAAGATGAGCGTGACGGTCTTGTTCGGCTCGTGCGCGCTCGTCGCGACGAGCGCGCACGCCACCGCGGCCAGCGCGAGGCCCGCGCCCCCGATCATCCACAGCGCCCGCTTGAGTCCGGTCATCGCTCGAGCAGCGCGGCCAGCGCCGCGCCGGACAGCTCGCCCTTGCTGATGAAGCCCCGCGCGCCGCTGCGCGCCACGAGCGGGCCGAAGTCCGAGGAGTCGCGGCTGGAGACGAGGACGACGGTGGGGCCGTTGCCGTTGGTCAGGCGCGCGGCGACGTCGAAGCCGTCGATGTCGGGCAGGTTGACGTCGAGCAGCACGAGGTCGGGACGCAGGTCGAGCGCGGCAGTGATGCCGCTCAGGCCGTCGGGCGCCTCGCCGACGACCTCGTAGCCCTCCGCCTCGAGCAGCAGCCGGGCGGTCGCCCGGAAGCTCGGGTGGTCGTCGACGATGAGGACGGACGTGGCCACGGGATCCAAGTGTGGCGACCCCCTGGGGGGCCTGAGGTACGGCTATCCCCCCGACGCGGCGGCGGTGAGCTCCCTGAACGCCCGCGCGGGGTCGTCGGCGCCGAACACCGCGGTCCCGGCCACGAACACCGACGCGCCCGCCTGCGCGCACGGCGCGATCGTCTCGAGGTCGACGCCGCCGTCCACCTCGATCGCCGCCTTCTCGCCGACGACGGCCTTCAGGCGGCGCAGCTTGTCGAGCGACTGCGGGATGAACGGCTGGCCGCCCCAGCCCGGGTTGACCGTCATGCACAGCACGAGCTCGACCTCGTCGAGCACCTCGGCGACCGCCTCGACCGGCGTGCCCGGGTTGACGACGACCCCGGCGGCGACGTCGCGCCGGCGGATCGCGTCGACCGCGTAGCGCAGGTTGGGCGTGGCCTCGACCTGGGCGAGGATGCGGTCGGCGCCCGCGTCGGCGAACGCGTCGACGTGGCGCTCGGGGCGCTCGACCATCAGGTGGACCTCGAGCATCGCGCCGGCGCCGTGGACCTGCTCGCGCAGCGCGCCGACGACGATCGGCCCCATCGTGATCGGCGGCACGAAGTGCCCGTCCATGACGTCGACGTGGATGAGCCGCGCGCCCGCGTCGAGGACCTCCCCCACCTGCTCGCCGAGCCGCGCGAAGTCCGCGCTGAGGATCGAGGGGGCGACCGTCATATCGGCAGGAGCATCGAGTCGCCGCAGCTCTGGCAGGTGACCGTGGCGGTCGACGACATCCGCACGATGGTCGAGTGCTGGCCGCAGTTCGGGCACACCGAGCGCAGCTCGTAGCGGTGCAGGCAGTTCACGCAGCGGTAGCGCCCGGCGAGGTTCGTCGGGCGCAGCCACGGCTCGCCGCAGTGCGGGCAGGCGGGGCGCGGCAGGACGGGCGGATCCTCAGGCACGGTCCAGCGTCGCGAGGTAGAAGCCGTCGGTTCGGTCACGATGGGGCAGCGTGACGTGGGTGGCGGACAGCGTGAAGTCCGGGTGGCGCTCCAGGAATGCCGCGACCTGGTCCTCGTTCTCGGCGCGGGAGATCGTGCACGTCGAGTAGACCAGACGCCGCGCGGTCACCGCGGCCGCGGCGTCGAGGATCGCCGCCTGCAGCTCGAGCGGCGCGTCGGGACCGGCGCGCCAGCGCCGGTCGGGGCGCGACTGCAGGGTGCCCAGGCCGCTGCACGGCGGATCGACCAGGACGCGGTCGAACGGGCCGTCGCTGCGCGCGTCGGTCGCGTCGGCGTTCTCGACCCGCACGACGCCGTCGGCGCGCAGCCGCGCGACGGTCCGCACGAGCGCATTGGCGCGGCCGGTGTGGCGCTCGACGGCCACGACCTCGCCCTCGCCGTCCATGAGCGCGGCGAGGTGCGTCGTCTTGCCGCCGGGCGCGGCGCACAGGTCGAGGACGCGCTCGCCCGCGCGCGGGTCCACGGCCCGCCCGACGCGCTGGGACGCGCGCGACTGCGGGTGATACGCGCCGGCGTCGAAGAGCGGGTGGCCGTGGGCGTCGAACGGCGCGTCGAGGACGACCGCGTCGGGGTCGGCCGGCGCGGCGTGCCCGGGCAGGCGGGACAGCAGCGCGTCGCGCGTGGTCACCAGCGTGTTGACGCGCAGCGCGGCCTCGGCGGGCTCGTTGATCGCGGCGAGCAGCGCGCGCGCCTCGGCGGGCCCGAGCTCGGCGAACCAGCGCTCGGCCAGCCAGCGCGGGACCGAGTGCCTGAGCGCGGCGCCCTCCGGCGTCCCGTCATCGAAGGCGAACTCCTCCCGCGTCGCGCGGCGCAGCACCGCGTTGACGAGCCCGGTCGCGCGCGGGGCGTCGGCGCGGGCGAGCGCGACCGACGAGTCCACGGCGGCGTGGTCGGGGATGCCGTCGAGGTAGAGCAGCTGGAAGAGGCCGAGCCGGAGCGCAGCGCGCACGGGCGGGTCGAGCCGGTCGACCGGGCGGCCGGCGAGGCGCTCGGCGACGTGATCAAGCGTGCCGGCGCGCTGGACGGCGCCGTAGGCGAGCTGGGTGGCCAGCGCGCGCTCGCGCGCGTCCAGGCCGCCGGCCGCGGCGTGCAGCGCGCGGTCGGCCCAGGCTCCGTCCTCGAAGACCCGGCGCAGGACGGCGTAGGCGGCCCGGCGAGCGGGGGTGGCCGGCCGCCGGCGGGCGGCGGTGGCGGCGGGCATCACGCCGTGAGTCTATGACCGCGCACGTAGGCGGCCGCGTCCATCGGGCGCCCGCCCGGCGGCTGGACCTCGAGCAGCTCGAGCGCGCCGGCGGCGCAGCCGAGCAGCAGGCGCCCGTCGGCGGCGGCCAGGCGGCCGGCCGGGAGCTCGTCGTCGACCGGGCGCGCGCGGCGGACGCGCAGGTCGTCGAGCCGCGCGCCGATGTGCGGGTGCAGCGCGCGCACGACGCGGTCGAGCTCGACCGCCGGGCGGGCGACCGGGTCCAGCCGGCGGTCGTCGGGGCCGATCTTCTCCGCGTAGGTGGCGCCCTCGGCGGGCTGCTCGACGAACGGCGGGCGCTCCTCGAGCGCGCGGATCAGCAGATCGGCGCCCAGGGGCTCCAGGCGAGCCGACAGGGTGCCGTAGTCGTCCTGCGGCGTGATGGGCTCGTGATCCACCGCGCAGACCGGGCCCTCGTCGAAGCCCGCGGTCGGGCGCATGATCGCGACGCCGGTCTCCTCGTCGCCGGTCATGATCGCCCGCTCGATCGGCGCCGCCCCGCGCCAGCGCGGCAGCAGCGACGGGTGGACGTTGAGCATGAAGTGCTCGCTGAGCAGCGGTTCCTTGAGCAGCGCGCCGAACGCGCAGACGGCGACGGCCTCGGGGTTCTCGGCGGCGATCCGGGCGCGCGCCTCGTCGCTGTTGACGCTGTCGGGCTGGTCGACGGCGATGCCGAGCTCGCGCGCCTTCTCGGCGACGGGGGGCGGCGTGAGGCGCCGCCCGCGTCCGGCCGGGCGGTCGGGCCGGGTGACCACGAGCGAGGGGCGGTGCGGCGAGGCGGCCAGCCGCTCGAGCACGGCGGCGGCGAACTCGCTCGTGCCGAGGAAGACCGTCCTCACGTGGCTGGACCGGTGGCCCGCGCGTCCGCTCGCCTCCGGATCGCGGATGCCAGGCGCCGACCGGCGGACCGGCACAGTGGCAGCGAGGGCACCGCCGGCACGGACGCCGGTGGTCTTGGCCGGTCCCGGCGGGTGGCGGCTGGCGCCGCGAGACGGCGGCGAGCGGGCGTGGGGGTCGCCGGTCCAGCCACTAGGCCGCGCTGTCTTGCGGTTCGCGCAGGGCCCGCACCGCCTCCTTGCGCTGGTCGCGCGTGGTGCGGTCGAGGATGAGCACGCCGTCGAGGTGGTCGACCTCGTGCTGGATGACGCGCGCCTCGAGCCCGCTGGCCTCGATCTCGATCGGCTCGCCGTCCTCGTCGCGCGCGCTGACGCGGACGTGGACCGGCCGCTCGACGTCGACGACCACGCCGGGCAGCGACAGGCACCCCTCCTCCATGACCTCGGTCTCCTTGCCGCGCCACTCGATGACCGGGTTGATGAGCGCGTTGACGGGGCTCTCGGGCTGGACGCGGTAGACGAGCACGCGGTTGAGGGTGCCGACCTGGGTGGCCGCCAGGCCGATCCCGATGGACTCGTGCATGAGCCGGCTCATGCGCGCGACCTCCTCGCGCAGCGCGTCGTCGAAGGTGTCGATCTCGCGCGCCCTCGCGCGCAGGACGGGGTCGCCGAACTTGCGGATCTGGCGCAGCGCGGCCTCGCGACGCGCGCGCTGCTCCTCGGTCAGCGCCGCGGGCGGCGCGGCCTGTTCCTCGACGATCTCCTGCTGCTGGGCCACGGCTCCGAGGTTACTGCGGCTACTGCGGGTCCACGTCGACGCTGAAGGCCGCGTGGCGGTGCGTGCGGTCGGCGGCGGCGGCGCGCACGGCGGCGTCGACGGCGGCCACGGCGGCGGCGCGCTCGGTCGCCTTGACGACGACCTGCGAGCGCTCGCGGCCGCGCAGGCGGAACAGGGGCGCCGGGCCGAGGGCGCCGGCGCCGAGGCGCCCGCGCACCGCGGCGGCGGCCGCGTGCGCCGCGCCCGCGCGCTCGGACGAGCACACGATGCGGATGAGCGTCGAGAACGGCGGATAGCGCAGCGCGCGGCGGCGGGCGAGCTCGGCGGCCAGGAAGCCGTCGGCGTCGTGGCGGGCGGCGAAGCGGATGGCGTCCGCCTCGGGCGCGAGCGTCTGGACCAGGACGCGGCCACCGCCGCTGCCGCGCCCGGCGCGACCGGCGAGCTGGGCGACGAGCGCGAAGGTGCGCTCCTCGGCCCGGAAGTCGGGGAAGCGCAGCGTCGCGTCGGCGTCGAGGACGACGCCGAGCGTGACGTCCGGGAAGTCGTGCCCCTTGGCCACGAGCTGCGTGCCGACGAGCACGCCCCGCGCCGCTTGCTCGAAGGCACGCAGGACCTCGGCGGCGCGGGCGACGTCGGCGTCCAGGCGGAAGGCGCTGAGCCCGGCCTCGCGCAACTCGGCCTCCAGGCGCTCGGTGCCCGTCCCGTGCCGGGCGACCGACACGCTCCCGCACGCGCCGCAGCGCGCCGGCACGCGCTCGCGGTGCCCGCAGTGGTGGCACGCGAGCAGCCCCTGCGCACGGTGCAGGACGAGCGTCACGTCGCACGACGGGCAGCCCCAGACGTGCCCGCAGCTGCGGCACGTCAGGAAGTTCGACCATCCGCGGCGGTTGAGCAGCAGGACGGCCTTGGGCGCGTCGAGCAGCGCGGCGTAGGTCCGCGGATGCAGGACCTCGCGGCGCTCGCGCATGTCGACCACCTCGACCGGCGGGAGCGGGCGGGCGTCCACGCGCTCGGGCAGCGTGACGCGGCGCATGGCGTGGAAGGACTCCGGGCGCGGTGTCGCGCTGCCTGCGACGACCAGCGCGCCGCGCCGCTCGGCGACCGCCCGGGCGTCGTAGCGGGGATCGCCCTCGTGCTTGTAGGACGCGTCGTGCTCCTCGTCGACGACGACGAGGCCGAGGCGCTCGACCGGTGCGAAGACCGCGCTGCGCGGGCCGACGCAGACGCGCGCCTCGCCGCGACGCAGGCGCAGCCACTCGTCGAAGCGCTCGCCGTCGGACAGCCGCGAGTGCAGGACGGCGACCGTGTCGCCGAAGCGCTCGACGAAGCGCGCGACGATCTGCGGCGTCAGGCCGATCTCGGGGACGAGCACGATCGCCCCCTCGCCGCGCTCGAGCGCCGCGCCCACGGCGCGCAGGTAGACCTCGGTCTTGCCCGAGCCGGTCACGCCGTGCAGGAGCAGCCGGTCGCCCGGCCCGGCGGCGGCGATCGCCTCCAGCGCCGCGCGCTGGGCGGCGGTCAGCGGCGGCGGGTCGGGGCGCGGGGCGCCCACCACCGTGTGCACGGGCGCGCGCCGCTGCGCGCGCGGGGCGATGCGCACGACCCCGCGGCGCTCGAGGCGGCGCAGCGCGGCGAGGTCGGCGCTGGCGGCGCGGGGCAGCGTCGCCAGCAGCGCGCGCTGGCGGTCGGTGAGCCCGTGCTCGGCGGCCGCGCCGGTCGGGTGCGCCCACAGCGCCGTCCGCTCCTTGACGCGGGCGGGCGGCAGGACGAGCTGCAACGCACGGGCGAACGTCGAGCAGTACTCCCGCGCCATCCAGCGCGCGAGCGCGACGAGCTCGGCGGGGACCGAGTGCGGCAGGACGTCGCGGGCCTCGGCGAGCCGGTCGGGCGCGATCTGGCTGGTGTCCGCCAGGCCGACGACGACGCCCGTGATCTCGCGGCGGCCGAACGGCACGACGAGGAGCTGGCCGACGGCGGCGTTCGGGGGTGCGAGGTAGTCGAACGGCCCGTGCAGCGCACGGGCCGTCGTCAGCGGCTCGACCTGGGCGATGGCGGGCACGGTCGTGGGAGTCTGGCGCTCCGCTCAGACGGTGTTCCGGGTTGGGACCGGCCGGTGGCCGTGTGGCCCGCTCGAACGGTGTTCCGGCTTGCGGTGGGGTCTGTGGCCGTGGCGCTCCGCTCAGACGGCGCTGTGGTTTGGAACGTGGTCCGTGGCTGGCGAGGGGGTGGGTGCCCTCGCCACGCCACGCCGCGCAGGCCCCGCGCGGACGGGCCGCCGCACGCGTCAAGAAGAGATCCACTACGGATCCGTTCTCGCCGCATGCGTCGAGAACCGCACGACTGTCATGCGCTTCTTGACGCAAGCGGAGAGCGGCGCGGTCACACGGACCGACCACCCCCTTCCCCTCGGTGCCATCCAGCGCGGCCGCGGCCCGAAGCCACGGCCGCGCGGAGCGAACCGCCCCGAACCGCCCCTACGGCCGCAGCGACGCCACCTCCGGCTCGCCGGCCAGCCCCGCGGCCTGGCGCAGCGCCGCCGCCTTGTCGGTCTTCTCCCACGTGAAGTCGTGGTCCTCGCGGCCGAAGTGGCCGTAGGCCGCCGTCTTCTGGAAGATCGGCCGGTGGAGCCGCAGCTCCTCGCGGAACGCGCCCGGGCGCAGGTCGAAGTGCTCGAGCACGAGGTCGAGGATGTGCGCGCGGCCAATGTTCTCGGTGCCGAACGTCTCGATCATCACCGACACCGGATGCGCGACGCCGATCGCGTAGGCGACCTGCACCTCGGCGCGGTCCGCGAGCCCCGCGGCCACGACGTTCTTGGCCACGTAGCGGGCCGCGTAGGCCGCGCTGCGGTCGACCTTCGAGGGATCCTTGCCGCTGAACGCGCCGCCGCCGTGGCGGGCCATGCCGCCGTACGTGTCGACGATGATCTTGCGCCCGGTCAGCCCGCAGTCGCCCACCGGCCCGCCGATCACGAAGCGCCCGGTCGGGTTGACCAGGAAGTTCTTGCGCAGCTTCTTGGCGTCGTAGAGCTCGCGCGGCAGGACGGGCTCGACGACGTGCTCCCAGAGGTCGTGCGGCAGCAGCGACTCGGCGCCCTCGCGGTGCTGGGTGGAGATCAGCAGCTTCTCGATCTCCGCCGGGCGGCCGTCGATGTAGCGCACCGAGACCTGCGTCTTGCCATCCGGGCGCAGGTACGGGATCACGTCGCCGTGGCGCACGTCGGCCAGCCGCTTGGCCAGCTTGTGGGCAAGCGAGATCGGCAGCGGCATGAGCTCCTCGGTCTCGCGCGTCGCGTAGCCGAACATCATGCCCTGGTCGCCCGCCCCGGCGACGTCGAGTTGATCGTCGTCGGCCGGGTCGGTGCGCGTCTCGTAGGCCTGGTCGACGCCCTGCGCGATGTCGGGCGACTGCTTGTCGATCGCGTTGATGACCGCGCACGAGTCGGCGCTGAAGCCCAGGTCGGCGTCCGTGTAGCCGATCTTGCGGATCGTCTCGCGCGCCACCTCCTGGATGTCGACGTACGTCGTGGTCGAGATCTCGCCCGACACGACCACCAGGCCGGTGTTGACGAGCGTCTCGCACGCCACACGGCCGTACGGGTCGTCGCGCAGGACAGCGTCGAGGACGCCGTCTGAGATCTGGTCGGCGATCTTGTCCGGGTGGCCCTCGGTGACGGACTCCGAGGTGAAGAGGTACTCGTTGTCGTTCATGAGATGTCGAAGCGGATCTCCGCGGTCGTGTTGCCCTGCCTGCCGGACGAGCTGAACCCGACCGCGCGCACTCGGGTGAGGTCCGCGCGGACCTGCCGGTAGGCGCGCGAGTCGTTGAGGCCAGTCCGCTCGGCGAGCTGCAGGAGCTGGTCGAAGTCGAGGAAGACTACTGTGGTCACCTTCGTACCCGTCTCAGGCACGACGCGGCGGAAGGCTTCCTCGTCCTTCAGCCGGGCCCGGTTCGCGCGCAGCAGGGCGATGCCCTCGGGCGCGGTGGCGATCACCAGCTTGCCGCCGAAGAGCGCGGCGTCGAGCTGGAAGGCGGGGCCCGAGCGCAGGACGGTCGCGGGCACGCCCGCGACGGTCGCGTGGCGCGTCCGCAGCCGCGGCAGCACCTTGCGCAGCGCGCCGGGGAGGCGCCCGAGCGCGGCGCGCGTGCGGCGCTCGTCGCCGGCGCGGGCCAGCACGGTGAGCACGGTGCGGTCGCCCTGCGCGGTGAGCAGCAGCGCGACCTCGCCCTGCAGCGGCGTGATGAGCTCGCGGGGGATGGCCGCGATCACGCGCCCGAGCGTGCTGGACTGCTCGCCGGTCGCCGCGAGCAGCCGGGCGGCGGTGCGGTCGAAGCCCCGGACGCCCATGTAGGCGAGCGCCCCCTGCGGCACGTCGCCGAGCAGCCGCGGCGTGAACGGCTCGTAGGGGCCCGAGCCGCCGAGCGCGTGGACGACGAGCCGCGCGCCCGGGTCTTCGGCGCTGAGCGCCACACCGGTCGCCTGCAGGCCCGGGCGGTCGAGCAGCGCGCCGACCACGCCGAGCAGCCCGCCGGCCGGCACGAGCAGGCGGTGCACGCCGCCGCCGGTGACGTAGGCGTCGGCGACGCGGTCGGCCGGCAGCCCGGCGACCGCGCTGCGGTACTCGCCGTCGTCGGCCAGCGACCGGCCGCGGCCCTGCGCGAGGTCGATGGCCTGGTGGACGCTCGCCTCCTGCCCGATGACCACGTAGCGCGCGCCGCCGGCCGCTCGCACGAATGCGCCCATCACGTCGCCGTAGTGGTCGATGCGCACGCCGCGGTAGCGCTCCGGCGACGCGCCGCCGCGGCCCTCGGCGAGGAAGCGCCGCGCGCCCTCCTCGTCGCGCACGCCGATGACGACGAGCGATCCGGCGATCGTGCCCGACGTGTCCAGCAGCGCGAGCGCCGCCTCCGGGCCCAGCCAGTGGGCCATCTCCGAGGCGTCGCCGTTGACGGACAGCCTGCGCAGGATCGAGTCGCGCAGCCGGCCGAAGCTCGGAAACCTGCCGGCGAGCTTGACGGCGCGGCGCACCGCCGCGCGGCGCGGGTCGGTCGACAGGTGCACGTAGACGAGCGCGTCGGCGGGCACGAGCCGCGCCGCGCCGGTGGCGATCGGCGGGTTGCCCGAGCGGCCGACCAGCAGGATGCCGACCGCGGCGAGGACCGCCAGCGCTGTGGCCGCGAGCGCCCTACGCCGCCCGACGACGCTCACGGCGCTCCACGAAGTCGATGACGAGCGGCACGCCGTCCAGGCCGTAGCGCGCGCGCAGCCGGTTCTCGAGGAAGTAGGCGTAGTCGCGCGTCACGCGCTTGCGCTGGTTGACCTGGACGGCAAAGCGCGGCGGGTTGGTGCCGATCTGCGCCATGTAGAGCAGCTTCAGGCGGTGGCCCTGGCGGGCCGGCGGCTGGCGCGCCTGGACGACCTCGCCGAGGAAGCGGTTGAGGTCGGGCGTCGGGATCCGGCCGTGCATGCGGTCGCCGAGCGCGAGCGCCTCGGTGAGCAGCCGGCGCACGTTGCGGCCGGTCTTCGCGCTCCCGGTCAGGACCTTGGGCCGCAGCCGCAGCTTCTGCGCCACGCGCGCGCGCTCGTAGTCGAGGTCCAGTTCCTCGGCGAGATCCCACTTGTTGAGCACCAGCGCGGTCGCGCACTTGGCCTCCATCGCGAGCTCGGCGATGCGGAGGTCCTGACTCGTCACCCCGTCGGTGGCGTCGCAGACCACGAGCGCGACGTCGGCGCGCTCGGCCGCCCGCCGCGAGCGCAGCGCCGTGTAGTACTCGACGGCCTCGGACACCTTGGCCTGGCGGCGCAGCCCGGCGGTGTCGATGAGGACCACCTCGCGCCCGTCGACCTCGAGCGGCAGGTCGATCGCGTCGCGCGTGGTGCCCGCGACCTCGAAGACGATCACGCGCTCCTGGCCGAGGAAGCGGTTGACCAGCGACGACTTGCCGACGTTCGGGCGCCCGATGATCGCCAGGCGCACGACGTCTTCGTCCTCCACTTCCTCGGCGAGCGGCATCTGCTCGGTCAACCGGTCGAGCAGGTCGCCGGTGCCGAGCCCCTGCGCGGCGGAGACCGGCATGGGCTCGCCGAGGCCGAGCGCGTGGAACTCGGCGGCCAGCGGCTCGTCCTCGACGCGGTCGATCTTGTTGGCCGCCACCACGACCGGCCCCTCGAAGCGGCGCAGCAGGTCGGCGATCTCCTCGTCGCCGGGCCGCAGCCCCGCCTTGGCGTCGACGACGAGCACGGCGACGCCGGCGTCGGCCAGCGCGGCGCGCGCCTGATCGCGGATCGAGCCGGCGAGCGGATCCGCGTCGGCGAAGTCGACGCCGCCGGTGTCGATGAGGTCGAAGCGCCGGCCGTTCCACTCGGCCTCGACCTCGTTGCGGTCGCGCGTGACGCCCGGGCGCTCGTGCACGACCGCCGTGCGCCGGCCCGCCAGCCGGTTGACGAGCGAGCTCTTGCCCACGTTGGGATAGCCGACGACCGCGACCTTCACAGCAGCTCCCGGATCCTCGCAACGACCTCGTCGACGCTCAGCCCCGTCGTGTCGATCTTCACCGCGCCAGGCGCCGGCGCGTCGATCGTGCGGCCGTAGCCGCTGTCGCGCTCGTCGCGCTCGCGCTGCTCGGCGAGCACCTGCTCGACGGGCAGGCCGAGCTCCTCGGCGCGCCGGCGCGCCCGCTCCTCGGGCGAGGCGGTGAGGAACACCTTCAGCTCGGCGTCGGGGGCGACGACCGTGGCGATGTCTCGCCCGTCGGCCACCCAGTCGCCCTCGGCGATGAGCTGGCGCTGCTTGGCGACGAGCGCGGCGCGCACCTCGGGCCGCGTGGCCACCTGCGAGGCGGCTTCGCTGACCTCGGCCGTGCGGATCGCCTCGGTGACGTCCTCGCCGTCGAGCAGCACGCGGTCGTCGCCCACCTCGATGCGCAGCGCGCTGACGTCGTCGGCGCCCGCCAGCGCCGCGGCACGGTACATCGCCCCGGTATCGAGATAGGTGAAGCCGAGCGCGCGCGCGACGGCGCGCGCCACGGTCGACTTGCCGGCCCCCGCGGGCCCGTCGATCGCGACGATCATGACGTTCGCCACGATAGGGGGCCGTGCGCCTGCTCCAGCCGTTCCGCCGCCGCGACTTCGCCGTGCTCTGGCTCGGCCAGGCGACGTCGCTGGTCGGCGACGGCATCTTCGTGGTGGCCATCACGTTCCAGATCCTCGAGCTGCGCAACTCGCCCGGCGCGCTGTCGGTGGTGATGCTGGCCGGCTCGGTCGGGCTCGTCGCCTGCCTGCTGGCGGGCGGCGTGGTCAGCGACCGCGTCGAGCGCCGGCGCGTGCTGATCGCGTCGGACCTCGTGCGCCTCGCCGCCGTGGCGGGCATCGGCGCGCTCTCGGTGGCCGGCGCGCTCGAGGTCTGGCACGCCGTGGCGCTCATGCTGGTCTACGGCGCCGGCGAGGCGTTCTTCCAGCCGGCCTTCGGCGCCCTGCTGCCGGCCGTGGTGCCGGCCGAGGAGCTCGTGCAAGCCAACGCCGTCCACGGCGTCGTGCGGCCGCTGGCCCTGCGCTTCGCCGGGCCCGCGCTCGGCGGGGTGCTCGTCGCCGCCGCCGGCGCCGGGCCGGCCCTGCTGGCCGACGCCGCGACCTTCGGCGTGTCCGCGGCGTGCGTCTTCGGGCTGCGCGCGCGGTCATGGGCCGGGGTGGAGCCCGAGGGCGCGCGGCGCGAGCTGGCGGCGGGGTGGCGGTACGTGCGCTCGCAGCCGTGGCTGTGGGCGACGCTGGCCTCGGCCGGTCTCGCCGTGCTGTTCGTCCTCGGCCCGTTCCAGGTCCTGCTCCCCTACCTCATCCGCAACGACCTCGGCGGCGACGCCGGCACGTACGGCGCGGTCCTCGCGGTCAGCGGCCTCGGGGCCGTGACCGCCGCCGCGCTCGTCGGCCAGGTCGGCCTCGGACGGCGGCCGGTCTCGCTCATGTACGCCGTCTGGTCGGTCTCGCCGCTGGCGCTCTGCGGCTTCGCGGCGGCGACCGCGACGTGGCAGCTGCTGCCGCTCGCCGCCGCGGAAGGCGCGTGCCTGGCGGCGGGAAACGTCGTGTGGAGCACGCTCATGCAGACACGGGTTCCGCCCGCGCTGCTGGGTCGCGTCACGAGCGTCGACTTCCTCGCCTCGCTCGGGCTGACGCCGGTGTCCTACGCGCTCACCGCTCCGGCGGCCGCCGCGCTGGGCGCGTCGACCACCCTGGTCGCCGCCGGCCTGCTCGCCGCCGCCGCCGGGCTCGCCTTCTGGCCGCTCGCCGTGCGTCAGGCGCCCAGCGCGGCCAGATCGGCGGCGAACCCGGGGTAGCTGATCGCCGCCGCGTCCATCCCGACGACCTCGACGCCCTCGCGCGAGGCCAGGCCGGCGACCGCGCCGAGCATGGCCAGCCGGTGGTCGCCACACGAGTCGAGCACCCCGCCGCGCAGCCCGCCCGTGCCGCGCACGACGAAGCCGTCGTCGGTCGCCTCGGCGTCGCCGCCCAGCCCACGCAGGCCGTCGACGACGGCGGCGATCCGGTCGGACTCCTTGAGGCGCAGCTCGGCGGCGCCGCGCACGACGGTCTCGCCCTCGGCGAAGCAGCCGAGCAGGCCGACGAGCGGCAGCTCGTCGATGGCCAGCGGCACCTCGCCGGGCTCGACGGTGGTGCCGACGAGCGGGGCGGCGGTGACGTCGAGGTCGCTCACCGGCTCGTGCGGGATGACCTGCTCGTCGTCGGGCTCCTCGAGGTCGCCGACGACGATGGCGCCCATGCGCTCCACGATGCGCAGAAACCCGGCGCGCGTCCAGTTGACGCCGACGCCGCGCAGCAGCAGGCGCGACTGCGGGACGAGCAGCCCGGCGGCGACGTGGAAGGCCGCCGAGCTCAGGTCGCCCGGGATGTCGATGACCTCGAGCCCGAGCTCGTCGCAGTTCAGGACGGTGACGTGGCGGCCGTTGCGCCGCACGGTCGCCCCGCCGGCGACGAGCAGGCGCTCGGTGTGGTCGCGGCTGTGGGCCGGCTCGGTCACCGTGGTGGCGCCGTCGGCGGACAGGCCGGCGAGCAGCACGCACGACTTGACCTGCGCGCTGGCGACCGGCAGCTCGTGGTGGGCCGAGCGCAGGTGCGCCCCGTAGACGGTGAACGGCGCGAAGCGCCCCTCGCGCGCGACCACGCGCGCGCCCATGCGCTCCAGCGGCTCGGCGATGCGGTCGACCGGGCGCCGGCGGATCGACTCGTCGCCGTCGAGCGTGTACGCGCGGCCCTCCTGCCCGGCGAGCCAGCCGGGCAGCAGCCGCAGCAGCGTCCCGGCGTTGCCGACGTCGATCGGCAGCGACGGCTCGCGCGCCTCGCGCATGCCGCTGCCGCGGACGACGAGCTCGTCCGGGCGCTCCTCGACCAGCGTGCCGAGCGCGCGCACCGCGTTGAGCGTCGAGTTCGTGTCGGCGGCGTCGAGGTAGTTGCGGATGCGGACCGGCTCGTCGCCCATCGCGGCGACGATCGCCGCGCGGTGCGACAGCGACTTGTCGGGCGGCGGCGTCAGCTCGCCGCGCAGGCGGGTGGCCGGGGCGAAGCGCATCAGAGCTCGCGCACCAGCGCCTGCGCGCGCTCGTAGTCGGCCTCGGGGACCCAGAGCGCGATCTCGCCGCGGGTGTTGTCGGGCGCCGGGGTCAGGCTCATGTCGGAGATGTTGATGCCCGCGCGGCCGAGGGCAAGGGTCAGCTCGGCGACCACCCCCGGCCGGTTGGGCACCGGGACGCGCAGCTCGCGCGTCGGGCCGGTGTGCAGGGCGGCCTGCACGAGCGCCTCGCGGCGCGCGGCGGCGGCCGCCTGCCAGCGCGCCAGCGCGTCGCGATCGCCGCTGTCGAGCGCCGCGCGGACCTCGCCCAGGCGCTCGGCGGCGGCGTCGAGCTGCGCGCTCAGCGCGTCGCGGTTGGCGAGCAGGATGTCCGGCCACAGCCCCGGGTTGGCGCCGGCGACGCGCGTGGCGTCGCGGAAGCTCGGGCCGATCGCGGGCTCGCCGAGCGCCGCGGCCTGCTCGACGAGCACGTTGGCCACCACGTGGGGCAGGTGCGAGACCGTGGCCATGAGCCGGTCGTGCAGGCCGGCATCGATGGTGACGGGGCGGGCGCCGAGGTCGGACACGAAGCGATAGAGGCGGTCGAGCAGCACGCCGGAGCTGCGCGGCGTGGGCACGAGGTACCACGTCGCGCCGTCGAAGAGGTCCTCGCGGGCGTGCTCGACGCCGCCGAGCTCGGAGCCGGCCAGCGGGTGGCCGCCGACGAAGCGCTCGTCGTCGCGCATGGCCACGCGCTTGGCCGAGCCGACGTCGGTGACGCCGCACGCCGCCGGGGCGGCCTCCAGCACCGCGTCGAGCGTCGCCGGCAGCACGCCCAGCGGCGTGGCCACGACCGCGACGTCGGCGCCGTCGAGCGCCTCGCCCACCGACGCGCATGCCTCGTCGAGCACCGCCGCCGCCTCGGGCCGCGGGTCGACGCCGCGGACGACGGCGCCGGCGCGGCGGGCGGCCAGCGCGACCGACCCGCCGATCAGCCCGACGCCGACGACGGCGACTCTCAGGCGCCGACTCCGACGACCTTGCCCGCCACGGCCGCCGCCGCCTCGACCCGCGCCGCGTAGACGGCGAAGTCATCGGTGCGGATGGCCTGCGGGCCGTCGCAGATGGCCTCCTCGGGCGCCGGGTGCGTCTCGACGATGATCCCGTCCGCGCCGGCGGCCGCCGCGGCGAGCGACAGCGGCGTGACGAGATCGCGCCGCCCGGCCGCGTGGCTGGGATCGACGATGACCGGCAGGTGCGAGAGCTCCTTGAGCACCGGTACCGCCGTGATGTCGAGCGTGAAGCGGTACGAGCCCTCGAACGTGCGGATCCCGCGCTCGCAGAGCATCACGTTCGGGTTGCCCTCCTTGAGGACGTACTCGGCGCTCATCAGCAGCTCCTCGAGCGTGGCCGACAGCCCGCGCTTGAGCAGGACCGGTACGCCGGAGCGGCCGATCTCGGTGAGCAGCGTGTAGTTCTGCATGTTGCGCGCGCCGACCTGGAAGACGTCGGCGACCTCGGCGACGGCCTCGATGTCGCGGACGTCCATCAGCTCGGTGACGATCGGCAGGCCGGTCTGCGCCTTGGCCTCTTCGAGCAGTCGCAGCCCCTCCTGGCCGAGGCCCTGGAACGAGTACGGCGACGTGCGCGGCTTGTACGCGCCGCCGCGGTACATCGCCGCGCCGGCCGACGCGACTGCGTGCGCGGCGGTCAGCACCTGGTCGCGCGACTCGACGGTGCACGGGCCGGCGATCAGCGTGAAGTGGTCGCCGCCGACGCTGCGGCCGGCGATGTCGAGCACGCTGGGCCGGCCGCCGGTCACCTGGGCGGAGGCCAGCTTGTAGGGCTTGAGGATCGGCACGACGTGGTCGACGCCGCGCATCGCGTCGGGCTCGATGCGGGCGACGTGCTCGCGGTCGCCGATCGCGCCGATGAGCGTCAGCTCCTCGCCGCGCGACACGTGGACGCGCGCGCCGGCGCTCTCTACTCGCTCGATGACGGCCGCGATGTCGTCATCGGTGGCCGTCTGCTTCATCACAATCAACATGGGAGATCCGGGTCCTTGGTACGGGCGTTCAACGGGGAGCTGGTGATGAGCGCCCGGCTAGCCGACCTGGTCGGCAAGGTGCGGCCGGACGCCTAGCGAAATCGCCAGGCGAACGCGTAGCCGAAGGCAAAGAAGCTGTGGGTCTGGCTACGCATGTTCGCGCGACCCTACAGCAAGTCACGGAGCGCGTGCAGAAACCTGTCGTTCTGGGCCGCCGTGCCGTAGGTGACCCGCAGCGCCCCCGGCTTGCCCAGCGCGCTGCCCGCCCGGACCAGCACGCCGCGCTCGGACAGGCCGCGGACCACGTCGTCCTCGACCTCCGGACTGGGCAGGTCGAACCAGGCGAAGTTGGCCTGCGACTCGGCCGGCTCCAGGCCGAGGTCGCGCAGGCCCGCGTCGATCTGCAGGCGCCGGGCGACGTTGCGCTCGACGCGCTCGGCCACCTCGTCCTGGTGGCGCAGCGCCTCGAGCGCCGCCGCCTGCGCGGCCGCGTTGCAGAAGAACGGCTGGCGGACCTGGTCGACGGCGCGCTTGAACTCCGCCGAGCCGCAGAGCCCGAAGCCGACACGCAGGCCGCAGAGCCCGTAGACCTTCGAGAACGTCCGCAGCAGGACCAGGTTGGGGAACTGCGGCAGCAGGTCGAGCGTCGCGTCGGGGTCGTCGAGCAGGTTGAACTCGCAGTAGGCCTCGTCGAGGATCACGGCGACGTGTCGCGGGACGCGCTCGAGGAAGGCGCCGATCTCCTCGACGGAGACCGCCGTGGAGGTCGGGTTGTTCGGGTTGCAGACGACGACCAGGCGGGTGGCGACGGTGATCTCGGTGGCCATCGCGTCGAGGTCGTGCCGCTCGCGCTCGTCGAGCCCGACGACGATCGCCCGCGCGCCCGAGGCCGCGGCGAGGTGCGGGTAGACGCTGAAGCTCGGCCACGCGTAGACCAGCTCGGCGCCGGGCTCGAGCAGCGCCTCGCCGGCGGCGAGCAGCACGTCGCACGAGCCGTTGCCCAGGGCGATGCGCTCGGCGGGGACGCCGTAGCGGTCGGCGAGCACGCGGCGCAGCTTCGTGCCCGCGGGGTCGGGATAGCGGTTGAGCGTCGGCAGTGCGCGCGTGATGGCGTCGATCACCGCCGGGAGCGGCGGGTCGGGCGTCTCGTTGGAGGCCATCAGCGCCACGTCCTCGGGCAGCTGGTAGCCGCCGGCGACGGGATAGACCGGGATGCGCCGGATGCGCTCGGAGAACTCGATCACTGGGCGGCCTCCAGGTCGGAGCGCAGGCCGCGCGCGTCGCCGAGGTAGACGTGCTTGGTCTCGTGCTCGTCGTCGGCGTAGTAGTGCATGAGCACGCGGATCACGCGGGGAAGCGAGCCCGGCACCGGGATCTCGCGGGCGCACAGCAGCGGCACGCGGTTGAGGCCGAGCCGGCGCGCGGCCACGGCGGGGAACTCGGCGTTGAGGTCATCGGTCAGCGTGAAGATGCAGCTGACCACGTTGTCAACCTCGAGTGCGTTTCGCTTCATGATCTCGCGCATGAGCCACTCCGTCGCCCCAACGATCGCCTCGGCCTCGTTGCGGTCGACAGTCGTGGCCCCGCGCAGGGCGTGGAGCCGGGCCATCGCGCTGGGATGCTGCCAGATCGCCCTGCTCGCCCTCGGTTGCGGGGGTGACTCGGGGGCGCCGGCGCCGCCGGCGGCGCCCGCCCGGATCGTCGTGACGAGCGCCTGGCGCGACGGCGCGACGATCCCGGTGCGCTTCACGTGCTCGGGCGCGGGCGCCCGGCCGCCGGTCGCCTGGCGGGGCGTGCCGCGGGGCGCCCGCGAGCTGGTCCTCGTCGTGACCGATCCCGACGCGCCCGGCGGGCGCTTCGTGCACTGGACCGCGTACGGGATCGCGCCGGACGCGCGCTCGGTGCCCCGGCGCGTGCGCGAGGGGCGCAACTCGGCGGGCAAGACCGGGTGGACGCCGCCGTGCCCGCCGAAGGGCGACCGGCCGCACCGCTACGTCTTCGCGCTCTACGCGCTGGGGAGGCGATCGGGCCTCGCGGCGGGCGCCGAGCCCGATCGGGTCATCGGCGCGCTGCGCGGCGCCCTCGCGCGCGGGGCGATGACGGGGCGCTTCGGCCGGCGCTGAGGCGCTCGACCTCCTCGCGGCGCAGGCGCCGGGCGGCGCCGGGCGCCAGGTCGCCGAGGCGCAGCGGCCCGAAGGCGATGCGCTGCAGCTCGACGACGGGGTGGCCGACCGCCTCGCACATCCGCCGGACCTGGCGCTTGCGGCCCTCGTGGATCGTGAGCTCGAGGAGGTCGGCGCCCAGGCGCCGCACGCGAGCGGGCGCCGTGCTGCCGTCGTCGAGCTCGACGCCCTGGCGCAGGCGGCGGACCGCGTCGTCGCCGACCGGCCCCCTCGCCACGCGGGCTCGGTAGGTCTTGGGCACCTCGAAGCTCGGGTGGGTCAGCCGGTGCGCGAGCTCGCCGTCGTTGGTGAGCAGGATCAGCCCGGTGCTGTCGGCGTCCAGGCGCCCGACCGGGTACAGCCGCCCCGCGCCGCGCGGAGCCAGCTCGACGACGGTGGGCCGGGCGTGGGTGTCGCGCGCCGTGGAGACCACGCCCCTGGGCTTGTGCACCGCGTAGACGACGCGCTCGCGCGGCGCGCGCAGCGGCTCGCCGTCGAGCGCGACGCCGCTCGCGTCGTCGACGTCGCGCGCCGGGTCGGTGACGACCTCCCCGCCCACGCTGACCCGTCCCGCGCGGACGATGTCCTCGGAGGCGCGCCGGGAGGCGACGCCGTTGTGGGCGAGGTACTTGGCCAGGCGCATACCCTGACCAGCATGGACCTCGAGGCGCTGCAGCGCACCCTTGACGAGCTCGGTCAGCCCCGCTTCCGGGCCGGCCAGGTGTGGGCGTGGGCGGCGCGCGGCGCGCAAGGCTACGGCGAGATGACCAACGTCCCGGCGGGCCTGCGCGAGCAGCTCGCGACGCGCGTGCCGTTCTCGACGCTCGCCCTCGAGGACGAGGCCCACTCGCGCGACGGGACCGTCAAGGCGCTGTTTCGCACGCACGACGGCCGCCCCGTCGAGGCGGTGTTGATGCGCTACCGCGACGGCCGGCACTCGGTCTGCGTCTCGTCACAGTCCGGCTGCCCGCTGACGTGCACGTTCTGCGCGACCGGGTCGATGCGCTTCGGCCGCAACCTGACGGGGAGCGAGATCCTCGACCAGGTCCTGCACTTCCGGCGCATGGAGCCCCTCGACCACCTGGTGTTCATGGGGATGGGCGAGCCGCTGATGAACGTCGACGCGGTGCTCGCGGCGGCGCGCCGGCTGCCCGACGCCGGCATCACGCACCGCCGCACGACGGTCTCGACGGTCGGCTGGCTGCCCGGGCTTGAAGCGTTCGCTGCGTGCGGTATGCCGCTGCGCCTCGCCTTCTCGCTCCATGCCCCAGACGACGAGCTGCGCTCGCGGATCATGCCCGTCAACGAGCGCTATCCGCTCGCCGACGTGCTCGCCGCCTGCCGCGCGCACTTCGAGCGCACCAACCGGACGGTGTTCATCGAGTACGTCATGCTCGCCGGCGTCAACGACGCGCCGGCGCAGGCGCGGGCGGTCGCCGAGCTGCTCGGGCCCGGACGCGCGTTTCGCGTCAACCTCATCCCGTACAACCCGACTGGGATGTACGAGGGCTCCTCGCGCGAGGCGATCGCCGCGTTCAAGGCGGTGCTCGAGGAGCACGGCGTCCGCGCGACGGTCCGGCTGACGCGCGGGCGCGACATCGAGGCGGCCTGCGGGCAGCTGGCGGCGCACGCGGCCGCGGCGTAGCGCGTGCTGCTCGCGGCGGACACCCATCCGTTGCGCGTCTCCGAGATGGTCACGATCGCCAGGCTGAGCGTGCCGCGCTGGGTGATCGCCTCCGGCCAGGGCCTCACCCGCGCCCAGCGCCTCCCGTTGGGCTACGTCGCCCGCGAAACGCGCAACGGCCGCGGCCCGTCGCTGTACCTGGCCATCAACCGCGACCACTACGAGCGCGACTGGTTCAGCGCCGACGGGCGGCGCATCCACTGGCGCGTGCACGCGTGGCGGCACGGCCGCCCCGGCCGGCTGCTGCACGACGTGGCCTTCGGGCCGGGATACCGGGAGTGGGCGATCCCCTCGCTCGGTGTCGTGCGCCGCCGGCACGGTGCGTCGGCGAGCGACGGCGGCACGCCCTCCGCGCCGTTGACGCCGCTGGAGGCGTTCCGTCGCGAGCGGGCGCTCGGGACGGCGCGGCGGGTGGGGACGGTGCGGGGGTTGCGCCGCTACGTCACGCGCGACCCGGGCCACACGATCGTCTGGCTCGTCAGCCCGCGCACCGGGCGGTTGCGCGAGGAGGCGTTGACGGAGCGGGGTGTGCGCGACGGACGGCGGTTCGTGATGGTGCACCGGATCCGGGTTGTGTCGTATCGGCGTTTGGGGGCCGGCGCGGCTGCTTTGCGTCGGCTCCACGTGGCCGGGTGAGCGGCGACGGCTTCGCCGTCGCCGCTCGCGCTACCCCCCGTACCTCCCCCGCAACGCCAGCACGTTCGCCACGTACCGCTGCGTCTCGGGCAACATCCCGATCCGGCGCACAGACGCGAGCCCCTGGTAGTAGCCCGCCGCGGCCATCGCGGGGTCGCCGCCGGTCTCGCGCAGCAGGCGCCCGAGATAGAGCACGCCCGCGCCCACGTTGTCGATCGGGTTGGCCGGGTCGAGCTTGCGCAGCGCGAGGTTCTGCTGGACCCAGTCCCACGTGCCGGGCAGGACCTGCATGACGCCGCGCGCGTTGGCCGCCGAGACCATCGCGTTGTTGAAGCCGCTCTCCTGCCAGGCGATGGCCGACGCGAGCGACGCCGGGACGCCGTTGCGGTTGGCGACCATCGCGATGTCGGCCGGCGACACGCGGCCCGGCGTCGGCGCCGGCGGGGCGGACGACACGACCGTCGGGCGGGCCGCCGTCGTCGGCAGCGGCGCGCCGGTCGGCAGCTTCAGCGCGGTGCCCGCGACGAGCACGCCGTTCGGGTCGAGGCCGTTCATGAAGGCCATCTGCTGGACGGACACGCCCGAGCGCGCGGCCAGCGCGGTCAGGGTGTCGCCCGAGCGCACGATGTAGCCGCCCATGGGCTCGGGCGCGGTCGCGGCGGTCGCGACCGCGGGCGCGCCCGCGGCGACGCCGGCGGCCGGCGCCGCGCCGAGCGCGGCGGACGCCTCGGCCACGCTCGGGATCTTCAGCGTGGTCCCCGCGACGACCGGCGAGGTCTCCGACAGGCCGTTGGCCGCCGCGAACGAGCGCGTCGTGAAGTTGTTGGCGGCGGCGATCGACCACAGGGTCTCGCCGGGCTGGACGACGTGCGGTACGGCGGCCGCGGCAGGAGTTGCGGCCGCGGCGAAGAACGTGAGCGAGGTCAGGAGGAAGCGCATGCGAGCACGGTCCCCGGCGCCGGGGGGCGGGGCAACTGAGCGCGCGCGATTACGGTTCCTTGCAGGCTAATTGTCGCCGGTGCGGGCGTCCCCGGCGCGCAGGAGGCGCTCGCGCAGCTCGGCCTCGTCCTCAGGCGAGGGATCCCACTGCGCGACGTCGGGCAGCTCGTCGAGCGAGCGCAGCCCGAAGAGCTTGAGGAAGCGCGGCGTCGTGCGGTACAGCACGGCGCCGAACTGCGAGCGGCCCGCCTCCTCGATGAGCCCGCGCTCGAGCAGCGTCGCCGTCGCCGAATCCGACGCGACCCCGCGGATGCGTGCCATCTCGGGCCGCGACACGGGCTGCAGGTAGGCCACGATCGACAGCGCCTCGGCCTGCGCGGGCGTCAGCGGCGGCGTCCGCGGGCGCGCGAGCAGCCGCCGCGCTGCCTCCTCGGCGACGGGATCGGTGGCCAGCGTCCAGCCGCCGGCGACCTCGCGCAGCGCGACGCCGCGCCCCGCGCACGCCTCGCGCAGCTCTCCCAGCGCCGCCTCGACCTCCTCGGCGGTCGCCTCGCACGCCTCGGCCAGCTCGGCCGCCGGCACCGGCTCGGCCGACAGGAACAGCAGCGCCTCGACGATCCGCGCCAGCTCGGTCACGCTGCCAACATCGGCACGGATGCCATCGTCGGCATTCATGCCGCATCGACCTCCGCCGCCCGCGCCCGCGGCGCGACGGTGATGTCGCCGAACGGCTCGTCCTGCTCCCACGTCGCCTCGCCGCGCTTGTAGAGCTCGAGCAGCGCCCACAAGGTCACCGCGACCGTCACCCGGTCGGCGCCGCGCACGGCTTCGTCGAAGGACACCGCCCCGCGGCGCAGCAGCGACCGCAGCACCGCGAGGCGCTCGCCGACCGTCACCTTGGCGATCGTCAGATGGCGCAGGTCGATGCGCTCGGGCGCGCGCAGGAGCCCGCCCAGCGCCGCGCCCAGCCGCGCGGGGTCGTAGACGGCCTCGAGGTCGTCGAGCGAGGCGCGCCGCGCCCACGCCGGCGGCGGCACGCTGCGGTAGCGCACGCCCTCCTCGGTGGCCAGCCGCTCGCGCAGGTACGCGCTGGCGGCCCGGTAGCGCCGCGCCTCGAGCATCCGCGCGAGCAGCTCCTCGGCGGCGACGTCGGGCTCGACGTCGAGCAGCTCCTCCTCCTCGCGCGGGAGCATGAGCCGCGACTTGAGCTCCAGCAGCGCAGCGATCAGCACGAGGAACTCGGTCGCCACCTCGAGGTCCAGCTCGCCGCGTGCCTCGAGGTGGTCCAGGTAGGCGAGCACGACGTCGGCGAGCTCCACCTCCAGCAGGTCGACCTCCTCGCGCAGGACGAGCGTCAGCAGCAGGTCGAACGGCCCCGAGAAGACCTCGAGGTCGAGCTCCAGGTCGCGCATGCCCCGGGAAGCTAGCGGGGCGGCCCGACGCCCATGCGTTCGCGGACGTCCGCGACGACGGGACCCGCGATGGCGCGGGCCTTCTCGGCGCCCTCGGCGAGGATCGCCTCCAGGCGCGCCTCGTCGGCGCGCAGCTCGCCGTAGCGCTCGCGCACGGGGGCGAGGTACGCGACGACCTCCTCGGCGACCGCCTGCTTGAGGTCGCCGTACCCGCGCGCGCCCGCCATCGAGGCCTCCGCGTCGGCGACGCTCGTGCCGCGGACCGCCGCGAGGATCTCGAGCAGGTTCGAGATCCCCGGCTTGTCCGGCGCCGCACGGATCTCGGTGCCCGAGTCGGTCACGGCGCGCTTGAACTTCTTGGTGACCACCGCCGGCTCGTCGAGCACGTAGACGGTCCCCTCCTCGCTGCCGCCGGTCGTCGACATCTTCCCGTACGGATCCTGGAGGTCCATGATTCGCGCCCCGACTGGCGGGATCCGGTGCTCGGGCACGACGAGCGTCTCGCCGAAGCGGGCGTTGAAGCGCTTGGCGACGTCGCGCATCAGCTCGAGGTGCTCGCGCTGGTCCTCGCCGACCGGGACCTCGTCGGCGCGGTACGCGAGCACGTCGGCCGCCTGCAGGACCGGATAGAAGAGCAGGCCCGCGGAGACGAGCTCGCGCTGGGCGATCGACTTGTCGCGGAACTGGTGCATGCGGTTGAGCTCGCCGAGCGCGGTCACCGAGCACAGCAGCCAGCACAGCTCGGTGTGCTCCTGCACGTCGCCCTGGCGGAACAGGAGGCAGCGCGCGGGATCGAGCCCGGCGGCGATGAGGATCGCCGCGGTGTCGTACAGGCGCTCGCGCAGCTCACCGGGCTCGTAGGGCACGGTGGTCGCGTGAAGGTCCACGATGCAGAAGATCGCCTCACCACGCTCCTGTGAGGCCACGTACTGCGTGATCGCGCCGATGTAGTTGCCCAGGTGCTTGCGACCTGTGGGCTGGATGCCGCTGAAGATGCGCACGGGCGCGGCAGCGTAGTGGCCGTTGCGCGAACTTTTTCCCAACGCTGCGGTAAAGCGCCATATTCTCGTCCTCCCCCGTCAACAACATGCCGGAGCAGATGAGCATGGAAGCCCCCCGGGTCCTTCGGGCAAGAACTGCCCTTCTCCGCCTTGCGCCCCTCGCGTGCGCCGCCGCCCTTCTCCCAGCCGCACCCGCCTCCGCGGCGTTTGCGCCCCAGCTGTCGATCAACTTCAGCCCGGCGACGCCCGGCGCGCCGACAGCGATCACGGCGACCCAGACCCAGCAGCCCGGCGAGACGCCGGCCAAGACGGTCATCGTCTCGTTCCCCGTCGGCTTCGCGCCGAACCCGGGTGCGAAGGCGACGATCTGCCCGCCGCCTGACTCTGACTCGCCGCTGCGCTGCCCGCCCTCCAGCCAGCTCGGCACCGCGACAGCGGACGCCGACGCCTTCGGATACCAGCCGCACTACCAGGGCTGGGTCTACTTCGGCGGCCCGATCGCCGGCAAGATCGGCGCCTTCGGGCTCGACATCCTGCTCATCAGCGACCAGTTCGGCGAGCAGAACATCTTCGCCACCGCGCAGCTGCGCCCCGACGGCGGCTACGACAACGTCTTCGACAACCTGCCCAACGCGCTGGTGACCTCGTTCACGCTGTCGCTGCAGGGCGGTGACCTCGCGCTGCTGCAGACGCCGCAGAAGTGCGGCACCTACAACATCGGCGCCCAGTACGTCAGCCAGAATGGCGACACGTCGAGCCAGTCGATCCCGTTCAACATCACGTGCAAGCCGACCGCGCCGGCGAAGCCCAAGGTCAGCGCCGCCGGCCTCGCACGCACCGGGGTCGCGAGCTTCACGCTCAGCAAGGCCTCCAAGGTGACGGTGACGATCACGCGCGGCGGACAGCGCGTGAAGCGCCGCACGGTCCAGGGCACCAAGGGCGCCAACAAGGTGAAGATGGGCACCCTGCGCGCGGGCCGCTACACGGTCACGATCGCGGCGGCCGGCGGCAACACCGTCCGGCGCACGGTCAAGATCGGGTAGCCGGACTCGGATGGCGCGCGCGGCGGAGGGCCGCGCGCGCCGTCCCGCCGTCATCGGCGGCGTGCAGCCCGTCGTCGCGCAGCTGGGCGAGTCCCGGCGCTCCCGTGCGCCCCTCGCCCCACGGCGACGCCGTCGCCGGCAAGCTGCGCATCGACTCAGGCGGCGGGCCTCGCAGCAGCCAGGCGCCGTCCGCGCGACGTTCGACGAGCCCGCGGCGCGCGAGCACGCCGATCGCCGTCGTGACCGACGGGCGCCGCGCGCCGACCAGCCGCGCGATCGCCTTGTGGGTCAGCCGCACGGGCACGACGATCTCGTCGGTCCGCACCCGGCCCCAGCGCTCGGCCAGATGCCAGAGCAGCGTCAGCACGCGGTCGTCGACGCGGGTGAACTGCCCGATCGCCTGCAGGACGGCAAGCCGGCTGAAGCGGCGCTCGGAGCGCTCGAGCAGGGCGGCTCCCAGCTCCGGCCAGCGGCGCAACGCGGCGGCGAACGGCGCGTCGAGCCAGGCGACCCGCGTCGGCTCCAGCGCGGTCCACGCCGTTTGCGTCCCGACGAACGGCACGGTCTGGTCGGCGTCCTCGGGCAGCACGAGATCGCCCGCCCCGAGCAGCTCCGCGCTGACCGAGCCGGCGATCGTCAGCTCGCGGACGAGCAGCCCGTCGAGCACCAGGCCGCCGAACAGGCACTTCCCGTGCGCCACGGGAATCGGGCGCCACGAGCCCGGTCGGACCGACTCGAGGATGCCGACGGTCTGGCGCGCCGCCACCTGCGCCTCGTGCTCGTCGAGGCGATGCGCCAGATCGGGGTCCTCGTCGAGCACGCGGACGAGGCGTGGGCGCTGCTGGACCGGAGGCTCATCCATGAGGCGTTCGCATTCTGACGCGGAATCCTGCTCGTGTGTGTACCCAAGCCGCCGACCGGTCACGCTCCAAAGCGAACATGGCGGCTGAGCCCATTCCCTGCGACCCCACCGAGCGCCCTTGCCCAGGGCCGTCGGAGGCCTGGCTGCTGGCTCGCTACCACCGCCAGCACGACGGCACGGCGCGCGAGGAGCTCGTGCGGCGGATGATGCCGCTCGTCCGTCGCGTGGCGACCTCCTACGGCGCGCGCGGGCACGGCGACGACCTCGAGCAGGTGGCGGCGCTCGGGCTCTTCAAGGCCATCGAGCGCTACGACCCCGCGTACCACGTGCCCCTGCGCACCTACGCGATCCCGACGATGTTCGGCGAGGTGCGCCGCTACCTGCGCGACCACGCCTGGGCCGTGCGTGTGCCGCGCCCTCTGCAGGAGCGCGTGCTCGAGGCGACCAAGGCGGTCGACCGCCTGAGCGCCCGGGTCGGCCGAGCGCCGACGCCCGGCGAGGTGGCCGGCGAGATGGGCTGCGAGCTCGAGGACGCGCTCGAGGCGCTGCAGGCCGGCTCCGCCTACTCGGCGGTCTCGCTCGACGCCCCGGCCGGGGCGATCGAGGACGGCGAGCGGACGCTGGGCGACACGGTCGGCTACGACGACGAGCGCATCGAGCTCGCCGAGGAGGTCGCGGCGCTGCGCGCCCTGCGCGACGTCCTCGACGACCGCGACCGGCGCGTGCTGTACCTGCGCTTCGTCGAGGACCTCACGCAGACCGAGATCGCCAAGCGCATCGGCGTCTCGCAGATGCAGGTCTCGCGGCTCATCCGCAAGGCGCTCGAGCGCCTGAGCGAGCGAGCCGAGTGCGCCGCCGCCTGATCCGGTTACGCTGCGCGCATGGACCCCCAGGGCGAGCGGATCGCTCGCAACGAGGCCGCCTACCGCGAGGTCAACGAGGCCATCCGGGCCGGTCGGGCCGACCAGGCGGCCGACGCTCCGCGCCCGTTCGTCTGCGAGTGCGGCCGGCTCGGGTGCAACGAGCTCGTCGAGCTCACCCTCGGCGAGTACGAGGCGGTCCGCGCCAACCCGCGCCGCTTCCTCATGCTCCCCGGCCACGAGATCCCCGAAGTGGAGCACGTCGAGCGCCACGACGGCTATGTCGTCGCCGAGAAGCGCCAGGAGGCGGCGGCGGTCGCCGAGGACACCGACCCCCGAACCGGCGGCTGATCAGCCGCTCAGGCGAAAGCCCATCCGGATCTCGACGCCGCCGCCCTCGGCGTCGCGCAGCTCGAGCTCGTCGGCGAGCTGCGCGATGATCGCGAACCCCAGCCCGAGGCCGGGGCTGCTGCGGCGCGGGCGCAGGCCGCCGCCGCGATCGGCCACCGTGAAGTGCAGCCAGCCGGCGTCGAGCTCGTAGCCCACCCAGACCCGCGCGTCCTCCGCGCCGCCGTCGTACGCGTGCACGACGGCGTTCGCCGCCGCCTCGTTGACGGCGCTGACCATGGCGGCCACCTGAGGTGCGGGCGCGCCCGCGCGCTGCGCGCACGCCGCGACCCCGCGCCGAATCGAGCTCAGCGACGAGGCCACTGCGGGAAAGGCGCCGGGCAGCTCCACCCCCGCCCCATTGCCCCCTGTCCGGCCCGCTACACCGGCCGGCCGGCGGCAGCGGCCTCGAGCGCGTCCGTCTGGTGGCCAGGACGCGGTGGCGATCTTCGACGAGGACACGCCGGCCGAGGCGCTGCGCCGGCTACGGCCTCACCTGTTCGTCAAGGGCGGCGACTACCGCCGATCTGCCCGAGACCCCCGTGCTCGCCGAGTGGGGCGGGCGACCGGTTACCGTGCCGTTCGTGGACGGCAGGTCGACCACGAGGATCCTGGAGCAGGCGATGGCGCGTGGCGGCTGAGCCGGGGGCCCTCGGCGCCGTCCTCGTGACCGGCGGCGCCTCGGGGCTGGGCAAGGCGGTGGCCGAGGCGGTGGCGCAGGCCGGCGGGACGCCGATCGTGCTCGACCGCCGGCCCGCCGAGCAGGAGCGCTTCGAGCACCTCGAGGTGGACCTCGACGCGCCGCGCTTCAGCGAAGACGTCGTCCGCGCGATCGCGGAGCGCCACCCCGACCTGCGCGGCGTCGTGACGGCGGCGGGCATCGACGCCTGCGGGCCGCTGGGCGAGGTCGATGCCGAGGCCTGGGACCGCGTCATCCGCGTCAACCTCATCGGCACCGCCGCGGTCGTCCGCGCGGCGCTCCCCGCGCTCGAGCGCAACCGCGGGCGCATCGTGACCGTCGCCTCGACGCTCGGCTACCGCGCGCTGCCCGACGCGACCGCCTACTGCGCGAGCAAGTTCGGCGTCGTAGGCTTCACGCGCGCGCTGCAGGTCGAGCTCGCCGGCCGCGTCGGCGTCACGCTGCTCGTGCCCGGCGGGATGGCCACGCCCTTCTTCGACGGCCGGCCCGAGCAGTACCGCCCGGGCCCTGACGCGCAGCTCGCCGACCCTGCCGACGTGGCGCGCGCCGTCGTCTTCGCGCTCACCCAGCCCGCGGGCTTCGAGCTGCGCGAGCTCGTGGCCACCCCGTCGACGGAGCCGTCCTGGCCCTGACCGGCCCGCGGGGCGACACGACGCTCTCGTGAGAGCAACGACGCTGCGCGGTGCGGGCCGGCGGCCAGGTCTGGGATGTGACTGGGATCCTGCCGGTGCTTGTTTTGCCGCGGCTCAAGCGAATCCTTCCTGCAGCTAAGGGGTAGCGCCCGCGAGTGGACCCCGTCGGCGAGACCCCCACCGAGCCGGTCGACTACGCGGCGATCAGCGCGACCTACGGCGCACTGCTCGGCACGCTGGTCCTGGCCGCGCGTCAGCGCGGCGACGAGCCGGTGCGCCCGGCGGAGTTCGTGCCGCTCGGCGTCGCGGCGTTCGCGCTGACCAAGGTCGTCTCGCGCGAGAAGATCGAGACGTGGGTCCGGCGGCCGTTCGTCGAGGAGGAGGAGGGCGGGCGCCCGAAGGGCCGCCGGCTGCGCTTCGCCGTCGGCGAGCTGCTGACCTGCACGCGCTGCATGGGCGCATGGAGCGCGCTGGGGCTGACCGCCCTCAGAGTCACGCGCCCGAGGGAATCACGGGTCGTCACGACGGCGCTGGCGACCAGCGCCGTCAACGACTTCCTGTTCGCCGCGTTCGCCTGGCTGTGCGCGGGCTCCGACACGACCGAGCGGGCCGCCGAGCCGCCTCAGTCGCCGGCGGCGGCCACCTCCTCGGGCTTGCGCCCCGCGCGCAGCGGCTGACGGCCGCGGATCACGTCGCTGGCGCGCTCGGCGAGCGCGATCGTCGGCGCGTTGGTGTTGCCGCGCGGCACGACCGGCATGACCGATGCGTCGACCACGCGAAGCCCCTCAACGCCCAGCACGCGCAGCTCGGCGTCGACGACGCTGTCCATCGCGCACGTGCCGACGGGGTGGTACAGCGTCGTGGTGTTGCGCGCCGCGTGCGCGCGCAGCGCCTCGTCGGAGTCGCCGTCGGGCACGGTGAACGGCTCGGCGCAGTACTTGGCCAGCGCCGCCTGGCGCGCGACCTCGAGCAGCTTGCGCATGCCCGCGATCTGGCGCGGCATGTCCGCCTCGGCCGCGTAGTAGTTGTGGCGGATGATCGGCTTCGCGCTCGGGTCACTGGAGGCCAGGCGCACGCTGCCGCGACTCTCGGGGGTCAGCAGGCACGGGCCCATCCACATGCCGTGGTCGAGCGGATCGGTGGTCCCCTCGTCGACGATCTGCACCGGCACCGCGTGGTACTGGATGTCGGGCGCCGGCACGTCGTCGCGCGTGCGCCAGAACGCCCCCGACTCGGCGAGGTTGGAAGCGAAGGGACCGGTCTGCGACGCCTCGAACTCCTCGAGCGCCGCCGGCTCGAGCGCGAGCAGCAGCGAGACGGGCTCGGTCGACGTGTAGACGAACGTCACCGCCGGGTGGTCGCCCAGGTTCTCGCCCACCTCGGGCTGGTCGAGCAGCACCTCGACCTCGCGCATCTCGAGGTGCTCGGCCGGGCCGATCCCCGACAGCTGCAGCAGCTGCGGCGAGTTGTAGGCGCCGCCGCAGAGCAGGACCTCGCGCTCTGCACGGAACTCGAAGGTCTCCCCCAGCCGCGACGCCTCGACGCCCACGGCGCGCGTGCCGTCGAAGAGCACGCGGTGCGTGAGCATCCACGGCTCGACGACGAGGTTGGGCCGCTCCATCGCCGGGTGCAGGTAGGCGACCGCGGCCGAGCAGCGCATGCCGCCGCGCTGGGTGACCTGGTACGTCCCGGCGCCGTCCTGCGTCGGGCCATTGAAGTCGTCGTTGCGCGGCAGGCCGGCCTGGACAGCCGCCTCGACCCAGGCGCGGCACATCGGGTTGTTCGAGCGGCTCTCGCACACGCTCAGCGGGCCGCCCGCGCCGTGCCACTCCGACGCGCCGCGCTGGTTGTCCTCGGCGCGCAGGAAGTACGGGAACAGGTCGTCCCAGGTCCAGCCCGGGATCCCCCAGTCGTCGTAGTCGCGCGGGTTGCCGCGGATGTAGACCATCGCGTTGATCGACGACGAGCCGCCGTACGTCTTGCCGCGCGGCAGGTAGATGCGCCGCCCGTCGCAGAACGGCTCCGGGGCTGTCGAGAAGTCCCAGTCGACGTCGGTCTTCGCCAGCTGCAGGTAGCCGAGCGGGACGTGCAGGTTGTCCTTGGCGTCCGGCGGGCCGGCCTCGATGAGCAGGACCTTGACGTCGGGATCCTCGGTGAGGCGGTTGGCCAGCACGCAGCCCGCGGAGCCCGCGCCGACGATGACGTAGTCGTACATGATGCGCAGCGTGACCGATCAGCAGCCGTTCGCCAACTACCAGTACGAGATCTACCTGGCCGGGGTGACCGGGCAGCGCCCCGAGCTGCCGTTCTCGTCCGAGGAGTGGGAGCGCCGGGCGCGGGAGATCCTCGGCGCGGGCGCCTACGGCTACGTGGCGGGCGGCGCGGGCGCGGAGGACACGATGCGCGCCAACCTCGCGGCGTTCCGCCGCTGGCGGATCGTGCCGCGCATGCTGCGCGACGTCGGCGTGCGCGACCTGCGCGTGTCGCTGTTCGGCAGCGAGCTGGCGGCGCCGCTGCTGCTCGCGCCCGTCGGCGTGCAGGCGATCGTCCACGAGGACGGCGAGCTCGCGACGGCGCGGGCGGCGGCCGCGCTTGGGCTACCGATGGTGCTGAGCACGGCGGCGTCGCGCACGATGGAGGACGTTGCCGAGGCGCTGGGCGAAGCGCCGGGGTGGTACCAGCTCTACTGGCCGAACGACCGCGAGCTCGCGGCGAGCTTCCTGCACCGCGCCGAGGCCGCCGGGTACGGCGCGATCGTCGTCACGCTCGACACGTTCATGCTCGCTTGGCGCCCGCGCGACCTGTCCGGCGCCTACCTGCCGTTCCTCAAGGGCGTCGGCATCGCCAACTACCTCGCCGACCCGACGTTCCGCGCCGCCCTCGAGCGCCCCCCCGAGGAGGACCCGCAGGCCGCGGTCGGCCGCTGGGCGCTGAGCTACTCCGACCCGACGCTCACCTGGGACGACCTGCGCTTCCTGCGCGAGAACACGAGCCTGCCCGTGCTGCTGAAGGGCATCCTCCATCCCGACGACGCACGCAAGGCCGTCGAGCACGGCGTGGACGGCATCGTCGTCTCCAACCACGGCGGCCGCCAGGTCGACGGCTCGATCGCCGCGCTCGACGCCCTCCCGCGCGTGATGAGCGCCGTTCCCGACGACTTCCCGGTCCTCCTCGACAGCGGCGTCCGCACCGGCGCCGACGTCGTCAAGGCCCTCGCCCTCGGCGCCCGCGCGGTACTCATCGGGCGTCCCTACGTCTGGGGGCTGGCCGTCGGCGGCGAGGCCGGCGTGCGCCACGTGATGCGCTCCCTGCTCGCCGAGCTCGACCTGACGATCGCGCTCTGCGGCGTGCGCTCCGTCCGCGACCTGTCGCCCGACATCCTTCTGCGCGAGGCCTCCTAGGACGCCGTTGCTCCAGAGCCGCAGCTGCGCGGGCACGTCGCCGGGGTGGCTGACGCGGTACTCGAGCGTCGACGCCGGGCCGGAGGCGCGCACCGGCGGGCGCAGCGAGCATCCGGCCAGGGTCAGCTCGCCCCCGGGGCCCTGGAGCACGAGATCGAGCGGGTGCACCGCGGCCTCGGCGGCGGGGTCGGCGAGCGTCTCGAGGTCGCTCTCGAGCCCGGGGTGCAGCGCGCCGTAGAACCAGGCGGTCAGGTCGTCGCGCGGCTCCCGGCCCAGCCCGCCGGGGCGACCGTGCACGACGACGAGCACCGCCGGACACAGCACGAGCCCGTCGCGCTCGGCGCGCGCGACGGTGGTCGTCGGGCGTTGGACCGCCTCGCGGGGTCGGTGGGTGTCCTGCACGTCTTCACCCATCGCCGCGCGAGCGCGGGGGGTTGAGCGCCGGCCTACACCGGTTGACGGATGACGGGCCGCTTGGCCGCCGCGGCCTCGTCGAGCCGGCGCACCGGCGTGGAGTACGGCGCGTTGCGGGCGATCTCGGGGTCGGACTCCGCCTCGCGCAGGATCTCGGCGACCGCTTCGGCGAACGCGTCGAGCGTCTCGCGCGTCTCGGTCTCGGTCGGCTCGACGAGCAGCGCCTCGTCGACGAGCAGCGGGAAGTAGACGGTCGGCGGGTGGAAGCCGTAGTCGAGCAGCCGCTTGGCCAGGTCGAGCGTCTTGATCTGCAGCTCGCGCTTCATCGGCGCGCCGGACAGCACGAACTCGTGCATGCACAGCTTCCCGTAGGCCAGCGGGAGCCTGTCGGCCACGCCGAGCGCGCGCAGCCGGGCGAGCAGGTAGTTGGCGTTCAGCACGGCGACCTGCGAGGCGTCCTTGAGCCCCTCGGCGCCGAGCGAGCGGATGTACGCGTACGAGCGCACGAACGTGCCGTAGTTGCCCTGGAAGCCGCGCAGGCGGCCGATCGTCTTGGGGCGGTCGGTGTCGAGGTCGAACGTGCCGTCGTCGGCTCGCACGACCCGCGGCACCATCAGGTACGGCTCGATCCGGTCGCTGACCGCGATCGGGCCGCTGCCCGGCCCGCCGCCGCCGTGCGGCTGCGTGAACGTCTTGTGCAGGTTGAAGTGGACGATGTCGAAGCCCATGTCGCCGGGCCGCGTCACGCCCATCACCGCGTTGAGGTTCGCGCCGTCGTAGTAGAGCGTCGCGCCGACGCCGTGGACGATCCGCGCGATCTCCTCGATGTTGGCGTCGAAGATGCCCAGGACGATCCGCGCGATCTCCTCGATGTTGGCGTCGAAGATGCCCAGTGTGTTGGGGTTGGTGAGCATCAGGCACGCGGTGTCCTCGTCGGCCTTGGCGCGCAGGTCGTCGAGGTCCACCCCGCCGTCCGCATTGGTCCCGACCTTGACGACTTCCAGCCCGGCCATCGTCACCGTCGCGGGGTTGGTCCCGTGCGCCGTGTCGGGCGTGAGGACCTTCGTGCGCCGCTCGCCGCGGTCCTCGTGGTAGGCGCGCGTCAGCAGGACGCCGGCCAACTCGCCGTGCGAGCCCGCGCTCGGCTGCAGCGAGACGTGCGGCAGGCCGGCGATCTCGCTCAGCGCCCGCTCGAGGTTCCACATCAGCTCGAGCGCGCCCTGCGCGCGCGCCGGGTCCTGCAGCGGGTGCAGCCGCGCGTGGCCGGGCAGCGCCGCGACGCGCTCGTGCAGGCGCGGGTTGTGCTTCATCGTGCACGAGCCGAGCGGGTAGAAGCCCGAGTCGAGGTCGAAGTTGCGCTTCGACAGGTTCACGTAGTGGCGCACGATCTCGGGCTCCGAGAGCTCGGGCAGCCGCGGCGGCTCGGCGCGGCGGAAGCGCTCGGACAGCAGGCCGTCGCGGGCGGGGACGTCGAGCTCCGGGCAGACGAACGCGCGGCGACCGGGCGCGCCCTTCTCGAAGACCGTGCGCGTCTCGCGCTCGGTGCGCACCTTGCGCCCCGCGTGCGCGTGGATCTCGATGCCCGGGTCGGCGTGCAGCTCGTTGTCGCTGAGCTTCCCGTTGCGACTCATGCCCGCACCACCGCGCCCCGCTCCGCCGCCACCGCGGCGCCGACGACCTCGACCAGCCGGTCGATGTCCGCGCGCGTGCGGCGCTCGGTGATGGCGACCAGCAGGCCGTCGTCCTCGATCGGCAGGCCGGGGTTGACGCCCTGCTCGCGGCAGCGCTCGACAACGCGCTCGGCCGGCGCATCGAGGCGGACCGCGAACTCGCGGATCACCGGCTGGGTGTGCCACGGCTCGACGCCGTCGAGCGCGCACAGCGCGTCGCGCGCGTAGGCGGTGCGCTGCAGCAGCAGCTCGCCGAGCTCGACGATCCCCTGCCGGCCCAGCCACGTGAGGTAGACGACGCCGCCGAGCGCGTTGAGCGCCTGCGCCGTGCAGATGTTCGACGTCGCCTTCTCGCGGCGGATGTGCTGCTCGCGCGTCTGCAGCGTCAGCACGAACCCGCGGCGGCCGTCGACGTCGCGCGTCTCGCCGGCGATGCGCCCGGGCATCCGGCGCAGGTAGGGCTCGGTGGCGGCGAACCAGCCGAACGACGGCCCGCCGAAGTCCAGGCGGTTGCCCAGCGGCTGGCCCTCGCCGACGGCGACGTCGACGCCGCACTCGCCGGGCGGCTTGAGCACGCCGAGGGTGATCGCGTCGTAGGAGCCGACGACGATCGCGTCCTGGGCCGCCGCGGCCAGCGTCTCCGCGTCCTCGACCGCGCCGTAGAAGTTGGGGTTCTGGAAGAAGACGGCGCCGGTCCGGTCGTCCATGGCGCGCGCCCAGGCGCCCGGGTCGGTGACGCCGTCGCGCAGCGGCACCTCGACGAGCTCGGCGCCGTAGCCGTGCGCCATCGTGCGCAGCGTCTCGCGCGAGTGCGGGTGCAGGCCCGCCGAGACGACGAACCGCGGCCGGCCGTTGGCGAGCTTGGCGAGGTAGCCGGCGGCCGCCACCGCGCTGGGGCCCTCGTAGACGCTCGCGTTGGAGACGGGCAGCGCGGTCAGCTCGCAGATGGCGGTCTGGTACTCGAACATCACCTGCAGCCCGCCCTGCGAGATCTCCGGCTGGTAGGGCGTGTACGGCGTCAGGAACTCCGACCGCTCGATGAGCATGTCGATGAGCGCCGGGACGTAGTGGTCGTACATGCCGCCGCCGAGGAACGAGAGCTCGTCCTCGACCGAGACGTTGCGCTCGGCCAGCTCGCGCAGGTGGGCGTAGACGTCCTGCTCGGGCAGCCCGGCGGGGAGGTCGAGCTCGCGGCCCAGGCGCACCCCCTCGGGGACCTGCGCGGCGAAGAGCTCGTCGAGGGAGCCCACCCCGATCTCGGCGAGCATCGCCTCGAGGTCGGCGGGGGTGACGGCGGTGTATCGGCTCAAGGCAAGGAGGCGGTGTAGGCGGCGGCGTCCATGAGCTGGTCGGTCTCCGACGGGTCGGACAGCCGGACCTTGACCAGCCACCCCTCACCATAGGGGTCGTCGTTGATGGCCTCGGGCTTGTCGCCCAGCGCGGTGTTGACCTCGACGATCTCGCCCGAAAGCGGCGCGTAGACGTCGGAGACGGCCTTGACGGACTCGACCTCCGCGTAGGGCTCGTCCTTGGTCACGGTCGAGCCGACCTCGGGCGGATCGAAGAACACGATCTCCCCGAGCGAGTCCTGGGCGTACCAGGTGATCCCGAACGTCGCGACGTCGCCGTCGATGCGCACCCAGTCGTGCTCGGTGTGGTAGAGCAGGTCGTCGGGGTAGTTGGCGTCGGCCAAGGGTTCAGCTCCTTGAGTACAGGGGCTTGGGCTTCACGGTCGCGGCGCGCACCTTGCCACGGACGTCGACCTCGAGGCGCGTGCCCGGCTCGGCGCGGGCGGCCGGGACGTAGCCCATCCCGATCCCGACCCCCAGCGAGGGCGACATCGTCCCGCTCGTGACCTCGCCGCCGCGGACGATGGGATTGCCCTGACGCGGGATGCCCTCCTCCATCGTGAAGGCGACGAGCTTCTCGCGCGGTCCCGCCTCGCGGACGGCGCGCACGGCGTCGGACCCGACGAAGCCCGTGTCCTCCTTGCACGCCCACCCGAGCCCGGCCTCGATCGGCCCGCGCGACTCCATCAGGTCGTTGCCGTAGAGGTGGTAGCAGACCTCGAGGCGCAGGGTGTCGCGGGCGCCGAGCCCCGCGGGGACGGCGCCGCGGCCGACGATCGCGTCCCAGACCCCGCCCGCGTCCTCGGGCGCGACGAGCAGCTCGACGCCCTCCTCGCCCGTGTAGCCCGTGCCGCAGACGAGCACGCGCGTCGTGCCGATCTGCTGCTCGCGTGCGGTGAAGCGCGGCGGCAGCGGCCCGTCGGCGAGCGCCTGGACGATCTCGCGGGCGAGCGGCCCCTGGACGGCGAGCATCGCGAAGTCGTCGAGGCGGTCCTCGATCTCGACGTCGAAGTCGCCGGCGTTGCGGCGAAACCACTCGAGGTCGCGGTGGTGGTTGGCGGCGTTGGTGACCGTCAGCCAGCGGTCGGGCTCCAGCCGGTAGGAGAAGAGGTCGTCCAGCACGCCGCCGTCCTCGCGGCAGAGGAGCGAGTACTGCGCCCCGCCGATCGTCGCGACCTTCTCGACGTCGTTGCTGAGGACGTGCTGCAGGAAGCGCGTGGCGTCGGCGCCGCGTGTCTCGATCTCGCCCATGTGCGAGACGTCGAAGACGCCGCATGACCCGCGCACGGCCAGATGCTCGGCCTTGACGGACTCGTACTGGACGGGCATCTCCCAGCCCGCGAAGGGGACGAGCCGGGCGCCGGCGGCGACGTGGCGGTCGTAGAGCGGCGTGCGGCGCAGGGCCGTGTCGGCGGCGGGCGGCATCGGCCGTCCGACGGTACCAGCGCCCTCCGTTAGCCCCGGCGCGCCCCGGGTAGGTCCCCGGGCATGCTGGTCAACGACGTCGACGCGTCCCGGCTGCGGCGCCTCGCCGCGCTCAAGCCGCAGGGCGCCAGGGTGCTCAGCCTCTACCTCGATCTCGAGCCGACGGAGTTCGCCACGCCGCCCGCGCGCGAGAGCGAGCTGACCTCGGCGCTCGACGCCGCCGCGCGGATGGCCGACGAGGCCGGTCTCGAGCACGACGCGCGGGTCGCGATCCGCGAGGACATCGAGCGCGCGCGGGCAGCGCTGCTCGACGACGGTCTCGACGCCAAGGGCGCGCGCGCCGTCGCGGTCTTCGTGTGCGGGCCCGCCGACCTGTTCGAGGTGGTCAAGCTGCCGCGGCCGGTCGCCACCCACGTGACGATCGACGACTCGCCGTGGATCGAGCCGCTCGTGCGGCTGGGCGCGGCGCAGCACGTGGCCGTCGCGCTCATCGACCGCCACAACCTGCGCCTGTTCCACGGCACCGCCGAGTCGCTGGAAGAGCTCGACCCCGACGCTCCCGAGCTACGCCCGCCGCGCGACGCGGGACATGTCCACGAGCGCCGGCATCGCACCGCCACCGACGACGAGGCCAGGGCGCACTTCGAGCACGCGGGGCATGCGCTCCTCGCGCTGCTCAAGACGCGCGGCTACGACGCGCTCGTGCTCGACGTCCGCGACGAATACCGCTCGGCGATCGTCGACCGCCTGCACCCGTACGTGCGCGAGCGCCTCGTCGGCGAGATCGACGTCGACGTGTCCTCGGCGACGGCCGACGCCGTCCGCCGGGCGGCCGCCGAGGTCCTGGCCGAGGTCCACGCGCGCAAGGTCGGCGAGGCGCTCGAGCGCCTGCGCGAGGGCCTCGGCCGCGGCGTGCGCGCGGCCGCCGGCCTCAACGACGTGCTGGCCGCGCTCAACGAGCGCCGCGTCGAGGTGCTGCTCTACGAGCAGGGTCGCGCGCTGACCGGCGTGGTCTGCCCGGCCGACGGCTGGTTCGGCGTCGGCGAGGACGAGTGCCCCATCGACGGCACGCCCCTCGAGCGGCGCGACGACATCCTCGAGAACGCGGCCGAGGCGGCGGTGCTGCAGGACGCCGAGGTGCTGGTCATCGACCCCGTCGAGCACCCGGACCTCGGGCCGCACGGCGGCGTCGGCGCCGTGCTGCGCTTCTAGACCTGCGCGGCGGGGCTAACGGATAACGGGCAGCCCGACGAGAGCTTGACCTGCCACCAGCCGGCGAGCATGCCGATCAGGCCGAGGCGAGGGCGGACCATGTAGACGCCGCAGCCCGGCTCGCCGAGGTCGGCGAGCGCCAGGCGCGCGAAGCGGTGCTCGCGCGGGCGGGCGAGCATGGCCTCGAGGCGCCGGCGGGCCGCCTCCTGGGCGTCGGCCGTCGCCGCCGCCGCGGCGCGCACGGCGGCCAGGTCGGCGCTCAGCGCGTCGCGCTCGGCCTCGAGCTCGGCGAGCCCGAGCATGCGCGGGCCCGCCCGGCCGCCGCGCGGGCCGGGCGAGGGGGCGCCGGCCATGACCGCGTCGGCCAGTTGATGCTCGAGGCGGGCGATCTGCGCGCGCAGATCGGCGCGGGCGCGCCGGCGCGCGGTCCTCGTCGTGGTCTGGATGAGCGTGAGCATCGTCAGCCTCCGATCGGGGCGCGCGGGTTGGCGCCCCAGAAGACCTGCGTGCCGAGCATCCCGATGAGGTGCACGAGCACGATGTTCAGGACCATGGACTTGGCGGTCGCGGTGCCGACGCCGACCGGCCCGCCGGAGGCGTGGTAGCCGTAGTAGCAGCCGACGAGCACGATCGCGGTGGCCATCACCATGCCCTTGGTCACGCTGTAGATGAGGTCGGGTGGGTTCTGGAACATCCAGAAGATGAGGAAGTAGCCGCCCTCGGAGACGTCACCCACCTGCTTGACGACGGCCAGGTAGCTGGCGAAGAAGCCGGCGCCGACGGCGGCCATGTACATGAAGGGCAGGACCATCCAGGCGGCGAGCAGCCGCGTCGCGCACAGGAACAGCACCGAGTCGATGCCCATGACCTCGAGCGCGTCGATCTCATCGCTGATGCGCATCGACCCCAGCTCGGCGACGATCCCCGTGCCGACCTTCGCGGCCATCATGTAGCCGAAGGCGTAGGGCACGATCTCGCGCAGGTCGCACCAGGCGGCGAAGACGCCGGCGTACGCGGGGACCCCGGTCGCGCGGTTGAAGTAGGCGCCCTCGATGCCGCACTCGAGGCCGCTGATGAAGACGAGGCCCCAGATGACGAGCGTCGAGGAGATGATCAGGATGCCGCACTGGCGCAGCGCCTCGCCGAAGAAGCGGAACACGCGCCCGCTGTAGACGAGCCCCAGGATCCGGCCGGCGAACTTCGCCATCTCCCCAAAGCCGGTGAGCGCCGCCGTCATCGGATGACCTGGATCTCGGGGTGGGTGGCCAGCAGCGTCTGGGTGAAGACGTAGTTGAACGAGAACACACCCA